>PMLB01000356.1 GCA_003158735.1 Myxococcales bacterium | reverse complement strand
GTGTTGCGGCCCTTGGCGTCGTCGAAGAACTGCAGCGTGCCGAAGTGCCAGTAGATGGCAAAGGCCGCCACCGCGCAGAAAGCCAGCGTCCCCAGAACCACCCTGCGATGGGGCGCGGCGTCTTCTTTGAAGAAAGCCTCCTTGAGCGCCAGCAGCCCAACCAGAACGGCGAGCAAGGCGCGCAGCGACGGCTCTTGATCGACAAAGGGATACAGGTGCGCCAACTCGACCGCCAGCATCCAGCCCGCTGCAAGCGCCGGCAGGATCAGCACGTAGTGAATGCGGGCAGCTTTGCGACGATGGACCAGCAGGAAGAACGCGGCGAAGATCGCAAAGAACACCACCTTGGTCACCACCGTGTCGGCCACCGCGACGCCGCGGGTTCGCACCAGTTCGGGCGGCCAGATGGATGGGCACTCGCTGTAGAGTGCGATCTCGCCCACGCTGTACAGCGCATCGCCGCCGGTGGCGGAGAGCCGCACATAGCGCGCGCTCGCCTCCAGTTTTTGGTTGCGCAGTCGCATGCCAGGGTTCGGCTCGGCCCCCACCCGCCACAGGGACTGCCATTTTTCTCCGTCCTGCGAGCCCGACAGCACGTACACGTCGTTGTTGTCGGCCTGGGTCAGGGCACACTTAATCGTGCGCGCGCTGCCTAAGTCGTATTCCACGAAGGATCGCGCCGACAAGAAACGCGAGGTCACATCGGTGAGCCACTCGTCGCCTTCGTTGCTGTACAGCCCGTCGGTCAGGCGGTTTGGGTTTTTCACGCCCTGGCTGCGGCTGGGCAGCGCTCCGGCGATCAAGCTTTGCGGCTCCGGGCGCGCCGTGGTTTCCGCGCGCGCTGCGGTTGCAACCCCGCTCGACAGCAGGACAAGAGTCGCGAGGAGAATTCGGCGAGCCGGTAGATGCCGCGGCAGGCGCCGTTTGACGACGAGCACGTGTGATGACAAGCACATGGCCGTCGAACGCTACGTGCGCTATGCGGCGTCGTCAACAGGGCATCGTGGTTGTTACCGAGGCCGCTGTGGCCCCGATCACTCTTGCGTCATTGTGCGCTGAGTGACAGAAAATACCCCATGCGGTGTTATATGAGGTCGTCATGACCCCCTCTCCCGAAGGCCTCGTCCAAAAACTCCTCGCTTTGCCGGTTTTCCGCTCCGAGTGGGTGCTGTGGCTCCTGCTCGGCCTGTCGCTGCTCTCGGTGGCGGTCATGGTGGAACGCTGGATCTTCTACCGGCGGCACAAAGTCGCGTTCGAGACCCTTCGCGAGGAATTCGTCAAGTGCCTGGACAAGGGCGATTTCGAGGCCGCGGCCAAGCTGCTGGCCAAGACCGACAGCCTGGAAACCAACGTGGTGCTGGCCGGCCTGCGCGGCTACGCCAAGGGGCCAGAATCCGTCGAGGATCTCCTGACCGGGGCCATGGCGCGCGAGAAGAGCTTCTACGAGCGCCGCCTGTCCATCCTGGCCACCCTGGCGTCCAACTCGCCCTACATCGGCCTGTTCGGTACGGTGCTCGGCATCGTGCGCGCATTCAAGGATCTGTCGAAGGACATGGCCGCCGCCAGCACCGGCGTGATGGCCGGGATCGCCGAGGCCCTGGTGGCCACGGCCATCGGCCTGCTGGTCGCGATTCCCGCGGTGGTGGCCTACAACGTGTTCAAGGGCATGGTGAAGGACGCGGTGACCAACACCGAGTCGCTGTCGCGCATCCTGCTGGCCGAACTGAAGGCCGCCGGCAGCGAGAAAAGCGAGTAGGGAGCCGCCATGGCTGGATCGTTGAGTAACGGCAACGGCGAGGACGAAGGTCCGCTCGCCAGCATCAACATCATTCCCTTTGTGGACATCGTGCTGGTGCTGCTCATCATCTTCATGTTGACCTCGGCCGCCATCGTGCGCGCCAGCATGGTGGTCAACCTGCCCAAGGCTGCCACCGCCGGGGCGCATGTGGAATCGACCGTCAATCTGGTGTGCACGAAGGATGGCAAGCTCTTGCTCAACGGCAAAGAGAGCAACCTCGACGAGGTGGCTCGCCACGTGAAGCGCGAGCACGACGCCAACCCGAAGCTGCAGGCGGTGATCGCGGGTGACAAGGGCGTGCCCTACGGCCGCGTGATGGATCTGATCGATCTGGTCAAACGCAACGGGGTCACGGCGTTTGCGCTCGACGTGGAGCGCGCGCCGATTCCAGAGGGCAACTAGCGGTCCGTCGCCATGAAGGGGCGCCCTTCTTCACGCCCAGAGCCGGCTGCACCGGAGACGCCACGGCGCGAACCGCGCCGGCATGGCAATCCCTTTGTCGAGAAGAGGAATCGTCGACGCCAGTTCGCGCAGGTGCGAGCCATGGCGCATGTGCGGGTTCCCCTGTCGTCGGATTTTCGCGCGCACCGGGGGCTGTACCGGATGCCGTCGTGGCTGCGCGCCGCGGTCGGCATCTTGGTGCTGCTGGTGTCTGTGGGCTTGCACGTGGCCTTTGTAATCACCGCTTTCGGCATCAGCCGCCTGAGCCATCAGAAGTCGGTCGCGCGCCAGCAAGTGGCCATCGAGGTGCGCGAGGCCAAGCCCAAGGAGCCGCCCCCGCCGCCGCCCAAGGAGCCGGAGCCCGAAGTGAAGCCCGAGCGTGCGGTGCCGCTGCGCCAGGCGCCGCAGCCCAAAGTGGAGGCACAGCCCAAGGAACCGCCCAAGGCGCAGCCCGCGCGGGTGGTGGGTTTGAGCTTCGAATCGACGGTGGGCGAGGGCGCAGGCGAGGGCGAGGGGCCGGCCTTTGGCGTGGGCAACACGCGCATGGGCGAGACGGCCAAGACCGCGGCGCCGGCCAAAGAGGTACCCAAGCAGACCATCAACAAGGGCCCGACCACGGTGAAACCCGTGGCCAACGCGGTGGCCACGCGGATTCCGGTGGCTGGGGTGGTGTTTGCGCAGGCCAAGCGAAAGAAGGAAGTGAAACCCGAGTTTCCGCCAACCCTGAAGACCCAGGGCATTGAAGGCGACGTTCCGGTCATTGTGTGGATCGACGAAAAAGGGAAGGTGACCTCAGTCAAGATTCTGAAGGAATCGCCCTATCCCGAGTTCAACGAGGCCGCCAAGAAGGCGGCCATGGCCGACGAATTCGAGCCCGCCACCCGCAACGGCGTCCCCACAGCCACCACACTGAAATACAACGTCTCATTCCGACTGGTTGACTGATGAGAAGAACTACATTTCCTGTGATCGCCGGCGTCGCGCTGGCCCTGCTTGCCTGCAGTCGCAGCGATTTCAATACGCCCACCTTGCTCAACAAGGTGCGCATTCTGGCCATCCAGGCCGAACCGCCGCAGCCCGCGCTGGGAGCATCCACGACCTTGCGCGCGCTGGTGTACCAGCCGCCTTTGGGTGACGGTGGAACCGCGGGCGTGACCTACAGCTGGTCGTGGTGTCCCCTGCCCATGAGTGCCACCGACCCCAGCCAGTGCCCCATCGATCAGGCGGCGGCGAATGAGTTGTTTGCCGGTATTCCGGGCGTCCCGCCGCTCGACCTGGGTCCGGGCGAGACCGCAACCTTTGCGAATCCTTTCCCAGCGGCGATGCTGGCCTTGCTTTGCGAGAGGAAGCTGGACGCGATTCCCGCGTTGGCCGCGGCGGTCGCCAGCACGGGCGGGCTCGCGGCGAACGGGAGTCTGAACTTCGCGTGCACCATCGCGGGTTTCCCCATCACGGTGAAGTTGGTCGTGACCGTGGCGGCCTTTGGGGACCAGCCTGCCCTGGAACTGCCCGCCATATTCAACGTCTACCTGCCGGTCAACGACAGCATCCAGAAGAATCTCAACCCGGTCGTGGGCAGCATCAGCGTCACGATCGACGGAGTCCCTCATCAACTCGATCAGGCGGGCACGCAGGGGATTTTGCGCAATTTCGACACGCCCATCAGCATCGACCTGCCTCTATCAAACGCCGAAATATCCCTGCCCGATCCTAACCAGGTCCTGCCCCCTCCTGCGACTCAGCCTCCGAACGATCCCAACAATCCCTATCTGCTTCCGAACGATACAGAGTACGAGCGGCTCAACGTCTACTGGTTCGCCGAGTGCGGCGACTTTGGCAGCAATGGGCAGGGCGGTGCGCACACCGGCTATCTCGGCGGGGATCCCAACGATCCGACTGCACCCTTCATCGCGGCTGGGCAAAACACCTGGAACATCCCGACTCTTGATAACTACGCTGGGGATTTCGCGCGCATCATCGTGGTGGTTCACGACAGCCGCAACGGCGTGACCTGGACCAGCGGCGTCGCTCATCTGGTGGAATCGCTGCCCGACGCGGGAGCGTCCGATGCGCCGGGAGCCGATGGCGGCGAGCCGGGACCTGATGCCGGAGCGCTGGATGGCGAAGAAGCAAGCAGCGCAGACGCTCAGCCGGAGACCACGCCATGAGGGCGCAGCGTCTCGGCATGGTGGCAGCCCTGCTGTCTTTCGCCGGCGCGGGCGTGGTGCGGGCCGTGGAAGAATCTGGCCCCAGGGAAGACAAGGAGGCCGCGGGGCGGGCTGGCGAGGCCGAAGTCGGTGCCAAGGAGCACGGACCGACCATCGACGCCAGCGAGTTCAGCAAGCAGCCCAAGCTGACCAGGCCGGCCAAGGTAGCCTATCCGCCAGAGGCCGTCGGCAAGGTTAGCGGCGATGTCGTGGTGGCGCTGCTGGTGGATCTGGACGAAAAGGGCGAGGTCACTGGCGCGACCGTGGTGGAGCCCAAGACGCCGACTGGCCTCGGCTTCGAGGAAGCAGCGGTCACCGCGGCCTACAGCCTAGGTTTTGAACCGGCCGAGCTGGCGGGAAAGCCGGTGCGGGTTCAGCTCAACTACACCTTCAAGTTCCCGTTGCCCAAGCCGCCCGCGCCCCCGCCCGTGGCCACGCCCGCCAGCCCGCCGGTGGAGGCGCCCAAACCGATTCCGGTGGAGAACTTCGCGGGCGTGCTGTTGGAGCGTGGAACGCGCATGCCAATGTCAGGGATTCTGGTCACCGTCTATCGTAGCGGCGGCGAAGCGCCGATCGGCTTCGAGAACATCACCGACGCCAAGGGGCACTTCCACTTCTTCGATCTTCAACCCGGAACCTGGAAGGTCTTCATCGAGCCTCCCTCGTACTATCCCTTCCGCACCACCGAGGAGATCCATGCGGGCGAGGCCACGCATGCCACCTACTACGTCGAGAAGGGTTCATACAATCCCTTCGACAAGGTGGTCACCGCCGAGCGCGAGCGCAAAGAAGTCAGCCGCACCGTGATCGAGAACGTGGTCATCGACAAGATGCCCGGAGCCATGGGCGACCCCTTGGCCGTCATCCAGAACTTCGCCGGAGTGGCGCGCAGCCCCGCTGGCTCGGGCGACATCCTTGTGCGCGGATCGGCGCCGCAAGACACGGCATTCTTCGTGGACGGCGCAGCGGTGCCTCTCATCTATCACTTTGGCGGCATTCGCAGCGTCTTGCCTGTGGGCATGATCGACAGTCTGGAATTCTACCCGGGCAACTTTTCGCCCTACTACGGCCGCGCCACCGGTGGCATCGTCGACATCTCGACCAAGAAGCTCAAGCCCACCAAGGCGAACGGCTATTTCGATGTGAATCTGCTCGACTCCGGCCTCTATCTTGAGACGCCCATCGGCAACAAGGCTGCGGTGGCGGTTGCCGCACGTCGCAGCTACATCGACTGGATCGTGCAGGGCCTGATTCCCTCCAACGCGCCCATCACCGACGTCACGTTGCCCCGCTACTACGACTACCAATTGCTGGCCAACTACCGCCCGGCGCCCGCGCATGACCTGCGCCTGTTCGTGTTCGGTTCGTCCGACACATTCAGCATCGTTCTGCGCAACGCCGCCCGCGCGGGCACTGAGATCGCCGGCAACCAGATAGCGGATTCCACCAGTTTCTTTCGTGCCCTGGCCAGCTATCGCTACGTCCCGAGTGACAAGTTCGAGAACACCTTGCGTCTGTCACAAGGCCACGAGAACGGAGATGTACAAGTCTTCCAGTTCTACTCGCACTACACCGTCGACCTGACCCACCTCCGCGACACAGTTCGCTACGAATGGTCGAAGAAACTCGCTCTGACAGCCGGTCTCGATGTCGGCTACTACCGCTTCAGCGACAGTGTGTACATGCCCAACGCCCCGCAGGAGGGGCAGGCGGCGGAGTCCAGTCTCACAGATACCCACCAGACCAGCGAGTCGGGGATCAACGTCTTCTTGCCGGGTGCCTTTGTTGAGCTGGAACTTCGGCCGTTGAAGGGACTGCTCATTCTGCCCGGCCTGCGTTTCGACTACTTCTCCGACATTTCTCAGGCGACATTCGCGCCGCGCCTCACGGCTCGCTACCAGCTTTCCAAGCCGGTGGCCTTGAAGGCGGGTGTGGGCCTTTTCTATCAGGAGCCGGATCCCTACACCGGACAGCTCGACAAGAACTTCGGCAATCCCGACTTGAAGGCCGAGCGGGCCATTCACTATTCGGCGGGTGTCGAGTGGAAGCCGCGCGAACACATCAATCTGGACGTGACCGGCTTCTACAAAGACCTGAGTCACTGGATCGGTACCACCACGGCGACCAGGCCCGACGGGACGCCTCTGCGCCTTGACAACAACGGCGCCGGGCGGGTCTACGGCATGGAAGTGGTGGCGCGCCACGAGCTGACCAGCAAGTTCACGGGCTGGCTCGCCTACACCCTGTCGCGCGCCACCAGGCGTGACTCGGGCAGCACGACCTACCGTCTTTTCGAGTACGATCAGACCCACATCCTGACGGTTTTCGGCACCTACCAGTTGCCGCGCAATTGGCAGATCGGCTCGCGCTTTCGCCTGGTCAGCGGCGATCCCACCACGCCGGTCACGGGAGCGGTCTACAATGCCTCGACTCTTCGGTTCAATCCGATTTTCGGCACGAAATTCTCGGACCGCTTGCCACCTTTCGCGCAACTCGATCTGCGGGTGGACAAGCGCTGGATCTTCAACCGCTGGATGCTGAACGCGTATCTCGATCTGCAGAACGTTTTCAATCGCGCCAACCCGGAGGCCATGCAGTACAACTACGACTACACCAAGAAGCAGGTGCGCGAGGGACTTCCCCTTTATCCCATCATTGGATTGCGGGGTGAATTCTAATGCGTCGCCAATGGATGCTTGGTCTAGCTGCGCTGGTCGTCCTGGCTGGCGGCACCGCGCGTCCGGCGCGAGCCCAGACCCTGGAAACGCCGCGCGCGCGCCAGGGCTACTGGATCGGGGTCGGTGTGAGCAACGTGGCTTCGCACCTCAACGAGGAGGGGAAGAACCGCGGTTCTTACACCGGCAATGCCTTCAGCTTTCGCGTCGGCCAACTTCTGACCGAGCGCCTTGGCCTGGGCCTGCTGGTCGAAATGGGTGGAGTCAAAAAGGGCACCGACCAGGGAAATATCCTCGGGCTGACCCTGGAAGGGAGCGCCACGCTTTGGCGCGGCCTATCCGCGCACACTGGATTGGGACTGGGCGTGGTGTATGTGACCGATCAGAGCAGCCTGGACAAGACCATGCGCGGTGGCTATGGCTCAAACTACCTAGCCGGCGTCAGCTACGACTATTTCCCCTGGCGCAAGCGCCTCACCGGGGGCTGGGCCGTCACCCCGACCGTCGATTTTCACGCCATGCCCGACGGCAACATTCATGCCTACACCTTCTTCATGGGGGTGCAGGTGCTGTGGTGGTCGGGCCTACCCCGCCAGATGCTTCTCCTGCCCGAGGAGTAGAGTAGTCGGCCACGATGTATTGCCTTGCCGGGCGAGCCATTTGGCTTTGGGCTCAGACACCATGCAGCGTCATAGTGCTGGCAGCGGGATCAGGGGGGCCTTGTTCGGTTCGTGCCCCGGACACTTAAGCTTTGCGGCCCAGGTGCCGAAAGTTTTTAGTGGGCGGTACTCTTCTAGCGGTACCAAGGCAACTGCGGGACAACCTTCGCATCGTGCGACGGGAAGCCCGGTCGGCATTCAAGTAGAGGCGTTTCGATGCTCGAGCCATGGATCATCAATGAAATCGTTCGACGCGAAGAAGATCGTCGACGCGGTGATCGTCCACGGCTCGAGCTTCCCGTTTCCGACCCGCAGTGGCCGGGTGAGGGCGATCCTGGAATGGATCATGACGAGCGGGGCCACTCGGTGCCCGAGCGCGGCGTGATCATCATGAAAATGTGATTCTCTTGGGCGCTCGCCCTTCATATCCATGGAGACCCTGCCGAACTTGAAGTGAGTAGGTGTGTGTCTGGACGGCGCACTCCTGGGCGCGCCGCTGTGCTAGATATTGCCCATGCGCTTCGTCTCGCGGACCGTGCTGTCCTGGATGGCGCTCGCTGTGCTTTCCGGCGCCTGCGCCACGACCATGACCCCTGCTCAGCGCCAGCGCATGTCGGATTGCGCGGCTCAATGTGACGTCGGCCGGGAGCCGCCATCACCAGGGCCGATGGGCAGGCCGGCCAATGGGTTCGACACCCGCACGGAGTGCGAGAAACGTTGCCAGTAGTGGGCCGGGGATATTCTCCTGGCCCTGCCTGCGCCGGCCGTGCGAGACTCACCGACCCCTTGAGCCCCGCCGACCAAACCACCAAGCCCGCCTCGCCCCCTGGGGACGCGCCTGCACCTGGCAAGCCGCCCGTGCTTCTGCGGGCCACCCTTGCCGAGGTGGTGGGTTCGTCCATGCGCGTGGCCGGCTTGTCGGTTCTCGAGCGGGCCATCAAGCAGTTGCACCGCCTGCAATACCACGTGGTGCTGGCCACCGACGGAAGCTGTCGCCTGCCCACCTACTTGCCGGCCTCGGTACAGGTACACAAGGTGCCCAAGCCCGAGAACCTGACGACTTTGCGCCGGGAGCTGGTCGGCGCCATCGAGGTAGGTGCCGACGAGGTACGCCCGGCCGGCGGCTCGCTGGAAGGAGCCATGCGCGTCATCGACGAGCCCAGCCGCCGCCACGCCGAGCGCGCTGTCTTCGCCGAGCTGCTGCGTGGCGATCTGGGTTTCGTCGCACGCTACCTGAACAAGCCGGTGTCGTTCTTCATCACGCGCCACCTGCTCTGTCACCTGCCGTTTACCCCCAACCAGGTCACCCTGGGCGCGGCCTTGGTGGGCTTGCTGGGCGCGTTCCTGGTGTCGAGCGGCGGCGCGGCGCTCATCGTGTGGGGCTTCTTCCTGGCGCACATGCAGTCGATCCTGGATGGCTGCGACGGCGAGCTGGCGCGGGTGCGCTTCCAGCAAAGCGCTCTGGGCGAGTGGATGGATACCGTGGTGGATGATGGGCTCAACATCGTGCTTTTCGCCTGCATCGGCGTGGGTGTGTTCCGCGCCACCGGCAGCCTGCTGGCCCTGACCGCGGGGATTCTGGCCGCAGCCCTGCATGTCGGGTACGACGTGATTGCCTACCGCGAGCTGAGTCTGCAGGGCGGGGGCGGCGAGATCATCAAGGTGCGCTGGCACCTGACCGGCAGCTCGGACATGAAGACCCGACTGGCCACCGGCAAGCGTGACCCGCTGGCCATGGTGCACACCATGGGCCGGCGCGACTTCTTCATTCTGGCGTTCCTGGTCTATGGCCTGCTCGGCGTTCCCTGGCTCGCGCTCATCCACGCCCTGCTGATAGCCGGGCCGCTGGCCGTGGTGGCCGGGGCGCAGGTGGTCTGGCGCGCACGCGGCGGGCGCTAGTTCACCTTTCTTGCCCCGGTCCTTTCTTGTCGATGTACGATCGCGGGGTCGTGAGCAGTTGCCAGCGGCACATTTCGATTGCGGTGATCCTCTGGGCAGCTGCCATTCTTTCTGCTGGCTGCGGGAGAGTTTCGTTGAGGACTCGCTCCAGCGACGCTGGGCAGGTGGGCGGCTCGATTACACACGATGCAGCCCCGGGCCGCGACGGCGCGACCCAGACTCCTGACGCCACGGTCCCCGATGCGGGCCAGGACTGGGCAGCCCAGGATGCGTCTCTGGGAGCGGATGTCGCCGGTGGCAGGGATAGCGCGGCTGGTGCGGACGCCTGTGTCCCGTTGACCTGTCGCGATCCAAAGTGCGATCCCTATTGCGGCACGATCGGGGATGGATGTGGTGGGACGCTCGCCTGTGGGGATGATTGCCCGCCCGGCTGGACCTGCGCAGAGGGCATTTGCCGACCTGCACCGGCCATCTGCATAGGGCTCAGTTGCGGCACCGCCAGCTATAGTTACTGCGGCCGTATCGGGGACGGGTGCGGCCGTGCTCTCGACTGCGGCAACTGCACGACGCCGGGCTGGCAATGTGTGGATTTCCTGTGCGTGGGTTCCCGCGACGCGTGCACGCCGATTCCTTCCTGCGATTCATGGTCGGCAGAGAGGTACTGTGGATTGATTGGTGACGGATGCGGAGATGTGCTTTCGTGCGGCGACTGCCCGGCGGGATGGACGTGCGTGAACAGCATCTGTGTCGACCAGTCCGGCGGATGCCCCAAGGTCAGTTGCTCGCCCTCGGGCGGCGGCCGCTACTGCGGCGTGATCGGCGACGGCTGCGGTAGCTTGCAGGATTGTGGCGGGACTTGCCCGGACGGCGGAACCTGCGGCCAGACAAGAGCCAACGTGTGCGGGGATTCGACGATGCCGGACCCGCCACCCTTGCCCCCGCCCAGTTCCCCGCCACGTCCCCCGCCGGCGCCGTGCCTGACCCCGCCGCCACCGCCGCCAGCCCAGTGAGATCGCCCCCAAGGCGCGGGCGCTGGCGCTCGTGACAGTCACTGGTGGTGTGATATCCTTCACACACTTTTGCCTCCTGGAGGAGGCGCCTAGGAAAGATTGGAGCAGGCATGAGTTCCTTCATGGAGAGAATAGAGTCGAAGTCGGCCGTGGTCGGCGTTATCGGTCAGGGCTACGTGGGCCTGCCGCTGGCGCTGGTGTTCTGTGAAGCTGGGTTTCGGGTCATCGGGTTCGACGTCGACACGAAAAAGGTCGATGCCCTGACCAAAGGCGAGTCGTACATCAGGACCATCGGGCCCACCCGGGTGGCAGCCGCCACGAAGACGGGGCGCTTCTCGGCCACCTCTGACTTCGATCGATTGCGCGAGTGCGACGCCATCCTGATCTGCGTTCCGACCCCTCTAGGCAAGCATCGTGAACCCGACAACTCCTATATTCATGCCACCGCGCACGACATCGCGAAACGCCTTCGGCGTGGGCAACTCGTGGTGCTCGAATCCACGACCTACCCCGGCACGACCGATGAAGAAGTGCTTCCGATTCTCGAGAAGAGCGGCCTCAAGTCGCCGGCCGACTTCTTTCTCGCTTTCTCGCCGGAACGCGAGGATCCAGGCAACGCGAACTTCTCCACCCGAACCATTCCCAAGGTGGTGGGTGGCATCAACGCGGAATCCACCGAGGCGGCGGTGGCGCTGTACCGAGCCGGCCTGGACCGCGTGGTGCAGGTTTCGCATTCTCGGGTGGCGGAATCGACCAAGCTGCTCGAGAACATCTTCCGCTCGATCAACATTGCGCTCGTGAACGAGCTCAAGCTGACGTTCCTGGCCATGGGCATCGACGTCTGGGAGGTGATCGCGGCGGCGAGCACCAAGCCGTTCGGATACATGCCGTTCTACCCAGGCCCGGGACTGGGCGGGCATTGCATTCCCCTGGATCCCTTCTACCTGTCCTGGAAGGCGGCGGAGCACGGCATCTGGACGCGCTTCATCGAACTGGCCGGCGAGATCAACACGCAGATGCCTCGCTTCGTGATCTCCCGTCTGGCCGAAGCCCTCAACCAGGACGGCAAGGCGATGAACGGCGCGAAGGTCTTGGTCCTTGGACTGTCCTACAAGGCCAACATCGACGACTGCCGCGAATCACCTTCGTTCGAGCTACTGGAGTTGCTCAAGGAAGGTGGCGCGCTGGTGCAGTACTGCGATCCCTACTTCCCCGTGGCGCCGCACACCCGCAAGTACGACTTGGGATTGAAGTCGGTTCCCTGCACCCCCGAAACCTTCGCCGGGTTCGATGCCGTGCTGGTGGCGACAGCCCACGATGAGTTCAAGAATCCGGAACTCTATCGCAACGTGAAGCTCGTGGTCGACTCCCGCAACATGATCGCGCCGCTTTTTCAGGATCGAGGCGGCAGCCTGGGGCGCCTGGTCAAGGCGTAGGGGAAAGCTACAGCCATGTATCATCGTCGCGACCGTCTGGCGGCGACTGCCCATCGCACTGGCGTCGCTTACGTCGTGCTCGCGGCGAACGGCAGGCGATTCCGGGGCTACGGGGCGTTTTCCAACTCTCTTGGCTAGACAGGCATCCTGTGAAGCCACAAGGGCAGCGATCCGAGCGACCCTTGCGGGTACTCATCCTTACCAAGCTCTTCCCCAACGCTGTAAACAAGCACGGCGCGGCTTTCAATCGACAGCAGTTCGTGGCGCTGTCGCGGCTTTGCGACGTGCAGATACTGGGCATCATACCCTGGTTTCCGGGCGCCCGGTTGTTCTCGCACCAGTCAGAGGCAGGCCGGTGGTGCTCGGTGCCGGCGCGGGAATGCATCGACGGCCTCGATGTGCACCATCCGCGCGCATTCTTTTTCCCCCGCTTCGGCCATGCTGCCAACCCCATGACATTCGCGCTCTCGCTCCTGCCGGCGGTGTGGCCGCTCAGGAAGAAGGTGGATGTGATCCTGGGCTCTTGGGCCTATCCCGACGGTGTCGCCGCCATCCTGCTCGGGCGATGGCTCAAGCTGCCGGTGGTGGTCAAGGTGCATGGTTCCGATCTCAACTGCCTGCCCGACCGGGACAGCATCCGACGCGTGCTCTCGCGCAGCCTGCCCCGCGCCGATCGGTTGGTGGCCGTGAGTCGGGCGCTGGCGGCCAAGGCGCGTGAGTTCGGCGTGGCCGCGGACCGCATCGCCTGCGTTCCCAACGGGGTCGATCGTTCCCTGTTTCACCCTGGCGATCGGACCGAAGCTCGACGCGAACTGGAGCTGCCCGACGGGCGACTGCTCCTCTTCGTGGGCCGGATGGAAGCCAGCAAAGGCGTGCTGGACTTGCTGCAAGCATTCGAGAACATTGCACCTCGTTCGCGCGAACTGCGCTTGGCAATGGTGGGTGACGGCACCGAGATGCCCCGCTACCGTGAGGCGCAGTCGCGCTGGCCAGGCCGCATCTTCCTACCCGGGGCCCAGCCGTTGGCGCGGGTGGCGCGCTGGATCACCGCCTGCGACGTGCTCACGCTGCCCAGCTGGAACGAAGGATCGCCCAACGTTGTCCTCGAGGCGATGGCCTCGGGCCGTCGCGTCGTGGCGACCCGGGTGGGCGGCATACCCGACCTTCTTGATTCCAGCTTTGCAGGCGAAATGGTGTCGGCACACCGCCCGGACGAATTGGCGGAGGCACTTTGGCGGGCTGCTCACGCGGCCTATGATCCCCTCATGATCGCTGCGGCCGGCCCAATGGATTGGCGCGAGAGTGCCAGCCTGCTGCAGCAGGCCCTGCTGTCCGCCCGCGATGGATCGCCGCTGCCTAGAGAGTTGCGAGTGGACTGGGGCGAGTGAGCAGTCTTGTCGACCGATCAGTTTGGTGTCCCGTCAGCCTATCGACGCCGTGGAGGATCCGGTCCTGGCACGTGATAGACGAGCGAAGATGTGGACCAGCCTCCAGTATGAAGGTCTTGCCCATTCGGGAAAGACGATTTCGGCCCTGAGCAAACGGTCAATGTCATGTTCTTCCACGACTCGTCCTATCCTGAGGAATGTGACATACGCCCCAACGCCCAGGAATGGCCCGCCAACAACACCTACAATGTTCGGAACCAGGCGCATGAACAGCGCCACTACCGCCGCCATTCCGAGCGCCGCCAGGAATACCCGCAGTGTGAAGCCGAGCGAACTGCGGAAACTGACGTACTGGCGGGCGATGACGATTGTGCCGATTGTCGATATCGCCTGTCCCAGTCCATTTGCCAGGGCACCACCCATGGCCGCATAGTAGCGGACCAACCAATAGTCGAGAGCGATGGTGGCGACGGCAGATAGTAATCCCCAGCGCACAAGCCGTCCCTGTCCACCGGCTGCCGTGATCAGAGATGTCGCGGGGCTCGCCATCGGCGCGAACACGCTCAAGGCCGCAGCCAACAGCAAGACCGGGGCCGCTTCGTAGTACTGTACACCGTACAGGATGCGTACCAAGGGACCGCTCAAGGCGGCAAGCCCCAGGCACACCGGCAGAACCAGCAGCACCAGGTACCGCCAATATAGATAAGTGACATGTCGCCCCGCTTTGGCGCTACGCCCTTGTTCGGCGAAGACACTTACCCCGGCCGCCCGCGAGAAAGGACCAACAATCTGGGGTGGAATCAGACTCAGGCTGAAAGCTACGGAGTAGAACCCGATCTGGCGGATGTCACAGTATCGCTTCAAGAAGATCATCTCGGAGCGGTTCCAGACGACGATGGCGAGCAGCACCAGAACCGTCGCCTGCCCCAGGAACTTCGCGATCTCGCGGGCAAGCCCCGGCGGCAAGCGCACCGCGCCTTGCAACGAATCGGCGCTGGCCCCCATGGCCTGCAAGTAGTGAGGAAGCCGCCGCTTCGTCAGTATCCAACGTACGACACAGTCACAGGTCTTGCTGGCTAGTTGGGCTCCGGCGAGCCCGGCCAGGTCCCAGCCCATGACCAGGGTCGCGCCCATCCCGGCCGCGTGCACCAATCCCGCGGCGACGGAGGCAATGACGTTTGGGCGGAGCTCTTCCACGGCGTTGTTCACCGACGTGGCCATAGGCATCAGCCCCGCAGGGAGGATGGTAATGATCGCCAGAGTTGCGAACCCACGCTCGTCGCTCGGCAGAGCTGAGAACACCCAGTACAGCCCGGCGCCGACCAGAAGAAGTGAGACGATGGCCTGGAAAAGCAGACCGACGCGGAGGATCGCCCGAAACACATCGGGACGATTCTGCCCAGCGTAGTCGGCCATGTACTTGCGAGCTGCCGCCGACATCCCTCCACCGCCAAGATTTGCAGCCACGGTGGCTATCCAGGTGACGTAGCTAAACACGCCCAGCTTCGCTGGACCCATCGCCCGGGCCACGATGATGGACACGATCGGCGGCAACACGGTGTCGACAAGCAAGTCGAAACCGCTCCACAGGCTGTTGCGCGCGACGGTGCGTACCAATGACATGGCTGAAAGGCGGGACCCTAGCACAGCGTCAGGCCTGGAACAGCGCCGATTGGCAGCGCCATGCTAGCCTGGACGGCTACGGAGAGCTGAGAAGGGCTTTGACGACTGCTTCGAGCGTGGCCCCTGGTGAGCTGCGCTCAGGGAACAGTCGGTAGCAACCGCCGGATTCTTTCAGCCAGGACAGAGCTGTGAGGCCCGCGCAGGAGTGTCAGGTGGTCGCCCGGTATGCGCTCCACATCGACACCGCCCCGGGTCCGGTCTCCCCAACCCTTGCGTTTGTCTCGAGGTCGGAAGAATTCGCTACGGCCGACGGTGAAGAGGGTGATCTTGCCGGAAATGACTGGAGGCTTGAAATCCCTGCCGGGAAAATACGTCTTGAGCATCAAGCTGCGCGTCGATATCGGATCGGGTGACTGGGCAGCGCCGGGGTTGGCCACAAGAGCGGTGCTGGCAGCGGGCTCGATCGAGCCTCGCTGGTTGGCACTGGGACTTGCGTGTTTGATCTTGTTCAGGATGCGCAGGGCCCGCGAGCGCAGCGCTTTTCCGAGGAGGTAGAGGGCAAACAACCACTTGCGTCGAGTGTTCTGCTCGGGCCAGGCATCTATGATTCCCAACAAGCCGAAGCGGTCGCCCGTCGCCTCGATCTGCCGCGCCATCTCGAACGCGATGTACGCGCCCTGGCATTGTCCGATCACGTGATACGGCCCGCGCGGCTGCACCGACCGCATCGCTTTGATGTACTCCCGCGCGATGTCCTCGTACTGCTGTTGGGTGAAATCGATCTGTGGATCTTCCGGGACCTGCGCCTGCAGTCCGTAGACCGGCTGCTCCGAGCCCAGGTGTCGTGCGAGGATGGCGTAGCCGAGAGCATTGACGTTGGGGCGTGACGCGCAGAATAGTGGCGTCCCGGACCCGTTGGCCTGAATCGGGACCAGGATCGGCCAGAGCTCGGGTTCCGCTCCGGCCTCGCGGTTCGCTCGCAGATCGACCTCGCGTGCGAGCTGCGCGCATGTTCGCGCGCCAAACAGAATACGCACCGGCAGACTCGTTCCGAACTGCTGATTGATGGCGGAGACAATTCGCACCGCCAGCAAAGAGTGCCCGCCCAGGTCGAAGAAGTCGTCGTCGAGCCCCACGCTGCGCAGTGCCAGCACTTCGCAGAGGATCGCGGCGATTTTTCGCTCGCTCTCTGAACGTGGCATGCGGGCATCGGACGTCGAGGGCTGGTTGGCGGCCGCCGCCGGCGCGGGCAAGGCCTTGCGGTCGATCTTGCCGTTGGGGGTGGTGGGGAAAGACCCCAGCGCGACGAAGTGCTGCGGCACCATGTACTCGGGCAGAGCGGCGCGCAGCTGCGCGCGCAGCTGTTCCACCAGGTCGGGCGGCGGAGCGTCAGCGACAAGGTACGCGACCAACCGCTTGTCCCCGGGTGCATCCTCCCGCACCACCACCACCACCTGCCGGACCGCCCCATGCCGCGCGACAACCGCCTCGATTTCCCCTAGCTCGATCCGGTACCCTCGGATCTTCACTTGGTGATCGGTTCGGCCCAGGCACTCGATGTTCCCGTCCGCCAGGTAGCGCGCCAGATCTCCCGTCCGATAGATCCGTGCGCCCGCTTGTGATCGGAACGGATCGGGAAGGAACTTCTCGGCGGTCAGCTCGGGCTGTCGCAGATAGCCCCGGGCCAGCCCATCACCCCCGATGAATAGCTCGCCCACCACGCCTATCGGGACAGGCTGGCGATTTTCGTCGAGGATATAGCATTGCGTGTTGGCCACCGGCCGGCCGATCAGCACCGGCTGCTTCCCGTCGCGCACCAGATACCCCGTCGACCAGATGGTGGTCTCCGTGGGTCCGTAGAGGTTCCAAAGGCGGCGCACGATGGGCGCCAGCGCCGCTGCCAAATCCCGTGGCATGGCCTCTCCCCCGCACGCAGCCTGAAATTCGGATTTTCCTTTCCAACCCGCTTCCAGCAAGAGCCGCCAGGTGATCGGGGTGGCCTGCAGAAACGTGATTCCGTGCCGATCGATCAGCTCGCGCAGGCTCTCCCCGCGGACAGCGTCGTCTCGACTCGCCAACACCAGGCGGGCGCCGACCAGAAGCGGTAGCCAGATTTCCAACCCTGCGATGTCGAAGGAGATGGTCGTGGCTGCGAGCAAGCGATCCTCGGTTGTCAGCCCGAGCCAGTTGCGCATTGACCAAAGGAAATTGGTGAGTGCCCCGCGTGGAACCTCGACGCCCTTGGGCCTTCCCGTCGAGCCCGAGGTGTAGATGACATAGGCGAGATGCTCAGGCTCCACTGCCACGGCCAGGTTGTCCCGGGGGTTGGACCTCCAGCTCTTGTCATCCAGCGAAATCACGATTCCCCCGAAAGCCGGCAGCGCTGGCCGCAGACTATCCTGGGTCATGACCAGCGTTGCCCCGCTGTCCTCAAGCATGTAGCTGAGCCGCTCCCGCGGCAGCAGCGGGTCGAGCGGCAGGTAGGCCGCCCCTGCCTTCACCACCGCCAACAGTGCCACCACCATGTCCGCTGACCGCTCGACAAAGAGGCCCACCAGACGATCGGGGCCGGCATCGCGAGCGCGCAATTCATGCGCAAGCTGGTTGGCACGTGCATTCAGCTCTGCATAGGAGAGTGACTCAGGCCCGCACACCAACGCCACCACATCCGGCGATTGCTCTGCCTGCGCCTCGAATAGCTGGGCCAGCGGTACCTCGCGCGGATAGTCGGCCTTCGTACGGTTCCACTCCACCAGGAGTTGGTGGTGATCGTCATGGGTCAGAATGGGCAGGCTTGACACGCTCTGGTCCGGATCGCGTGCGATCATCTCCAGAAGAACCCCAAAGTGCCGACACATGCGCCGCACGGTTTCGGCCTCGAACAAGTCGGTGCTGTACTCCATGATGCCCTCGAGGCCGGCTTCGGTCATGGAGAGATATAGAGTCAGATCGAACTTCGATGTCCCGTTGTGTATCCTCGGGTGGACGAACACAGTCGATGCGTTCGAAGTCCTGTCGGGGTCATGAAGAACGAACATGACCTGGAACAGGGGCGTGCGGCTCGGATCGCGGTCCGGTGTCACGGTTGCGACCAGGTGTCCGAAAGGGAGGTCCGCATGGGCGAACGCACCCAGGACTTGCTCGCGCGCCTGATACAGCAACGTGCGGAAGGTTTGGCCGGTGCCGAATTGCGAACGCAGCACCACCGTGTTGAGAAAGCATCCGACCAGACGCTGCGTTTCGCTTTGCGTCCGGCCGGAGATGGGCGTCCCGACCAGGATGTCGGCTTGGCCAGAATACCGGTGCAGCAGAGACGCGAAGGCAGCCTCCAGCAGCATGAAGGGCGTGACCTGCTCCTTCATGCACAGAGCGAGCAATTGCTGCTGTAGCTCCTTGGGCAGTGCGAAGTGCTCGGTCGCGCCTCGGAAGGTCTGCGTAGGAGGACGGGGCTTGTCCGTGGGCAGGGTCAGGACCGGCGAGGCGCCCTCCAGCTCCTTCTTCCAGTAAGCAATCTGCTCCTCCAGCTTCTCTCCCTCGAACCGCTCCCGCTGCCAGCACGCGAAGTCCGCATATTGCACGGGTAGCTCCGTAAGCGGTGATGACCGCTTTTCAGAGAACGCAGAGTAGAGCTGCTTCACCTCGTCCCGGATCAGCCCAACAGCCCATTCGTCAGCGACGATGTGGTGAATGATCAGGAGTACCGTGTGCTCCTGCCCCGAATGATGAACCACGGTCGCCCGTAGAAGCGGGAGCTGGGACAGGTCGAATGGTCTCTGCCCTTCTTCATGTGATAGCCGGGTCCATTGGCGTGCCCGCTCCAGCTCCGGCAATGCACTTAGGTCGACCTCCGCAAGGGGCAGGTCACTCGCCAGGGAAACCGTCTGCACCAGTTGTCCGCCGCTAAGAGAGATCGACGTGCGCAGGATCTCGTGACGTCGCACCAGCTCGTCCAGCGCACCCTTCAGCGCGGAAGCGTCGTAGGCCCCGTTGATGCTGATCGCGCCCTCAACGTTGTATGCAGGGCTCCCCGGGGGAAGCATCTGGTGCAGCAACCAGAACTGCTCCTGGGCGAACGAGAGGGGACAGGGGCTGGCCTGCTTGCGTCGCTCGATTCGCCGATCCTCGTGTGAAGGGCTCTTGACCTCCATCACCGCTGCGGCGAGCCCCGCCACCGTCGGGTTTTCGAACAGCCTCTGCAGCCGCAGATCCACCTGGAACACATCCCGGATGCGCGACATCATCTTCATCGCCAGCAACGAATGTCCGCCGAGCTCGAAAAAGCTGTCGTGGATACCGATCTCCCCCACGTGCAGCAGTTCGCTCCAGATGGCCACGAGGGATTCCTCGGTTTCGTTGCGAGGGCCGGCTGCTTCCCGGATGCCGACTGTGCTTGCCTCGGATGGGGCGGGCAGAGCCTTGCGATCGATCTTGCCATTGGGGGTGGTGGGAAGGGACGGCAGCGCCATGAAGTGCTGCGGGACCATGTAGTCTGGCAGAGCAGTGCGCAGGTGCGTCCGCAACTCCGACTCGTCGATGGTCGCTTGCGTCGGGATAACGTACGCCACCAAGCGGACATCACCCGGGCGGTCCTCGCGTACGATCACCGCGGCCTGCTTGACGCTGTCATGAGACGTCAGCCTGGTTTCGATCTCACCCAGCTCGATGCGATGTCCCCTCACCTTGACCTGGAAATCGGTCCGGCCCAGACACTCGAGAATCCCCCCGTCGCGCCAGCGGCCCAGGTCGCCCGTCTTGTACAGACGCTGGCCCGCGGACAAGGGAGCGGTAATGAATCGCTCCGCCGTCAGCTCTGGACGATTCAAATACCCCAGCGCGAGACCGTCGCCGCCGATGTAGATTTCACCCGGCACACCGATCGGACACCGGCGCAGGCTCTTGTCGAGTATGTGGACCGTCGTGTTGGCAATCGGTCGTCCGATGTAGATCCCCTGGCGAGGACGTTCCACCCGCCAGCAGGTCGACCACACCGTCGTCTCGGTGGGCCCGTACATGTTCCACAACTCCGACGTCCGCTGCAACAAGGCTTCCGCGAGATCCACCGCGAGCGCCTCTCCCCCGCACAGCGCCTTGAAGCGCTCGCATCCTTGCCAGCCGCTGTCGATCAGCATCCGCCAGGTGACCGGCGTGGCCTGCATGACCGTCGCTTCGTTGGTTTCCAGCAGACCGCGCAGGGCTGCGCCATCCATCGCTTGCTCGCGGCTTGCGAGTATCACCCGCGCCCCGACCGTCAGGGGCAGCATCAACTCCAGCAGGGCGATGTCGAACGAGAGGGTGGTAACCGCGACCAGGCGGTCCGTCTCGCCCAGCCCTGGTTCACGCTGCATGCTGAGCAGGAAGTTCACCGCCGCACGATGCGGAATGCACACCCCCTTGGGCTTTCCCGTCGATCCCGATGTGTAAAGGACGTACGCCGCGTCCTCGCCCTTCGCCGCCGCTTCGTCGTCGGCTGGCCGTTCGTTTGGCTGCTTCGCCATCTCCTCTCCACACCGGTCCAGCTCGAAGGTGTGCTCTCGCGCGCAACCATGGCGATCCACCAGGTGCGACTCGGATATGACCAGAGTCAGCTTGGAATCCTCGACCATGAAAGCCAGCCGCGAGACTGGGAATTCCGGGTCGAGTGGCAGATACGCGCCGCCCGCCTTCAGCACGGCTAGCAGCGAAACCACCATATTCGGCGAACGCTCCACGCATAGTCCCACCAACGAGCCGCGCTGAATTCCTCTCGCGCGCAGCACTCGTGCCAGTCGATTTGAACGCGCGTCTAACTCCCCGTAGCTCAGTGATTGATCGCCGAAACTCAGGGCGATTCGTCCTGGTGCGCGTTCGGCCTGCTTCTCGAACAGGCTATGAATTGCCAACGGCCGGTCGAAGTCTTTCACGACAACGAGGCCTCACCTTGCTCGAGCTCGCGGCGTTCGTCATCCCCGATCAAGTCGAGATCGGCCAGGGGCTTGTGCGGATCCGCAAGAATCGACTCGACAAGCCGAATAAAGCGATCGCGATAGCGGCGTCCTGTCGCCTGAGCGAAGATGTCCGCATTGAGCGAGAGGCCACCGATCAACCCCCAAGGCCGCTCCACGAACCACAGGCCGATGTCTTCGGCAAGCCCAGCCTGCAAGACCGGAAACCGCTCGTGTTGAAGATTGCCCCAATGGGTGGGCCTCTGCCGGGCATCCTGGAAAGAGAAAAATGCCTGATAGACCGGGAGACGGCTCTCGTCGCGGGGCAGCTTGAGCTCGCGGACCAGATGCTCGAAGGGCACGTCAGGATGGCTGAAACCGTCGAGAACCGCCGCGCGAACCTCGCGGGTGAAATCCACGAAGGACAGATTTTCGTCGACATTCTTGCGCAACGCCAGCGCGTTGACGAAGAAGCCCATGAGCTTTTCGACCTCAATGTGCGAGCGACCCCGCACAGGCGTGCCTACGACTAGATCGTTTTGCCCGGTGTGGCGCCAGAGGAATGCGTAGAAGGCGGCCAACAAGGTCATGAAGAGCGTCGCGTCCGCCTGACGGCCAAGGGCACGCATTTGATCGGTTTGCTCCTTGGGGATGTTGATCCACTCAGTGATTCCCGTGCCCGACATCTGGGCTGGACGCGGGCGATCGGCCGGAAGAGCCAGCGCCTCGTCGTGGTCGAGAAGTTGGGCCTTCCAGTGCTCGACCTCGCTGCGCAGAGTGTCGCCCTGCAGCCACTCGCGCTGCCAGGCCGCGAAATCGCCGTAGCTGACCGGCAGCGGTTCGAGTGGCGAAGGTTGGCCATTGCGGAACGCCTGGTAGTGTCCGTGCATTTCTTCGTAGAAAAGATCAAAGGACCAGCCATCCCAGATGAGGTGGTGAACCACGAAGACCAGCACATGCTCCTCTTCGCCCAGCCGGAACAGTCGGGTACGAAACAAGGGTCCTGCGTGGAAATCGAATACCTCGACCGTCATTTCGCGGATGCGCGTCTGAAGTCGGGATTCGCGCTCCTCGGCGGGCAGCGACGTCAGGTCCTCCGGAGGAAACAAACGGACCTGGATCTCGGGCAACACAAACTGAATTGCCTCGCCGTCCTTCTCACGGATCACTGTGCGCAAAGATGGCTGCCGGCGCACCATCTCGTTGAACGCGCGCTCGAAAGCGGCTTCGTCCATCGGTCCGCGCAGGCGGTGCGCTGCCGGAGTATTGAAGATGATGTTCCCCGGCCGCAACTGCTCGATGAACCAAGCGCGCTGTTGCATCAGGGAAAGGGGAGCGGTCCGCTGGTCAGCGCGGTTTGTGATCCTAGCGAAGCCCGCTCCTGTGGTCGAGCCTCGATTCTGTTCGATACGGCGCGCCAACTCGGCCGCGGTAGGCGCCTCGAATGCGAGACGCATCGGCAAGGACAGGCCGAGGTCACGATTGAGCCCGGCAATGAGCTGGGCCGCCAACAGGGAATGGCCGCCGAGATCGAAGAAGTTTTCGAAAAGACCAACCCCCTTCCGCCCGAGCCGTGCCTCATAGGAGGCCAGGATCTGGGCTTCGAGCTCGGTCGCAGGCCGACCTGTGGTGGGGGAAACGAGGGCGCTGTCATCCGGCGCCGGCAGAGCCTTTCGATCAATTTTTCCGCTGGCGGTGGTGGGGAACGACTCCAGCGCGATGAAGTGCGCAGGCACCATGTACTCGGGCAGGGTCGCTCGCATGTGTGTGCGCAGTACCGAATCGTCGATGGTCGACTCTGACGGGATGACGTACGCCACCAAGCGGACATCACCAGGACGGTCCTCGCGCACTATCACGGTCGCTTGCTTGACGCTATCGTGCGAGGTGAGAGCAGCCTCGATCTCACCCGGCTCGATTCGATAGCCCCTCAGCTTGACCTGGAAATCGGTCCGTCCCAGGCACTCGATGTTCCCGTCGGCCAGATAGCGCGCCAGATCTCCGGTCCGATACATGCGGGCACCGGCTTGAGGCCGGAACGGATCGGGAAGGAATTTCTCGGCGGTCAGCTCGGGGCGCCGCAGATAGCCCCGGGCCAGCCCATCTCCGCCGATGAAGAGCTCGCCCACAACCCCTATCGGGACCGGACTGCGATTTTCGTCCAGAATATAGCATTGCGTGTTGGCCACCGGCCGGCCGATGAGCACCGCCTGGTTTCCCTCGCGCACCAGATACCCCGTCGACCAAATGGTGGTCTCCGTGGGGCCGTACAGGTTCCACAGGCGACGCACGATGGGCGCCAGTGCGGCAGCCAAGTCCCGGGGCATGGCCTCGCCCGTGCAGACGATCTGGAGGTCGGATTTTCCTTCCCAACCGGCCTCAAGCAAGAGCCGCCAGGTGACCGGAGTGGCCTGCAGGAAGGTGATCCCGTGTCTATCGATGTGCTCGCGCAACCGCGCCCCGTCGACCGCCTCTTCGCGACTCGCCACCACCAGGCGTGCCCCCACCAGCAGCGGCAGCCACATGTCCACTCCCGCGATGTCGAACGAGATGGTCGTGATCGCCAGCAACCGATCTGCGGCCGTCAATCCGAGCCAGCCGCGCATCGACCAGAGCAGATTGGTGAGCGCTCCGCGTGGCACCTCGACGCCCTTGGGCTTGCCCGTCGACCCCGAGGTATAGATGACATACGCCAGATTGTCAGCCTGCACCGCCACGGCTAGGCTGTCCCGTGGTTTGGCCTTCCAGCTCTTTTCGTCGAGTGAGACCACCGTTCCTGCGAACGCCGGTAGCGATTCGCGCAGACTATCTTGCGTCACCACCAACGACGCCTTGCTGTCCTCGAGCATGTAGCTGAGCCGTTCCGGCGGCAGCAGCGAATCCAGGGGCAAGTACGCCGCCCCGGCTTTCACCACGGCCAACAGTGCGACCACCATGTCGACCGAGCGCTCGACGAAGATGCCCACAAGATGATCAGGTCCTGCACCGTGCGCGACAAGTGTGTGCGCGAGCTGATTGGCCCGTGCATTCAACTCCGAAAAGGAAACTGACTCACTTCCGCACACCACCGCCACCGCATCCGGCGTCCGCTCTACCTGCGCCTCCACCAACTGGGCCAGCGGCACGTCGCGGGGGTAGTCAACAGTCGTCGTGTTCAACCGGTCGAGCGCCTCCTTGTCGGCGGGCGAGAGAATTTCGAGCTTCTCGATGGCACGCTCTGGGTTGCCGACGATATCGCGCAGGAAGACCTCGAAATCCGCCAGCCAACGCCGGATGGTGGTGGCGTCGAACAGGTCGCAGTTGTACTGGCACTCGAAGCGCATACGCCCGGCCACCTGAACCGAGTTGATGAACAGCTCGAAGTTCTCGTAGCGCCGCGGATTGCTGGCGAAGTCCAGCTCCAGACCGGGAAAGCTGTTCTTCTCGGAATCGAGTGCCTGATCGATGTTGAACACGACACTCACCAGCGGCAGGCGGGCCGGGTCACGGGGCAACGGCAGTTTCTTCAGCAGGGTTCCGAAGGTGTAGCCTTGATGTTCGTACGCACCAAGCATCGTTCCGCGCATCGCCTTGAGCAGCGCAGAAAACGGCTGTTTGGGATCGACGTTGCTCCTCAACGGGAGCAAATTTACGCAGTGGCCGACCAGCCGCTCGTGTCCGGCAAGTGATTGTCCCGCCGCGGGAATGCCGACGACCACATCGGTTTGCCGGGTGAGCCGGTACAGGAAGGCACTGAAGGACGCGAGCAGGGTCACGAACAGGCTGGCGCCATTCTTGGCTCCTGTTCGTTTGATCGCTGCGACCAAGTCGGCATCGAGCACATGGTCTTCGCGCCCGGCGCGTTGCGTACGCAGCGGCGGGCGTGATCGATCCCCAGGCAGGTCCAGGGGGGCGGGCAAGGTCGCGAATTGTTCAAGCCAGTACCGTTCATCGGAGGCGAATTCCGGCAGGTCTGCCCTGCGCCGCTCTTCCAGCGCGTAGTCAGCGAAGGAGTTGGCCGGCGGAAGCGGTTCTGCCGATCTCCCCACGCGGGTCGCGTACAGGGCTGACAGCTCTTTCACGACAACCCAGTACGACCATCCGTCACAGATAATGTGATGGGCCGTTATCATCACGACCTGGTCCTGCGGGCCCAGGCGCACGATCCGGGCGCGAAACAGCGGTCCCTTCTCGAGATCAAAGGGTTGCTCGACCTCTTGGATGGCAATCTCCTCGAGGCGACGTTCCCTCTCGGCAGCATCGAGTGCGGAGAAATCGATGATCGGGACATCGAGAGGCCCGGGTGGAGAAACACACAAGGTCAGCCCGTCGGGGCTGAACGTCGAGCGGAGAGCATCATGGCGGCGGACCAGATCTTCGGTCGCTCCCCTCAAAGCATCGATCTGCGCGGAGCCGCGCAGCCCCATGGTCACTGACTCGTTGTATGCGAGTGTGGCTCCCCGGTTCAATCGTGCCGCCAACCAAACCTCGCGTTGCGGTTCAGTTGTGGGCACGATGCGATCGAGTGTGCTCTCGGCAAACGGATCGTAATCGACTGCAGAGATAACCGGGGCTTTTGAATCGGCTGGTGGGCTCATCTCACGCTTCCACTTTCAGGTACTTGCCAGGGCGCTGCGGGTCAGCGACGTACCACGCTGGATTGCCCTGCGGATCCTTGCCCAATTTCGCGCCAGGAGCAGGCGGCAACGCCGCGAGCGCGTTCACGTCCCCACTCAGAAGGCCTTCCCGAATGAGCTCGCTCACGCTCGCCTTGAAGGCGTCGCACAGGAATACAATGTCCTCTTCCGTGTGGCCCATGGTCAAGAAAGCGGGGCGTCCCTCCCAGGCGTGAACGCCCCGGTGGCGAAGCTCGAGGAAGAGCAAACTGGCATGGCTTTCCTCGTCCGACACCCAAATCTTCCAGAGTGAGCCGAAGTTCTTGATACGCACGGGGGCGTGCACTTGTTCGAAAAACGAATTCAGCTCCGACGCAAACAGATCAGTTCGCGCATTGAGCTTTCGTTGGACTTGCCCGCCGTCTTCTTTCAGCCGCTTCAGCGCCGCCCGCGAGGCAGCCATGGCTGGGGGGTGGCGGACGAACGTCCCTGCAAAGTATGTGACTCCGACGGAGGGCGCTGAGTTGTCGCCGTACTGCCACGCTCCCCCGTCAAGCGCGTCCATGTACTTCGCCTTTCCGGCGATGATGCCCATCGGCATGCCGGCGCCGACGATCTTGCCGTAGGTGGCAAGATCCGCGCGCACCCCGAAGTACTCTTGCGCGCCTCCCAGGGCGATGCGGAAGCCAGTGACGACCTCGTCGAAGATGAGCGGGGTTTCAGTGTTCTGGGTGATTTCGCGCAGCGAGTGAAGGAATTCTCGCGGCTGAAGCTCGGGGTGACGCGCCTGAACCGGCTCGACCAACACCGCGGCCACGTCCTCGATGCGGCTCTTCAGGATGTCGAGCGACTCAGGCGCGCCGTACTCAAGGATCAAGGTGTTCTGCACCGCCTCCGGCTGTACCCCTGCCGCTGCGGGGCGCGAGCGCAGGCTCTTCGAACCTCGAACCACAACCTCATCGAAGATGCCGTGGTAGTCGTTCTCGAACATGACGATCAACGGCCGGCCGGTGACGGTTCGGCAGACCCGGGTTGCGCCCAGAACCGCCTCCGATCCGGTGTTGCAAAACGCCACTCGATCAAAGCCAGTCAACTCCTGGACCAGAGTCGCCACCTCGGCGGCCAACGGCGTCTGCGGTCCGATCTCCATGCCCTTGTGCAGCTGTTCCGTCACCGCTTCGACCACCCAATCGGGCGTGTGTCCGAAGAAGTTTGCCCCGAATCCGCAAGTCACGTCGACGAACTGGTTGCCGTCCACGTCCCACAGCCTGGCTCCTTTGGAACGCTCGACCACGATGGGATAGACCACCTCTTTGTAGACCGGCTTGAATCCGGACACCACGCGTGGATCCGCCAGCAGGGCACGGTTCTTCGCGGTGAACGCTTTGGACCCCTTGGTACGCGCGCAGTATCGCTGGCAGAAATCGGCAATGAAGGCTTTCTGCTTGGGAGACAGCTCGGCTCCGGTCGCCGTGAGGTCGATGCGCACCTGCGGTCCGAAAGGTTTGGCTGGTGCGGACGGAGGTGCGGGGGATTGGGTGGGCGGCTCCGGGCTGGGTGCGGGCGATTCGGCCGGGAGTGCGGCCGTTGCCGTTTGGTCAGTCACTGAATCCTGGCCAGGATACTGGCCGGCCAGAGCCGTTGCGGAGAATCCTGGCCCCCCCCGCAGCAAATCGAGCTGCTGCAGCATGAGCTGCAGCTGCTGCGCGATGACCAGCCCGGCAACGCCGTCGCCACCCGGTGCCGCAGGAAGCGGGCCCAAGGGAATGGTCGGGATGCTGATCTGGGGCAAGGCAGCGCGCGCAGACGGTTGGGGTGCTGCGTTTGGTCCTTTGTCGACCGGCGCGCTCGGGGTCGGCTGCTGCGGGAGCGTGGCCGGGGACGCATTCCTGCCCACGTGCTCCGCGAGCAACTGCAGCGAAGAGATGTCCTCGATGAGCTGCCGGAATGAGAGCTGCATTTTGAAGCGTCGTTGAACCACGGACGCGATCTGCGTCAGAACGAGCGAATCGAGACCGAGGTCCAGGAACGTCAATTGTTCCTGACCGACGTCGACGCTGACGCCGGAAACCTCTTCGATAAGGTCGCGAAGAGCATCGACAGGGACGCCAGAGATCGGGCTCGAAGTACTTGTACTCATGATCGCTTTCTACGATGGAACAAAACGAAACTGGGCCCAGGCTGCCGTCGGGCTCCATAGATCATCGCGATCAATGATGCTCAGGCAAGACCGGACATTACTCCCGCGCCCATCCATCTTGAACTCCACAAGTTGGCGCAGTTTGCCAGAACCATCTCAATCAGGTCAAATACGAACAGCGGGCCCCCGACTGGCGACCGTCCCGGCCGGCAGTTTTCGCCCAGTCTTCCCGCCATGTTGTCTTGTGTTCCTTGCGCTACAATCCGGCGCGCATGCTCGATCACTGTCTTCTCACACTGCGCCACGCAAGAAGTCGACCGACGTCGTCAGGAAAGTGGGCCTGGCCACCCCGGCCCTCCCGCCCTTCAGAGCACCGAGTGCGATGGAGTGCATGGGGAGTCTAATCGCACCGCTGTTCAGCGCGGATGCCATAGCCGTGGAGGGCAGCGTGTCGCTGGTCGACGACCAGATCCTGCCCGAAGAGTGGGAGTATATCCAGGGCGCGGCACCCAAGCGACGCGCCGAGTTTGGGACGGCGCGCGTGTTCGCTCGCAGGGCGCTCGCGGCGCTTGGCGTGGCGCCGGAGCCGCTTCTTCCTGGGGTCGACCGCGCTCCCCTCTGGCCGTCCGGCATCACCGGCAGCGTGACACATACAAGCGACTATTGCGCAGTCGTCGCGCGCCGCAGTCCGCCCTGCCGCTCTGTGGGGCTCGACGCTGAGGAAGTGCGTCCCCTGGATGACTTCATTGTGCGTCTGGTTTCGACTCCCACGGAGCGCCGTTGGCTGAGCGGCCGACCCGGCCAAGCGCGCGACGTGCTCACGCTGTTGCTTTTCAGCGCGAAGGAGGCGTACTACAAGTTGCAGTACCGAATCACCGGGCGAATGCTCGATTTCCAGGACGTGGAGGTCGACATCCGGCTCGCTGCCGGATCCTTCGAGGCGCGCACGGCGGCCGAGGGCGTGCCACCTGACTTGACGAGCGTGACAGGCAGATTTCGCTATGCCGCGGGCAAAGTTCTGTGTGGCGTCGAGCTGCCGTGCGATCCGACCCGGGAATTAGACCGCTGAGCCAGGCATCGAGTGGAGTGTGCTGCCTGCCTGCGCCCAGGCCTGACGGCGCAGGTTGTCGCCGCTCAGCCCCTGCGGCATGGGCGCGGCAAGCACGCTGTCCCCTGGTGTTGCCTTTGCGTGATAGGAAGCGAGATGCGCATGCGAGTTCGGTCCGTCCTCCCCCTGACAGCTGTTCTGCCGCTCCTGGCGGGCATTCTCCTGCTGTGGTTCCGCAACCGAGATTGCAGTCTCTATAGGGGCAGCCCGCTGGGCGCCGCCCAGTACCGGGCCCTGGCGGCGAGCACGGGCTGGCAGACCGACGAGCGGCCCGTGGCACCCGGTGTGATTCTCCGCGGCCTACTACATCGACCCGAGCAGAAGGCGAAACCGTGGGTCCTGTTTTTTTGGCGGGAATGGCCCCGATCTCCTGCGCAGGTCACAGAATGCGCTGGATCAGCTGCGTGGTCAGCACGACATAGGGTTGGCCGTATGGGCCTATCGAGGATACGATGGCTCGGACGGCGCACCCAGTCCCCCTGCCTTTCGCTCCGACGCGCGGGCTCTATATCGCTACCTGCGGAAGGAACTCGGTGGGCTCGACGCCGCCGTTCACGTGGTCGGCTTCTCTATGGGCGCCGAGGTGGCCCTGCGTCTTGCTGCCGATTTGGAAGCCGATGGACAGCCGCCCGCTAGCCTAACCTTGCTCTCTTCCAGTCTGGATGACTACTGCCTGCTGCCACGCGCGTGGTACCGGCAATGCCTGCTCTTTCCCGATCACATGGAGGTGGTGGGACTGATCGACCGTCTGCGCGGTCCGATCATGATAGCGCATGGCAGCGCGGATAGGATCAACCCGGTGGAGCAGGCGCGTGCCGTGGCCGCTACTCTGGGGACGCGCGGCCAGTACATCGAATTGCCCGGTGCCGATCACCTCGCAACCCTCTTCGATTCGAGAGTCCACCATGCTGTGCTGAGATTGCTCGGCGAAGAGCCCTAGCCCATGCCTGTATCGCCTTGACTGCGCGAGGTTCCCGAGATCGAGAATCCGGGGTCGGATTGCCACGCCGGGCGCGCCACCGCGTTTCGCGCTATCGGCGTGGTCCGCTGTGCAATCATCGCCGCTCTGGCGGCGCCAAGACTGGCTTCACGATGGCGTCATTCAGGGGACGCAGCTCCTCAGGCAGCCTCAGGTCGCCCTGGCACGGATACTCTCGGGTCAATCGCGCGTCTCGTGCTTCGCAGGGGCACTCCGCGACCGCAGCCGTGAGTACAGCCCGAGCAGTCGCAGGACGGCTATCGCCTCCAAGGGGAAACGGAAGCACGTCATTTTCACCCGCAGCCAGGCGACTGCGTAGAAGAACTTGTTAGCGGGAAACGCCATCACACGCAACACGGGGGTGCGGACGTTCTGGTAGTCCAAAGGGTTCAGCATCCGGAAGTAGATCTTCAGGAATGCATCAAGTCGGCTTTGGCATCCCGGCGGCGCCCACGGCGCCCTGAACTCACGAAGTGTGTGCTTCGCCCATCCCTCCAAGCGCTGCGGCGGGACGAATCCGCTCCGCGTCGCCCGTTCGAGAAGCTCGGTGCGCGGGTAGGGTGTGTAGAACCACACCGACACTTGGAGCCGGCGATCGATGAGCTTCGCGCGACCGATCATGGCAAGGGTTAGATCAAAATCACGCCCCGGGTCCACGGGAAGGCAAACCATCGTGGATAGGCGCGGGATGATACCGTGCGGCTTCAGCATCTCCACGAAACGGTAGGTGTGCTCCACCTTGGATCGCTTGTCGAGGATGTCGAGCACCTGCTGGTCGCCGGATTCCGCCCCGACGTAGATCCGGAAACAGCCGGACTGCTCGAATAGGGCGACGTCGTCGTCGGTGAGCCCCTCTGTGAAGAGGCGCGCGTGCGCGCTGCACTTCCATCTCAGGTTCAACTTCGCATCGATCATCGCCTGGGCGAGCTCGCGGCAAAATTGGATGTTCACAAAGAAATTGTCGTCGTCGAAAGACACGCCGTCGATGTCGGCACGTTCCTTCAGGATCCGCAGGTCCTCGATGATTCGCTCCACGGACTTGTGGAACCAGCGACGTTGGTACGACACCACCACACTGCAAAAAGCGCAGTTGAGCGGGCACCCGTGGCTGGCAAAGTATCCAATACAGCGCTTCGACGGCGGAAGCTCGTAGACATATTGCCTGAGGTCGAACAGGCTCCAGTTGATCGGGGGAAAGGCATCAGAGTTCGTGACCGGTCCCGCTGGGTTCACCAACACGGCCCCAGCGCGCTTGAAACCGAGACCGGGAATGTCCGAGACGTCCTGTCCATCGCGCAATCGCTCCGCGAGTTGCCGAAGCGGGCGTTCGCCTTGGCCGACAACTACGTAGTCGACGTAGGGCTCCTGCAGGGTCTGCTCGGGCAATAGCGTCGGGTGCCACCCACCCCAGACGATCGGCGCACGGCAGATCTCGCGCACCTTCTTTGAGAAGGCAATGCCGCCTTGGATCGGATGCCCGGTCATGCTGCTCACGCCGGCCAGCAGGATGCGGTCGGCTTTTTCTGCCAGCACCGCCGGGTAGTCGGGCTGCCTCGACTCATCCAGGAGGACGACTTCCAGTCCGCAATCCCTCAGCGCCCGTTCCAAGTACAGCAGGGCGTACGGTAGCTCGTTCGGGGCTCCATCTTCGGAAGCCGTTGGACAAAAAAGGACGACGACATCAGGAGCCGTGGCTGGCATCTGAGCCCTCAGTGACAATGAGGTGACCATCTGGCACCTCTGCCGAAAAGCACGCAGACTTCACAAGCACGCACCGTATACCTGCGCCTCGCCGGGAGCAAGCTCTCCAACAGCCAGTCCGACACCGTTAGAAAGCGAGCCAGGCGGACGCCCGGCATGCGGCCATGACCTGCTGGCAGGTGGCGTGCTGTTCTGGCCGCGTGAACCGTGTCGCGCACCGCTCGTGCCCACAGGCGCAGTTTTTGTGGGTCGGTCTAAGCGGGCCGCGCAAGACGGCCGTGCGACTTCCGGGGGCCTCCGTATCGCGTCAACCAGTGCTGATGCCCCTGAGATGCCCCATCCTGTCTCGCCGCGTGGTGGCGACTTTGGGTTTCTTAGCCGGCATCGACGGGAGTACACTTCTCGCCCATGAAATCCAGCTGTGCCGAGGTGAAAGAGCACGATCCTGCCAGCATTACGGGCGTGCGACAGGCCGCAGGGCGTGTCGGGTGTTCCCTCCTGCCGCCGCACGTACTGCGCGTTGTCCCGAACACGGACGCAGTACTTTGCGCGCAGGCGCTGCTCGAGAATTCGATCCCTCATCGCGCGAGAGTGCGCCGGTGAGCGGCCTGCGACAGGTCAAGAGATTCCTCAGCCGTCAGCCTCTGTTGCGATGGTGGATCGAGCAACGATATGAGCGCTACTTCTCCACGAATGGATTCGCAGCGCGCCGGGGAGTGTTCCAAACCTTCGCCGAGGCTTACCGCTCGGCGCCTGCGACCAAACCCAAGGGTTTCGACTCTGCGGAAATGGTCGAAACTTTCCGCGACCGGGTGGGGCTAGTCTGCTCCCACGACTACCCGGTTCTCTTTTGGCTCGAAAAGCTGCTTTTCGACGGGTGCCTGCTCCTCGACGTCGGGGGCCACATCGGCGTGCATTTCTACGCTTTCGAGAGTCGGATCAAGTACCCGTCGGGCTTCCGATGGGTGGTCGCTGAAGTGCCCACCGTAGCGAAAGCCGGCGAGCAACTGGGCCGGGAGCGCGGACGAAACGAACTCAAATTCGTCACCGACTACCGCGACGTAGATGAAGTGGATATCTTTTTCTCGGCAGGGGCGCTGCAATACGTCGAAGCGCCCCAGCTCCACGAATGGCTTGCCAGCCGGCGCCGCAAGCCTCTGCACCTACTCCTGAACAAGCTGCCGCTCTATTCGGGCGAAGCCTATGTGACGCTCCAGAATTCCGGCGCGGGTTTCACCCCGCACTACGTGTTCAATCGAGCCGAGTTTCTCACTTCGCTCGAAAAACTCGGCTACACTCTCGTCGATTCCTGGGAAAACCCCGCGCGGGTCGTGACCATCCCATTCCATCCCGAGCACTCGTTTGAGTCGACGAGTGGACTCTACCTCCGTCGCGCGACTTAGGGCCAACGCCACCGGCGCATCCAGCCAGCGTCGCAAGCCGCCGACCACCGGAAGC
>PMLB01000236.1 GCA_003158735.1 Myxococcales bacterium | reverse complement strand
CAGTTTCCCGATTTCCACGCCCTGATTCTGTTCAAAGGCCGCATCGAGCGCGCCGCGGTGCTCGGCGGCGATCTTGTCCATCTCGGCGCGCTCAACCAGCTCGTAGCGTTTGGAATCGAGGATGCGTTGGCTGACCAGGGTGGAAAAAGTCTCGCCGTCGGGGCCTCCGATGCTGGTGATGGCAACGCGCTTGACCCCGGCCAAGTTGACCTCGGCAGGCGCCAAGCGGGTGACCGTGATGCTGCCGGCACAGCCAACAGTGACGATCGAGGTGAGCGATAGAGCAGCGAGTAGAGAATGACGGGAGACTGTTGTCTTCATGTCCTTTTCCCTGGTTGAAGTGGTGCGCACAAACGTCGGCTATTGAGCCGTGGCGTCGTCCAGCTCGGAGAACGCCTTGTCAGCCCGCTTCACGATGGCAGCGCGAATATGGTCGTCGAGCTGCTTCATGTTGTTCATCGAGTCCTTGAAGGCGTCGGTGTCAAGCACGACCAGGGCCCAGAAGGTGCCGGCGTTCGAGATCCAGGTGTCTTCCAGGCGCGTGCCCGACAGCGTGGTGTCGGTGATCTGCTTCGACACGTCTTCGATGTGCTGCTCGCTGGCGGTCTGGTTCCCGGGACCGCCCTGGGTGGCTGCCTGGTAGTCTTTCAGCATCGCCTTGACGCGCGTCTGCAGGCTGCGCGCCAGCTCGGTGCGCGCGCGGCCCTCGGCGGCCGAGCGGGCCAACGCCACGTTGGTCATGCCGGACACGCTGCCGGTGCCACAGATGGCCTTTTTGTTCTGCAAACCAAGCTGACAAGCGCCCTGCGCCCACTTGGGGGCGCCCACCATCTCGGCCTGGAGTGCATTCTGTGGCTTGGGCGGCGAGCTGCCGCATCCAATCACCACCCCTAGCAGGGCCAGAGACAGGGTTCCACGGGAGAGAAGACCAAAGAAATTCTGCTGTGACATAGGTATCGGCTCCTTTCTTAGTGACCGCGCCCGTACCTGCTGCGCCCTGTCCTACGTGCGGACCAATTGCGTGACAAGTCGGACGGGGGCAGTGTCCCAGAATAGGCAGGTCAGCGTCAAGAAGGTTTGGGCTCAGCAAAATGCCGCACTGAACCGCGGTTCACGGAAGAGCACCCGCATCACGTCTTATTAGGTGGAGGCGACCTGCGGTCGCCCGACGCGCGTGCGCACCGCCACGGCCCCCTACTCGGCGCCGCGACGCCCATTCTGCTTCAAGATTCCAATACTGCGCTGGTCGAGCCCCATCTGTACCTGCAACAGGCTGGCATAGAGGCCGCGCCGGTCAATCAGCTGGTCGTGCGTCCCTGATTCCGCGATGTTTCCCTGGTCGAACACCAGGATACGATCTGCCTTGAAGATGGTGCTCAGTCGGTGAGCGATCACGATGGTGGTCTGTCCCCCGAGCAGGCCGTCGATCCCCTTCTGCACCTCGCGCTCTGATTCAGCATCGAGGGCCGAGGTCGCTTCGTCGAGCACCAGGATGGCGGGCCGACGAAAGATCGTGCGCGCGATGGCGATGCGCTGCTTCTGTCCGCCCGACAGCGTGGCTCCGCGCTCGCCGACAACCGTGTCGTAGCCGTCGGGCAACGCCGCGATGAAATCGTGCGCGTTGGCCCGCCGGGCCGCCTCGTGCACCGCCTGCTTGTCGTAGTCCTCGCGACCGTGCGCGATGTTCTCGTAGACGGTCCCCCGAAAAATGATGGGCTTTTGCGTGACCACGCCGACCTGCCGGCGCACGTGCCGCATGTCCAGAGTGGCCAGGTCGCGGCCGTCGAGCAGAATGCGCCCGCTCTGCGGCTGCACCAGGCCCAGGGCCAGATTCACGAAGGTGGTCTTGCCCGAACCAGAGGAACCCACCAACGCTACCGTGGCAGCCCCTTCCAGCACAACAGAAAGGCCGGCAAAAACCGGCGTTCCGCTGACGTAGGCAAAATCCACGTCCTGGAATTCGAGCTGCCCCGCAATGGCAGCGGGCTTCTCCTTGCCCTGGTTGTGTTCCTCTTCCGATGCATTGAGCACCTCTTGAATCGAATAGATCGATTCGGCGAACTCGGTGATGGTGGGGAACTGGTTAATGATGTTGGTGACTGTGTTGGTGAGCTGGGTGATGTAGGTCAGAAACAGCACCAACGAGCCAATCAGCATTTCGCCGCGAATCACCAGGGTCGCGCACACGGCGACAATCAGCATGGTGAACACTTGCGAAAAGGTCACTGTTATGATGCCAAAGGAGGCGATGGTCTTGCGGATGGATTTCTGCCGCTGGATGATTTCGACACTGCGCTCATCGATACGTCTTCGTTCGAATTCCTCCTCGCCGTGCAGTTTGCTGAGGAACGAAGTCTGGATGAACTGGCTGAGGGACTGGCTCAGGTCCTCGTTGGCCATGCGGGCCGCGTGTTGCAAGCGGCCGAAGCGCACGTTGAAGTAGCGGTAAACCAGCAAGTAGAAGGGAATGCACAAGAGGTAGAACAACAGCATCTTCCAGTTGTCGGTCGCCAGCACCGCCACTGAGAAAACGACCGTGATCACTGAGGCGAGCAGTGTATTGAAGAGCATCTCGGCAAAACGCTCGGTCCGCTCCACGTCGACCAACAGCTTCGACACGAAACGCCCGCTCTCATGGCTGACGTGATACTGCAACGACAGGATCTGGAGCTTCTCGATGATCTGATTGCGCAGGTCGCGCGACACGCCCTTGGTGATAGTGGTCTCGCACACGGTATAGGCGCGATGGCAGAAGTAATTGAGCACCCCCAGCAGTGCGACCACTGCCAGGGTGCCGAAGATCAAGTCGAGGCGACGCGCGGGAATGAAGCGATCGATGATAAGTTTGATGAGGATGGGATAGAAGAGATAGGCGGAGTGCTTGACGGGAAAGAGCACCAGGATCTTGGCCAGGGGACGCCGATGCACGGCGATGCGCCGCAGATAGCTGCCCATGGCATGGGAGAGGGAGTGGTGCGCAACCGGACGCATGTCGATGCGGCTATTGTGCATCAGTCTCGCGGTGAGCGCGCCTGACTTTCGCGCCCGGCTTTATCGGGCGCAGCGGAAGCCCAGAAACTGCGCCCGACTGCCTGGAACCAGGCGAAAACGGTGGCTCGTCCGCTCGGTACGCGGCTCGCCACCGCCCCAACTTCCCCCGCGAAGCACTCGTTTCTTCTCGGCGTGGCTGCCGTCGTAGGCCGCGTACGCGGACGCTGTCCATTCCCAGACATTGCCGAGCAGATCGAGGACGCCGTGCTTCGATGCGCCGGCGGGAAAGCTGCCCGCCGGTGCGGTTTCCGGCCAGCCATCGTCCGCCTCATACAGGGGCGCCCATCTGGGAAACCCCTTGGCCACCAGGTTGGCCGGGCATTCCCGTCCGCAGGCATTCAGCCGAGTCTGGTCCAGCTTGTCGTTTCCCCAGGGGTAAGTTCGGCCTTCTGCGCCCGCGCGGGCCGCGTATTCCCATTCCTCCTCAGTGGGCAGGCGCTTGTTGGCCCAGGCGCAGAAGGCCGTGGCTTGCTGGAAATCGACGCAGTTGATCGGGTGGGTCGAGCGATCCTGTGGGTTCTTCCAGTTGCAGAAGATGTGAAAATTTCCGCGTTCCTCGCGGTAAGCATCGGGTTCACTGCACGCGCCGACGCGCACGCATTCGGCAAAGGCTTGCACCGTCACCTCGGTCCGGTCGAGCTGAAACCTCTTCACACTGACAGAGTGCACCGGCTTTTCATTCTCATTCGCATCCCGGCTGTCGCTTCCCATGGCGAAAGTGCCGCCCGGGATCTCGACCATGTTGTCGAGAATCCAGGGAGGCGCCGTGGGAGCGCGCCACGTCTTGCACGCGGCCACGGTTGTGGCCAGGGCTAGGCAGAGGACAGCCGGCAGCAATCGCACCGAGGCACGATAGCATGGAGAGCGTGCCCCCCTTGGTCAGGCCAGCACGCGCTTGCCGAGCAATCGTTTGCCGATGTGAGACGACTCAAGAACGAAGGGGAATGACGCAGCGGCAAGTCGAACCTTGCAAGGGGGGCGCAAATAGTGCGTAATTGGAAGCCTATGAGCGGGACTTCCCCTGTGCCTCCAAAGTCAGGGCAGCATGGTTGTGGCCACGTTTGCGAGGGCGTTTCCACGTGGTGGCAAAGCAGCCTGCTCGCGAAAGAATCGCGTGCGGCCGGGTGTCGTCTAGCCTGCGCCTTGCTAGTGCTTCTGACGGGTGCGATCGGGGCGTGCGGCCGTTCGAACTCGAACGCAACGCCAAAGGACGCGGGCTCGCAGGCCGAGGCGGGACCAGGGCCTCAAGACGCTGGCCCCGACGGGCCACCACTTCCGCCCGTCGACGGCGGGCGCGATGGGATGTCCCCCTCGTCAGTGGACGGCGGGCGCGATGGGACGTCCCGCTCGTCAGTCGACGGCGGGCGCGACGGCGTTCTCCCCGACATGGGCGCGCTGGCCGCGCACGGAGGCAGCGCCATCCTGTCAGGCGCGGTGCAAGCGCGCTCCGGGCGCTACCGCGTGATCATGTCGACGGGACAGTCGCCGGGCAGCAACCTCACGGCAACGTCCAGCAAATACAAGCTGCGCAGCGGACTCATCGGCGCGACGCAGGCACGATAGCGAACCATTGAACAGGAGCCAGCTCATGCACATGCGTTCACTTCTGCTTTTCACGGCGCTCATGGCGCCGCTGGCGGCCCAGGCTGCGGGAGTGCCGAGTCTGGTCGCGCAGCAGGGACGGCTGCTCAACTCCGACGGCACGGCGGTCACGGTTCCAGTCACGCTGACCTTTGCGCTGTACAATTCCGTGGCTGGCGGAACGGCGTTGTGGACGGAGAGCCACAACATCACGCCGGACGACGGCTATTTTGCCTTGCAACTGGGCAGCGGCACGGCCTTCCCCGCGGGACTGTGGGACGGATCGGCAAAGTACCTTGGCCTGAAGGTGGGCGATGACGCCGAGATGTCGCCGCGTGAAGCGATCGTGGCGGTTCCCTACGCGCTGGTGGCGAACGACGCCATCGGGGACATTCACCCGAGCTCGATCAGCGTAAATGGTGCCGTGGTCGTCAACTCGACCGGGAAGTGGGTCGGGGCGACGAGTGGACTGGTTGGGGCGACCGGGGCTACCGGTGCAACCGGCGCGACCGGCGCCGTAGGCGCGACCGGCGCGCTAGGCGCGACCGGCGCGGTGGGCGCCACCGGCGTCGCCGGAGCAAAGGGCGCAACAGGAACAACCGGCGCGACCGGGCCCACGGGGCCGACCGGTGCGGTGGGCGCGACGGGCGCAGTGGGCGCCACCGGCGTCGCCGGGGCAAAGGGCGCAACAGGAACAACCGGCGTGACCGGGCCCACGGGGCCAACAGGCACTGTGGGTGCGACTGGCGCGGTGGGCGCCACCGGCGTCGCCGGGGCAAAGGGCGCAACAGGAACAACCGGCGTAACTGGGACCACGGGGCCGACAGGCGCAGTGGGCGCCACCGGTGCGGCTGGGCCGGCCGGGCCAATCGGTGCGACGGGGCCGATCGGTCCGGCGGGCGCACAGGGGCTGCCGGGCGCGACCGGTGCCAAAGGTGATACCGGCGTGACGGGCGCGACCGGCGCCGCGGGTCCGACCGGTGCACAGGGGTCGACCGGGATTGTGGCGACGGCGGTGTTCAGCGGGCTCATTCCATCGATCGCTGGCGACGCCAAGGGCTGGGTCTTTGCCGGGCCCACGGCCACGGCCACCACGACGGCCGGCCAGCACCTCACTGGCGTGGCCGAGGCCCCGATGGCGCTCGCGAGCGGAACCACGCAATTTGCCAGGTACGATCTCTGCTACCAGCCCGCCGCCGGCGGCACCATCGTCAACTTCACTGGCGACGGCTACTCCTTCGGCGAGTTCACCACGAACCGCTTGGCGTGGACGGCCGCCGCATCGATCCTCCCGGGCGCGGGCACATGGAACGTTGGCTTCTGCGTGCAGAACAGCGACGGCCCCATCGCCATCAGCAACAACGACTTCGTGAACGGCTGGGTACAGGTCCACAACTGAGCGCCGCACTTCTTTCCCCGTGTCCGATCGAAAACTCTACACTCCCGCCGCCATCCTCCTGGCCGGCGCCTTCGTCGGTGCCGGCCTATTTCTCGGACTGAGGAGCCGCCCCGTCGAGTATCCGGCGTCGCCGCTGGATGCGCAGGGCGCTGCCGAGCACGCGCGGACGCCACGCCGCCCTCCCCCGTCCCAAGCGCTTGCGGCCACACCTCCGGTCCAGGTGGCGGAGCAGGTGAAGCGAGTCCTCGACTCGCAGCGCGCGGCGCTGGTGAACAAGTGCTGGGAGCCAGCGATCAAGACCCGGCCTACGCCAGCCGAGATCAAGTACGTCTTCGACTTCACCTTCGCTGCCGACGGCCAGCAGATCGCGCGCGGGGTGAGAGCGGACCGCGCCACCTCGCGCGCGGAAGTCACTGCGTGCGTCCTTGCGGCGCTGACCCCGGTCACTATCCCGCCTCCCGGGGCCACCACCCGCGTCGACGTGGCGTTCAGCCTTCCCTGACCGCGGCGTGTGTCCTTGAGGCGCAGCTTGTGCAATTGCAGGCCTGCAGAATGTGATACGCCTCGATAGTGCCATCGATGAGCGTGATCGCGCGACCGCCGATGTCGATGCGGGACGCTTGGTCGCTCACGCTCACCACACGTCGAGCATCGCGGTCCATCTCTTGTCCCTGCTTGGAGCGTCGCCCGCAGACAACCCTCCCACCCTGCCCGCAGAAGTGGTATCTATAAGAGGTCCGTTCGCGCGAGTAGCTCAGTTGGTAGAGCATCGGCTTCCCAAGCCGAGGGTCGCGGGTCCGAGCCCCGTCTCGCGCTCAAGCTTGAGAGAACCCAGCAGGCCGGCATCGCTGGCGATTTCGCCTGCTGCTCCAATGCCTGATGCGCCCGGAGGCCGCCACGTCGAATCGTGTCTGTTCTATTTTCGTAAGAATGCTCCCCTGGGTCGTCCCGGCATGCGCAAGGGTGCGGCGGCGTGGGAAGAACGCGGTTCCCCGACCGGGAATACCCCTATCGATTCGCCAATACGCCAAGACTTCGCACATCACCAGATGAAACGCGGGCCGGTGGTACAATAGCTTTTTCGGTGGAGTTTCTGAGCGTCCCCAGCGCCGCACGCCTCTGGCGGCCCTGAGAAGCAGGGCGTGAATGTCGCGGTCATGTCGTGCCGGAGGTCCGTCGAATCGATGCGAACCCTAGCGAAAGCACTCGATTGTGGCAGTAGCGATGAATGGCATGTGTGTTGCGACAAAAGTGCCGCAAGGTGCCCGAACTTCCGTCGACAAACTGGAGACAACATGAATAAGGCTAGGATCGTTTTGGCATTGGGGGGCATGGTTTTGGGACTTACGGCCTGCGGCGCCAACGGCGGCAGCTCGGGTGGCAAGGCCGGCGGGGCTGGGGGCGCGGGTGGAACTACCAATGCGGGCGGCTCCACCGCTGGCAGCGCGACGGGCGGTTCGACCGGAACAGGAGGTGCGACCAACGTGGGCGGCACAGGCGAAGCAGGAGGTGATACGGGCAGCGCCGGTTCCACGGCCACCGGCGGATCGATGGCTGCGGGCGACTCGAAACCAACCAGCGGCGGCTCTGGCGGCGCGGGTTCGGGTGGCACAGGCTCGGGCGGCACGACCAGTTCGGGTGGTACGACCGGCGCGGGTGGCACGACCGGCGCGGCTGGCACGACCGGCGCGGCTGGCGCGACCGGCATGATCGGCACTGGCGGAGCGATGAGCACGGGTGGCGCCTTGCCGAGCTGCAATCCGGACGCAGGCCTAAACAACGCAGTGGCCTGCGGCTACCTGGTCGAGGCCGGCACAACTCTGAACACCAATTTCACGGCGGACGTCACGGTGACGGCGGTTGCCGGTGTTGCGTCGGTAAGGACTCCGTGCTCGGAGAATGGAACCCAGCGCTTGAGTGTGGCGGCTGCCGACGGACGCACCTGGAACCTGGATTTCAATGTGACCGGCCTGCCGGCGAACTTCATCCGTACAGGGGACACGCTGGGACTGACCGTGGCGAGCTGGGTGGGCGGCAACACCATCTGGGGGGCCCCAGTCTCGCAGAGCGTGGTGGTCACCCGTGGCGGAAAGACCATCCTTATTACGTGGACCGGGAGCGCCAGCGCCATCTGGGGGCTCGCCTTGCAAAGCGGCGGCGGCGCCCCGGCGCCGGTGACCATCGACGCCGTGAGTCTCGCCAACGACGGGATCATCTGTGCGTTCACCGATATCTGCGGCACATGGTACCACCGGGCCCTCATCACGGTTGGAACCAGCTCGACCACCCTCGACCCCGGGCAGAGCGCGAGTGTCGGCGGCTTGCAGGTCGTCCTGGAGACGTTCGAAGACGCCGTGGACACCTCGGGCATGTGCGACGGACTCGGCGAACTCACCTTCGCTGCGTTCGCGCCTTAGCGCGCGGGAAGAACACCGAGCAATGCGGCCATCAGCGCTGACGGAGATGGCTCTCGAGCATCGCGACCACGCTGCGCAGATTGGCGTCTTGAGCAAGCAGGCCGTCGATCTTCTTCACGGCACTGATGACGGTTGAGTGATCCTTGCCACCAAAGCGGCTGCCGATCTCGGGAAAACTCGATCCTGTGAGCTTGCGCGCCAGGTACATGGCGATCATGCGGGGCCGGGCCACAGACTGGTGACGCTTGGGACCCCGCAGATCGTGCAACTTGATATCAAAGTGGTTTGCCACCTCGCGCTGGATGGCCTCAACGCTGAAGCCCTGTGGGGTTGCGCTGGCCAGGTCCTTCAGAACCTCCTCTGCAAACTCCCGGTCGATGGTGCGGCCGGTGATCGAAGATCGTGCTGACAGTTGCAGCATCGCACCTTCCAACTCGCGAACGTTCGAGCGGATCACGCTGGCAATGGCCAGAGCCACCTCGTCGCTCAGAGCCATCTTCTCGATCTCGGCCTTGCGCTTGACAATGGCAACCCGCGTTTCCAAATCGGGATGGCCGATCTCCGCGATCAATCCCCAGGCGAACCGGCTCTGCAACCGTTCCTCGACGCCGCGCAACTCGGCGGGCAGCCTGTCGCTGGTGAGGACGATCTGCTTCTGCGCCAAATGGAGGGCATTGAAGGTGTGGAAGAACTCATCCTGCGAGCTGTCCTTGTTGCAGAGAAACTGGATGTCGTCTACCAACAGAACGTCCGGCGTCTCGCGGTAGCACGCGCGAAACTCCTCCATCAGGCTGATGCTGCTAGGCTGCTTGCGCTGGTTCAACATCGACCGGATGAAGTGCGTGACGAACTGCTCGCAGGTCACCACCGTGATCCGCCAGTCCGAGTGTTGGCGATGAATCTCGTGCCCGATGGCGTGCAGGAGGTGCGTCTTCCCCAGCCCGACGCCCCCGTAGAGGAACAAGGGGTTGTATTTCGACCCCGGAGAATTTGCCACCATACTCGCTGCCGCATGACCAAACTGGTTTCGCGCGCCGACCACGAATGTCTCGAAGGTGTATCGGCTGTCTAGGCCGCCTGGCGTCGGACGCCCAGGCGGACCTTCCCCCACTGACTCGCTCGCGACATCCTCTGACGTGCCCAGCATCGGCGCCTCCTCCGCAACTTGGAACTCGACAGCGAACGTCCTCTGCGCACGCTCCCGGAGATTGTCCAGAATGGAGGGAAGGAAGTTGTCCTCGAACCATTCCTTGTGAAAACGGTTGGGTGCCCGCAAGTGGATGCGGCCCTCGCTGATGCCCAGACATTCTATGGGGCGCAACCACTGGTCGCGGTTTGCCGGATTGACCCTTCCTTCAATCGAACGGACAGCTTCACCCCAGAGCTCAATCATTGTTCTATCCACAACAAGATCAGTAGAGAAACCCAAGCGATGTCAGCAAGTTGAAGGCCACGGCCGCCTGTTTACCAACAGGTACAGGTTGGCCGCTCCCACGGTGCCCTCTCACATGAATTCCAGCGAGACGACTCGATGGCGGGCGGCTTAACTATCAATCGGGCGTCTCACCGACAAGCCAAAAAAGCGGGAGCTGCGCAGATGCCGAAGATCAGGGCAAATTTCTTCGCGGGAACATCGGCTGGCGCTTCGCCAGATACTCTGGAGTGTCTCTCCCGCGCGCGAAGTCTTCGCGATCGCTGCGGAATTTAGCGACGCGAAGATCCAGAATCCCGTTCGCCGCGAGATCTACGGGCTCGCCGCACGATCGGGCGAGGAAACCAGCGCAGCATGCGGTCTCGCGCGATCGCGGACCAGCAGTGGACGAATTCTCCGACGGGCGGGAAGCCTCACCCACGAGACCACATTCCAACGCGCCGTCGACAAAAAGGCGGCACACCGACTTGTGGCAGCGAGTTCAACCCTCAGAAGTCTGAGCGTACTCTCAGACTTCTTCAATATCACGCGTGAAGTCATTACGCGTCGTTCTCGGTCGAACCATGACCACTTGGCGCAGGACGGGCTCAATCTGGCGGAAAACGTGCCGATACCAAGGACGGAGCAAGACCATGGCTTCGGCAACTGAACCAGCTGACGAGAATGTCACTCCTTGCGGCGATGATCTCAGGGCGCTCCAGCGCCAACTGGGAATGCTTGTGCGGATGACAACGGACTATCCTCTCGAATGTTCGCTTGGAACATGCGATTTCCTCTTTGAATCCAGAGATGAGATCCAAGTCCTCATCGAAAGTCTTGCTGAGGAAATCTAGAAATCTAGAAACGCCGTCTGATCCTTCGGCCGTCATCCCCCCACGTGCCGGGAAAGCAGTCGCAGGCTACTCCGCCTCCATCCCTTCGCGCGTCCGCTGCGTGCGCGGCAACGGGACTGGCGAAGCCTTCAGCGATCCGGCGCTGGCGCCAAGCAATCAGTACAACGCCATTTCCACCGACGAGGTCCAGGACAACTACACCGGGCTCATCNNCGGGGCCACTAGCACCGCCTGGAACTACTGGACCGTCGCCTGGGCGAAGTGCGTACGCTGACGATTGGCGTCGAAGTACGCGACAATTCGGCCGGACGGCTGGACACCGGCAAGTCAAAAAGGGATCATTGTCCCCGAGGTTCCGATGAACAACAGAGCAGTAATCTCCCCTTCACTCTCCGGCCCAGAATGTCGCGTATATCGACCTCACCACCCTCGCGCTCACCTACTACGGCACCTTGTCCAGCAGCGCCAAGAGCGCTCTGTTCGTCGACGGCACCCACTTCCACGAACCCGGCGCCACGCAAATCGCCAATCTGGTTGCCCAGGCCATGAAGGGCCTCGGCGTGGGGCTGGAGGCCTACGTGAAGTAGCCAGGCCAGATTCTCGCCCGCCAAGCAGAAACCCAAGCTAAGGTAGCATCATGAAGTACTATTCCTTGCGTCCTACAGGTTGGCTTGCATTAGTCTACGCTGCCGCGATCACCACCGGGTGTCCCGCCCAGCAGAATTCCGCCGGGTCCGGCGGCACAACCTCAGTCGCGGCAGGCAGCAAAGTAGGAGGCACCACCGGTGCCGCTGGGGCAGCGGGCGGCACCACCGCAGCCGCCGGGACCACGAGCAACACCAGCAGTCCGACCGGTGGGACGCAGCCAAACAGCAAAGGTGGATCCAGCAACAGCGCGAGCGGCGGAACCGTGGCCTCGGGTGGCGATTCCACGCCGGCTTCCTCTGGCGGCAACGGCTCCCAGGGCGGGGCCACGGGCAGCGGCGGAGTCACCGCGGTTGGCGGCAGTTCCACGCCGGGTTCCTCCGGAGGCAGCAAGCCCGTGGGCGGGAGCAGTTCCGGCTCGGGCGGTTCAGGCGGAAGCGGCGCTTCGAAGGGTGGCGCGACCGGATCCGGCGGCGTTGCCACGGGGGGCGTCACGATTAGCGGTGGTACCAGCGCGGTCTGGACAACTCTGCCGCCGCCCAGGCAGTGCGGAAACGCGTTCGCGACCCAGAGCGATGGATGCGTGACAGGGAAGGCAACCAGCACTTGTGGAGGCAACTGCACGTCTTTCGTGAATGCCTGCCAAGACACTCTGGCCAGCAAGCCGAACATGCCCGTCGCCTTCATTTGCCCGCAGTGGATGCTATTCAGCACGGCTATGCAGCAGGCCGCTACTCTCGATGGCAATACCGCTTTCAACTACGCGATCGTTGGCCACGACGCCGACTACAATGGCATTGATGGCACGGCATCGAGCGCCTGCTGTCAATGCTATCAACTGGTGTACGACTCTCCCTCGCAAAATGATCGTCAAGCCTTGGTCAATCCCGACGACCCGAACAACAATCAATCCGCGATCCAGCCTCTGCCGCCACCCCTCATCGTGCAAAGCTTCAACATGGGCGCCACAACCGACAGCTTCGACGTATTCATGGCTGCCGGAGGCTTTGGTGCCAACAACGCGTGCGATCCCAAGGGCCAGCCGCAGGCCAATTCCGGCGAGTATATCTACACCAGCTTTCCACCAGACGGTGCCAACAACGGCGGCGTGAAGGGAGCCACCAAATACAGCGAGTGCAAGACCCCGGTGAGCTGGGTGACCACGGCCAGCCTCTCGACTCCGGCCTGTCAAAGCAAAATTCAAACCGAGTGCGACATGATTGTGGCGCCTTCGGCCACTACAACAGCCGACTCAATTCGCTCCTGCATCCAATCCAACAATCCCCAGACCTACTATCACCTCAACTGGAACGTCTGGGCGATGAAGGTCGAGTGTCCCACGCACCTGACCGATCTCACAGGATGCAAATTGGCTGACCAGGGGCTTCCCAAGGTCAACCCCAACGTGACGACAGCGGCCCAGGCAGCGGCGAATCCTTCCTTCCGGTCGAAGTCGGGCAGCGGCACCCGCCTTTGGACCTCGACCATGCAGGACTGTTGCATGCCCAGCTGCGCCTTCCGGGACCATGTCACCGGGCAAGGACTCACGGCGCAGGGCCTGTACAACTCGTTCTACTCCTGCGATCAGAACGGCGTGCCCATGACGCAGACGCAGTAGCTGGTGACTACTCTAGCGCTCTGTCAATGTGCTTGAGCGCGTCGGCCCGCAATCCGAAGTTGGCCCGAACCTGCTTGATGTCGACCACGGTCTTTACCGAGAGCGGCAGCTCCACGGGATGGGCCTCTGCCCGCCAGTCGCTGTCTGATAGGTCGAACAAAAGATTCGCCGCCTGCAAGCCCAAAGCCTCGTGATCAGGCACGACGGCCAGCGTTCCCAGGGGCGAGTCTGGCGCGACCAGATTGGGCACGCCCACAATCAGGGGCATTTTGGCGTCGCTCAGTTCCGTGCGCCAGGTGTCGTCGACAAACTCCGCGTCGCGTACCAGGCCGTTGTCATTGAGCATCCAGACGGCGTCGACTTTGCTCTTGCGAGCGAGGTTGTGAAGGGCTTCGCGCAGCCCCGCCGCTGTGACGTCGCTGGGCACGGAGACGGAGACGAGCTCGACATGTTCCTTGGCCGCGAGCAAAGTCTGGCGTTGTACGAATGCTCGGAAGGGAGGGCGATAGATCACCCCGACGCGGTTGACCGGGGTGCCAATCACCGATCGCAGGTGGACGAAAGCGGTCACACCGGGAACCTCATAGGCGATGCCGGTGGCCCGCCGGAGTCGGGCCTGCGCTTGCTCCACGAAGGAGGCCATCAAGAGGACCGCGGGGGGCGTCTTGGCCGTGGGATTGGACGTCTGGACCTGGTAATAGAGGTTGATGGTGGCATTGTTCATCAAGACCACGCAAACCGGGTTGGTGGCTTGCATGACGGTGGCTAGCTCGGCGGCTGTGGTTTCCGGCCCGACGACAAAGGTGTGGATGTTGAAGTTTTTCTGCACCTCAGAGACCAGACTCTTGCGGACCTCGACGAAGTTGGGCGAGCTGGGCATGGCGATGAGGAGAGTCGGGGCGCCGGTTCGTGCCGGCGGATCCACGAGGACCGCCGCTGCCTGAGTAGACGCGCCGGTCCCGGTCTCGCTCCCGCCAGTCGCGCAGTCGGCCAGGCAACAGAGCAGAGCCGACAATACAGGCACCAGCCGCTTCAGGTTCTTTTCGCCAGTCATGGGACGCTCCAGGTGTCGACGCCCAAGTGCTGTTGCAGTGTTTTCTCAACGATGCTCGACTTGGCATCGAGCTGGAGAAAGACATGCACCACCGGCTTGCTCGCTTGGGCCATCACCCGTCGCGGCGGCTGATAGGGGTGCACAAGGCCCAGGCCCAGCAGCAGCCACGCGATAAGCGGTGGCCAGCGTCGGCGGGGGTTGCGAAGACAGGTCATTGGGTTGTCGAGGCCGCGGCCTCCACGGCCTCGACACCGAAGCGCGGCCCCACTTCGGGCAGCAGGAAGACAAAGCGGAAACAAGTGCCTTGGCCGGCTTTGCTGATGACCGCGATGCGGCCGCCCAAGTCGTCCACTTGCTGGCGGATCGCGGAAAGGCCAATGCCGCGGCCGGAAACCGAGCTGACCTGGTCTTCGGTGCTGAGTCCCGAGGCAAACATCGCGCGAATCAAATCATCCTCAGTAGCCGTGGGCAAGCCCATCTTGGTCGCGGCGCCTTTCACGCCCTCCCAATCGATGCCGCGGCCGTCGTCCTCGATCTCAACCACCAGCTTGCGGTCCCTGATCGCGGTCGAGAAGCGCAGTTTGCAGCGTCCCAACTTGCCCGCCCGCTCACGCTGAGAAGGCGTCTCCAGGCCATGGTCCACCGCATTGCGCACGACGTGAACCAGATCGGTCCAGAAGCCGGCCCAGGCCTTAGGCGCCAAGCGCACCCCGTGGGGTTCAATCTCCACCTCGAGCGCGCCCTTGCCCAGTCGGCCGGCCAGCGCCACGGCGTACCGGCTCAGGCGCGTGAGCGGCCGTTCGCACCCCTCCAGCCACCACGAGGCCAAGCGATCCAAAACATGCTCGGTGGGCGCGCCGGCGCGGATTTCTTCCGCGAGTTTCTCGACCTCCTTGAGGCTGAGTTCGAGCACGTCGCGGCCCTTGTCGCCCAGGAAGGTCTTGAGGGCCTCGTTCAACGTGTCCCAGCGCCATTCCAGCGGTGCGAATGCTTCGACCGGCAGCGGCGTCAACCGGGAGGCCAGTGCGTCCTCGGCCTGGTGGCACAGATTGGAGATGATCGCGAAGTTCATTAGCGCGGCATTGCCCTTCAATGTGTGGAGAATGCACCTTTGCGTGAGCAGGTCGGCGCCGCGCACCTGCTTGAACAGATCGTTGGCCTCATCGATGAAGGCGAGGAACCCGGTGCGATCCTTGGTGAGCGCTTCGAACATCGCCAAGATCTCTTTGCGCTCGGCTTCCTGGCGAGCGTGCAGCAGTTCCGCCGTCACGTCGTTGATGACGATGAGCAGTCCGTCAAACCGATCGCCCTTCATTATTGCGAAGTAGGAACAGCGGAACTCGCGGCCGTCATGGCGAAGGCGGGCCGGCATCTGCTCGATACACAATTCCCGGGGAAGAATGTCCTCGATCAAGGCCTCATGGCCCATGGCGAAGCTGGCGGCGTACAGAGCATCGACCTGGGCGATGTAGTCCGCGAACTTGGTCTCGCCGTCGTACGAGCCAAACCAGCGATCGACGATCGCCGAACGTTCTTGCGCCAGGTGTCCCGAGGTCGAGACCGTCAGGAACCCTTGGTTGACATTGTCCAAGACCAAGCGCATGTCGCGATTGCGGTCCGCCAACTCGCGGGTACGTTCCTGCACCTTGATTTCCAGGGTGCGGTTCATCTGCTGCAGGCGTTCGTAGGAATCCTTCAATTCGGCGGCCATGTTGTTGAAAGCGCCGCCCAGGATCTCCAATTCGTCGCCGCTGGCGATGTTGACCCGAATGTCGCGTCGGCCGGAGGCAAGCGTGTTCACCGCCTGGGTCAGATCGGTCACCGGCTGGGTGATGCGGGCGGCGGATCGCTGGCTGCGGAGCGCGCCCATGACGATGGTCACGGTTCCGAGCAACAGCAGGAGGCCCACGGTGAGCAAGAGCGTGTGGCGGGAATCGGCGCGCGCCTCGCTCAAGGCCTTCTGCAGGGGACCGTCCGACATGCCGTAGGTGAGTCGGCCGAGCCGGTTGCCCTTGTCGTCGACCACGGCCATCGAGAATTCAAACACGTTCTGCCCCAGCACGTGGCGGTCGATGACCTGCACGCCCGGGTTCCTCTCGGCCATGCCATCGATGGCGAGCTGTTTCCAATCGGTGGCGCCCTTGGTTGCCCCTTGCCGCGTGGCAAAGCCCCAAGCCTTGTGCTCCTCGTCGAGGAAAAGCCCGTACACCAGCTGCCTGTCCTCTTCCAGCGTGCGTTCAACCAGACGGGCCACGTCGCTGAAGGCGTTGTCCATGACCAGATCGCGCAAGCCCAAGGCTTGGTTGGTCACCAGCCGGCTGCCCCTCTCTTCGATGCTGGCGCGCAGGTGTGCCTCGATGGTCTTCAGCGTCTTTTGCGAGGCGAAGTAGTTCATCCCCGCCACCACCAGCAAGGTTGCCGTCGAAACGACGATCAACGTCGCGGTCATGGTGCGAACCAGTTTCGCCCGCAGGCTCGTCATCATCGCGGATCCTGTGCAAGAAGTAGCGACAGAATGGCCGAGGAGCTTGAAGGCGCCTGCCAGGTTCCGTCGGCGCGCCATTCTGTGCGGGGTTGTCTGGTGACGCGGACACCAGAACTCTCTCAAGCATTCCGGGAATCAGCCGAAGGATGAGAGCAGACACCATGGCTGTCAGCGGACGACGCCGGCGCGATCCCCGATGCGCGGGTCTGAATTGTGTGCGCTGGATGAACCGGAAAGATGAGGACTGTTCGGCGGAACCATTATGAGGCGTGGGCACTCGGTCATCCTCATCGATCCGGAGGAACAGTCGCGCAATGCGCTCATCGAGCGCCTGCGCATGCAGGGCTACCAGGCCAAGGGATTCGCGGGCCCGGTGGAAGGAGCCAATGCAGCACTCGGCAGTCCCCCCTCCGCCGTCGTCGCGGATCTGTGGATGGTTGGCATTTCGGGTGTGCAACTGACTCGGCTCCTGCGTGCCGAGCCAGCTACCGAGTGCGTGCCTGTTATCTTGCGTGGTCCCGACGGTCCGCGAAACCGGTTTTGGTCTGAGCGAGCGGGCGCGGCCGCATACGTGGTCAAAGGTCGCACGGTGGAGCTTGTGCGAGCCCTGGGCCGTTCCATCGTTCCCGTGGCCAACCAAGAGGAGGAATTCTTCACGCAGTTCCAGGATGCGGAGTCAGCCCTTCGTGATCGCATCGCGGCCTATCTGGACGCCGCTCTTTTCGAATCCGTGCTGGCCGCCGAGGTGCGCGCGCTCTCGACCTGTGGAACGTTTGATCGCCTCTTCGATCGGCTCACGCAGTTCGTCTCCCAAGTCATGTCCTACCGTTGGCTGGCTCTCTTGGTGCATCGACCCGCGCACCTCGGCCTGCACGCGCACCCAACCGCACGCGGAGAATGCGAGCAAGAGGTGCGCCAGGCTCTCAATCTGCCGGCAGATACCGTTATCCTGCGCATCGAGGACGAGGAAGCGTCGGCGGCTCGTCCCAGCGCTGCACCCTTGGTGCGTCCCATTGGGTTCGGCCAGGAGATCATCGCCCGCATCGCGCTTAGCCAGAAGGGGGTCGGGGATCGTGAGGACACGCGCGTTCTGGATGTGATTGCCCGCGAGTTGGGCGGTCCCCTGCGCATGACCCTGCTGGTCGAGGAAACTCAGCGCGCAGCGACCACCGATCCGCTGACCGGACTGACGAATCGCCGTGCCCTTCTCACCGCCTTGGACGTGGAACAGTCCCGCTCCGAGCGCCATGGCTATCCCATGTCGCTCCTGATGCTGGACGTCGATCACTTCAAATCGATCAACGATGAGCATGGACATGCCATGGGCGATCAGGTGCTGGTTGCGTTTGCTGGGCTGCTCGCCCGACATGCGCGCAAGACCGACATCGTGGGGCGTTGGGGAGGCGAAGAATTCGTGATGGTGCTCTCCGGTGCCAACGAAGCGGGGGCTCGCCTTGTGGGCGAACGCATCCGCCGTGCCGTGGAAGAAATGGCGGTGCTGAATGAGAAGAAGCAACGCGTGTCGGCCACCGTCTCTATTGGCATCGCGTGTCTTGAGATAAAGGACACCCTAGACGGACTCATCGAGCGGGCCGACCATGCCATGTACGAGGCCAAGGCGAGTGGCCGCAACCGCGTGGCGGTGGCACCCACGGTGCTGCGGCGCACAGGAACAGAGACGGAGATCCCCAAGGAGCTGCTTCGCTAGCGGCCTTCAGCTCGCGGCGCCGTCCGCCGAAAAGCACGTAGAGAGAGCGAGATGCCTGGCGATTCCAACGAAGCGCGATTGGCTGAGCTTCTCTGCCAGTGCATGGCCGAGCTGCTCGCCGAACTGGGGGTGCAGCCCGAGCCGCTCACCCGGGCACCGAGCCCGCCAGACGCCGGCGAGACTGTCGCGGCCTTCAGCGGGTTCGGCAACGATGAGCTTCGCGGCTCGTTCACTTTCTTGGGTCCCAGCAAGCTCTTTTCCCGGCTACATCCTCTGCCCTCCACCGTGACACCGCGCGACTTGACCGACTGGGCCTGCGAACTAGTGAACCAGTCGGTCGGCCGCTTTCGCAATCGCTTGCTGGCCTACGGGGTGAAGCTGTCCCTCAGCGTTCCACAGAGCGCCTTGGCCGATAATTTGCGCCTGGCCTCCAGTCTGCAGCCCGCTCGCAGTCCCATTGCATTTGCCATCGATGGCATGGTGCTGGAGGGTTGGCTTGAACTTGAAATAGAACCGAGCTTCCGACTGGCACAAAGCCCCGTGGCCGAGGGAGCAGAAGCCCTCCTGGAGGGTTCAGTTGTCCTCTTCTAGGCCGGGCAGTGCGACGTCATGAACAACAAGACCGTACTCATCGTAGACGACTCTCTCACAGTCCGGCAACAGGTCTCCCTGACCCTGACGTCGGCGGGGTACCAGATTGTCGAAGCTCGTGATGGACGGGAAGGCGTGGATGTCTTGCGCGCGCGTGCGGGAATTGCCATGGTCTTATGCGACGTCAACATGCCCTGCATGAGCGGGCTGGAGTTTCTCGAAACCGTCAAGGGCGATGCCGCAGTGCCGCCAGTGCCGGTGGTCATGCTGACCACGGATGGATCGCCCGATCTCATCGCGCGGGCCAAGCGTGCCGGCGCCAAGGGCTGGATCGTCAAGCCCTTCCGGACCGATCTGCTTCTGGCAGCCGTTCGCCGCATCGCGGGCGAGCCAGGCTGATCCGTCGCGGCAGCCCGCAGCCGGCAGCTTTCTCCAACCGGGCCTAAGGGCCGGGGCCGAAGTGCCGAGTATTAGATCGGCACTCTGCAGGGCTCTCCAAGAAGGAAAAACCCATGGTCGCGACAAGGCTCACTCACTGGCTGTCCCAGTTCTGCTCGTGGCACGCAAAATTCAAGAGTGGGAGCTTGGGCGCGGATGAGCTGCCAGCCTATCTGCAGGCGCGCGCCGATCTGGGGGCGATTCTGGTCTTGGCTCAGCGGCTTGAGATCCGCACCAATGACGGCGCTCGCCAGGCGGTTCGGGTAGCGCGCGCCGTGCCCGTGGAGTTCGATCTGCGCAATGGCAAGGCCTCGTCGCTCACGCAAGACATCAGCGCGACTGGTCTGTCCGCGCTGGTGGGCGAAGCCCCCAGCGTGGGGACCTTGGCGCCTTTTCGGCTGAAACTCGGCCGCGACGTTCAACCCATCGCGGGCTGTTGTCGCGTGGTTGCCAATATTCCCGTGCGCGGCAGTGTGCGCATGGCCGCCACCTTCCAGGAGATCTCCCAAGAGGGACGCAGCCACATCGAGACCTTGGTCTTCGATGCGATTTGCTCGGAGATTCGAGTGATGTTGCGCAGCGAGCAGCCGCAAGGCTCGCCCGCCACTCCACCACCACTGGTGCCTTGAGGGACCACGCCCCGGGCCGGTTGCCGCTGCCCACACCAGATCCAAATCCCCCATGCCATCCAGTCTGCAAGGGGATGGTCCGCTCTGCTGTCACACCTTACGACTGCGTCAGTCCCTAAAGTATTGCACCGCCTTGACGAAGTACATGACTCATGGAGGCCTCTTATGAGAACCCGACACCCTAGCGGACCCACCTTCTATATTTGCAGCATTCTGGCGCTAGCATGGGGCGTCGCGTGTGGCAGTTCTGACAACAGCAAGAGCGGCGCAGGAGAGTCGCAGCTGGTTGAGTGGGACTTCTGGACTGGGACGGGCCCCGACGCCCAGGCCAGTAGGCCATTCCAATACGTCTTGGACACCTACAGTGCGCAGAACCCCCAAGTTCGAATTGTGAGCGGCGTGGTAGCCCATCTTGGCGGAGGCCAGGACTACGCCACCACACTCGAGCAAGTTCTGGCAGGTCCCAACCTCAGCCCAGATGTGGATGTGATGACGTTGAACAACTACTTCGAGATGAGGGATTTCCTTGCCCTCGATGTCCTGCTGCCACTCAACACCGTCTACGACACCACCAAGATGGCGGCCGGGGTCCTTGCCTCGACCGCCGTGACAGTAAACGGGTCCACGTACGGCGCTCCCATCGACCTGAGTCGCGACAACGTCGTCTTTTACAACAAACACTTGATGGACGCGGCGCAGGTGGATATCTCTACCCTCACCAGTCCAACCGCCACACTGAATGATCTATTCGCGGCCGCGAAACAGGTGCAGGCCTATCTTGTCGCCAACAATCTTCCAGGCGCCGCCTTCTCATTGCCACAGGCGGCTAGCGATGTGACGTCGAGCGATCCCTCTTCCAAGTATCCGTGGACCGTCAAGGATCTCTTCTTCGACTTCATCCTTCCCACCACGGTTGGCCGCCCCAAGCTCATCAGTCTGTTGACGCCAGGCCAGGCTCACTCCGCGGATTGGGATTCCGCAGACGTACGCCAGGCGCTCTTGTATGAGAAGACATACGTAGACTACGCCAATCAGGATTTCCTCGCTGATTGCGTGGGCAAGACAACACTCGAGTGCGCGACCGTCGCGCCGTGGGATGCTTTGACCAGCGCATCCCCAACCGGCGCCATGGCTTGTCTAGGCACCTGGTATGCTGGCAATTTTCGCCAGGCCAACCTCGTCTACGGGCAGGACTGGGGCACATTTGTTGTTCCCGGCCAGCAAGGATTCTTCCTAGGTCATATGGATTTCTTCCTGGTCGCCAAGTATGGGTCCAACCAGGCTAATGCCAAGAAGTTCATCCAACTCATTACCGACCCCACTGTCCAGACAAACTTCAACCAGCTGTTTGGCGCCATTCCAGCCAGAATCGATGCGGACCTGTCGGACGCCAGCAAATTCGATGCATTTGATCGCAGCACACAGGCGGATCTCAAGCAATTGGGATTCACCGATCGCACCGAGAACATCACCGCCAGCGCGTGGGCCAAAGCCATGGTTGGTCCCATTGGGAAGTTCGTGACGGCGGCAAGAGGCGTGGCGGATCAAACGATCATCAACGCTGCGGTGGACGCTGCCGTCGCGGATTTGCAAGCACTTTGCATAAGTTCGCAGGTCTGCGTGGATTGATGCGCAGGTAGTGGCTATTCCTCGCCAAGAACAAGACAGAAGAGGGACATCGGCTCGCTGGTTGTGGGTCCCCCCGGATTTGCGGAGTGAGAAGCACATCATGAGAACAGCCGGCGTTTCTGTCGTTCTCGCTGTCTTACTTTCGCCGGTCGCAGCCCGAGCGACGGACGCTGTGCCGCCCAAGGCTTCCGGGGACATCGAAGACTCGGCGCTGGCCGAGGTTTCCCTGGAAAAGCTGCTCTCGATTCGAGTCACAACGGCCACCCGGAGTAGTGTCAACGCCTCTGATGCGCCCGCTCGTATGATCGTGATCACGAAGGACGACATCATTCGTCGCTCGTACCATGTGTTGCGCGATGTATTTCGCGACCTTCCCGGGTATCAGACCAACTACTTGGCCAACGCGGAGGTCGGCACCTCGCTGGTCGTCAGGGGGCTCCCGGGAAACCACCGCCTCTTGCTCCTCATTGATGGACGACGCTTCAATCCGCCGGGTGGCGAGGATCAAGCCTACTATGAGAACTTTCCCCTCATTCTCTTCGACAGAATCGAGGTCATGTATGGCCCCGGATCGGCGCTGTACGGTAGCGACGCGTTCAACGGAATTATCAACCTGATCAGCTCGAGCGCGACAAGACCGGAGTTGTCTGTGCGGGCCGAAGGCGGCAGCAATATTTCTGGCAATGTGTCTATTTACGGCGCCACGGAGTGGAGGGGTCTCTCGGTGCGGGTTGGCGGACATGCGACCCACCGCGACTACCCCGACATGTATACGCTCTATCCCAACGAGTATCGCTATCCGGCCCTGGCAGGAGGAAATATTGGTCAGCTCACATCGCCGGATGTCGACCTCGGAAGGTACGACTCAGGTGAACACGGCTACGACCTGTTCATAGGTGCGGGCATCGGGTCCTTCAAGGCAACGTACTATCTGCGGGGCTACGAGCTCTCTAGCGCTTGGGATCAGTCCAACGTCGGAGCGCCATTTGTGCCCGAAGCTCGCTTCGCCGATCGGCAGCAGGCCGTCTTTCTGACGCACGAATTGAAGCTGGGCCGGGTCCTGTTCAATACCTATTTGGACTATTCTCGCTACGATATTCTTCCGCAGAGTCGCCTGGTGCGGCCTCTCGAATTGGCGGTCGGGAATTTCGATATGCAGGACTACGAGGGCGGATTTAGCCAGGCCTTTCGCTTCGAGGAGAAAGCGGATGCCTCGTTCCTCGAGGACACGCTCTTGCTCACTATGGGTGTGGCCGGCCAAGCGGTCGAGATCATGCCTATCTCGTCGCTGTCCTCGCCGTGGGACTCGAGCCAGGGCGCGGCGCAAGCGAAGAACGTGGACTATGCATTGTACCAGGGACAGTGGGTGGATGCGCCCGCCACGGGAACGGACAACTTCGTTGTTTCGGGCGTGCCCACCACTCGATTCGCGACGACCGGATCGGCGACCGGGGCGTCCGTCTCTTCCTTCCGCTCCTTGGGAACGTACGGCCAGGCGATATGGCAACCAAGGAGGACATTCCAGGTCACAGCAGCGTTGCGGATGGACGCCTCGAGTCGCTTTGGCGCAACATTGAATCCTCGGTTGGCGATTGTTTCGGTGCTCAGTCCTTCGCTGACGCTGAAGCTGCTCTATGGCCGTGCCTATCTGGAGCCAACTCCGTACCAAATGGATGCGGTGGGCACGAACATGAATGCATTGCTATTGCCCAATCGGAACCTCAAGCCAGAGAATCTCAATTCGTTGGAACTCATTGTAACGCAGAGCATTTGGACCAGGGGCGTCGTCACCGCGAGTGGATTCTTCAATCGCCTCGATAACGTGATTCAGGATACCGCCTGGACTAAACAATATGTGTACGTTCAGTTTCCGGACGGTCGCTACCAGCAGCGCAAGGTGCTTCAATCGTTCAACGCGGGTACGGGGAGTATCTACGGCGGCGAGGCTGTCCTGAACATGCGCTTCGGGATGCTCCGCTCGGACTTGGCAGCCTCGTACGTTGGCGGAACCATGCACAGACCGGATCTGCGGGGCAACCTGTTGCCCACGCGGCTAGAAGGTGTTTCTCCCTTGACGGCGCAAGCCAGCTTCACCCTCCAGCCAACGACTGATCTCTCCCTGAATGTGCGCGGGCTGTTTCAGACTGCGCCATCGTTCAGCTTCGCTACGTCGCAGTATCCATACGCGGAAAATGGCCACGAGTTCTTCGTGCTTTGCGCGAGCGCTAGGTACAGCCTGGACCGGTGGTCCGAACGAATCGGCATCGCCCGGTTGGCGGTCTTTGTACGTGGCGAGAACCTCACTGACGCGCGCTACAAGATGCTTAGCGGTCGGCCGGGGGAGAACCCTACGGGTGCGGTGCAGCCGCCGATAATGGTGATGGGCGGAATCAGCGGCGGCCTTTGACGTCTTGTCGTTGTATTGTCTTCGCGCGCACTGCAGGCCGCACGGCGGCTCGCGCTGCTACGAAGCCGCCACGACGTGGCCCTTGGCCTTGGCTTCCAGCGGCGTTTCCTCGCCTTCGTGCATGGCCGTGGCATGTCCCAGCAGGCGTTCCGCGACGGCGTCGATGATGTCGTAAGCGACCGGTATCACCACCAGGGTGAGCATGGTGGAGGTGATGAGGCCGCCTGGGTTCGTGTTGTCTAGTCCTTCTCGACCAATCTTCGATAGAGCTCGCAGTTCTTCTCGATGTCCGAACCGTTGCGGACCAGGTCAGCCCCCACGAGAAACATCACCTCGTTGCCGTAGAACTTCAGCAACTCGGGCAGGCGCTGCAGGCTCATGCCGCCGCCCGGAGCGGGGAAGATGCGCTTCAAGTTCCCCAGCGCGTCCCCACATCCGTCCGCCACCTCGCGACACTCGTCCAGTGAAAATCCGAACCTGCCGCCGGAATGCGGAAAGATGCTGGCGTCCGCGCCGGCCAGCCGCATGAGCTGGCCGAACAAGGCATAGGGAGAGATGCCGTTGTCCGGGCTGGTCACGAAACTTCCCAGGAATGCGGGGTGCGCCAGGATGGGCAGCCCGAGGGAATCGTCGTCGGCCAAGGCGCGCATGGCATCGAGGCCCGTCAGCCCGGGACAGATTAGCAAGGCCCCGGCGCCGGCTTTCTTGGCCAAGCGCGCCCGCGCGTGCACCTCGGCCGCAGGCGCCGTCACGTTGGGGGCATAGAGAATGGTACGTCCCGTCGGGGCCGCGGCCTTGCGCACGGCCTGCGCGCAACGCTCCGCACGTTCGGCGAACGAAGCAAATGGCTGATTGGCCAGGCCGTGGTCGTCCTTGATGAGGTCGATGCCCCCCGCGGCGAAGCGCCCGGCCAAACGCGCCAGTTCCTCGGCCGGCAGGCCCATGGGTTTCACGGCGGTGGAAAGCAGTGGTCGATGCGGCTCACCCAGCAGGGCCCGAAGACCTGCGCGTCCGAACCGCGGCCCCTTGAACTTTCCCCACAGCGTGCCGCCGTCCTCCAGACGCGAGAGCCGGAAGCCCTTTTTTAGGCTGATGTTGCCGAAAAGGACGTTGCACAGCTGGGTGAGCTCGCCGCCCGCAGTGTCGTCGAGAAAGGAAACCAGCGCTTCACAGGCCGGCGCGCCGGGTGCGCGAGATTTCTGCAGAGATTCCAAGCGGCCGACCACATGGTCGGGGATGAATCCCTTGGGCAGGATGTCAGCGGGGCACTCGACGGTTTGCTCCAAGCAAAGATCTGCGGCCTTGGCGCGGGCCTCGGTCTCGTCGCCCGTAAGTCGGTAGCGAACGAAGAACCGTTCCGAGTTTGGTTTCGATGTTGGCTTCATGAAGCCCGACCAGCATCGCATAGGCCGCAGATCAGAGTTAGCTGTTTCACCACAGAGATCACAGAGGCCACAGAGGCCGGAAAGAAAGGGTTTCGGATCCGGCTCCGAACCCTTCTTTCCTCGCGTGGGGAGCCCGCCGGNNGGGAGGGTATGGGAACCCTCCCAGGGTTCCCATGATTGCGATCCGTCTCTGTGTTCTCTGTGCTCTCTGTGGTGAAAAAGCTCGCTTCTCTCAGAGTCCCTCGGCCTTGGCTGCGCTGTGCACCGCCTCGACCCGAGCCTGGGCGATGTCCTCGGGCCGGATATTGAGTTCGGTCTCGAGCGCCCGCTCAGCGGCCCGGACGAGCCCCAGGGCGTCGATCCCATGCTCGCGCATCAGGTACCCCTTGGAAGCCCCGTGCGAGAAAGTGTCCTGTAGCCCCAGACGGATCAGTTTCTTTCCCAGTCCGTTCTCGGCGATCTTTTCGGCCGCGATCGATCCCAGGCCGCCTGTGGTCAGATGATTCTCTAGCGTCAGGACGCCGTGCTTCGGCTTGGCAAGGGCCTCGATCAGGACGGGATGGTTGCAGGGCTTGAGGGTGGAGATGTGCAGATGCTCGACGGAAGCGCCCCGCGATTTCAGAAGAGCAACGGCCTTCCATGCCTCCTCGGTGCACAGTCCACTGGAAAGCACGGTCAGGTCGTTCCCGCGCGAAAGCACGCGCGGCTGGTCCAGCTGCATGGGCTCCGAGGCGGGGAACAGCCGCGGCAACTCGCCGCGGAGCATGCGGATGTACACCGGCCCCTCGACGGCGGCCATGACGTCCAACACGCTCTCCACCTCGGTGGCGTCGCCGGTTTCCAGCACCGTCATGTTGGGAAGGGTGCGCATGAGCGCCACATCATCAATGGCCTGGTGAGTGGCGCCACCCGGCGTGGTGATGCCGGGCAAAAAGCCGAACATCTTCACGTTGGCGTTGGCGTAGGCCACGCTCATGGCCACCTGGTCGTAGGCCCGACGGTAGATGAAAACCGCGAAGGTGTGCACCAAGGGCATGAAGCCTTCCCGCGCCAGGCCGGCAGCAAAGGACAACATGTTCTGCTCGGCAATGCCCATCGAAAAGAATCTTTCGGGGTACGCAACGCTGAAAGCGTCGGCCTCGCAGGAACTGGTAAGGTCCGCCGACAACACCAGCACCTTCGGCTTGTCCTTGGCCCAGGTGACCAGATTGTTGGCGTGGACGCGCGAGAGCATCTCCATCACAGACGCTCCAGGGCGCGGCGATAGGTTCTGCGCTCGTCAGGGGTCTTGAAACGCAGGTAGTGCAGTTTCGGGACGTTCTGGCTGAGCAGGGACAGCCCGCGGCAGGGATCGGTGTCGCATAGAACCGCCAGGGGCCGGCCGTCGCCTTGCCGAGCGGCGGGCGCCGCCAAGGCCTTGGGATTGTGCCCGGCCACGCGCTCTACGCGCCAACCGAAGGCCTGCAAACGATCTTGCAGGGGCTCCACGGCCATTACGTTGGTCACCAGCCCGTCGCATTGCTGGCGGTTGACGTCCACATAGATGGCCAGACGGTCCAGCCGGTGGAACGAAGCCGCCTGCAAGGCTTCCCAGGTCTGGCCGATTTGAAATTCGCCGTCGCTCATGAACACCCAGGTGCGACCGCTGTCGCCCTTGAGGCGACGGCCCAGCGCGATGCCAGCGGCTTGCGACAGGCACTGGCCCAGCGATCCCGCGGTCACTTCCATGCCCGGGGAGTGCTCGGCGCCGATCATTTCCACGGAAGATCCATCGCGATTGAAATCGTCCAAGCCGCAAGGGTCCATGCGGCCGGTTTCGATGAGGACCGCGTAGAGCACAAGGGCGTAGTGGGCCGGCGAAAGAAAGAAGCGATCCTGGTGCGCCAGCGGGCGCCCGTTGAATTCCGCGCCGGTGAAGTAAGCGCGATTGCCGCGCGAGGGGACACCAGGGAAGGGCTTGGGCCGAAGCGGCCTGTCTACCGGCGCCAGATTCATGACCTTGAGATACAAGGTGGCGAAAATCTCGGCCGAGGAACAAGCCTGGCTCATGTAGCCGCCGTTGTGCTTGAGGGTGTGTTCCAACACGCGGCGCCTAATGTGCCGCGCCGCCAGCCGCACCTGGTTCGCCCAGTTGGATTCAGTCATCGAGCAACTCCGGAGAACATTCTCACCACAGAGTACCTTGGTATTCGCCACGCGCCTGCAGGAAAGGATATTATCCGTCCGAACAAGGGTGCCCGATGAGATCAAGGTCCGCTACGCTCTGGATCCTCTTCCTGCTCGGCGCTTGCGGCCGTTCTGGACTTCGCGGGGCCGGAACTGGTGGCAGTTCGGGAGGGGACGGGGCCGGCGAAGGCTCGGCTGGCATCGGCGGTGGCACGAGCATGGCGGGTATCACCAACACAGGTGGTGTCACCCAGGGTGGCGGTGTCAGCCACACAGGTGGCGCGTCCACCACGACCCCGATCGATTGCGGTTATCCGGCCGCTCTGGACCATGGTTCCGTGAGCGGACGCTTTACGACGTATGACTCAGCGGCGACCTACTCTTGCGCGGCTGGCTACGTCCTCTCGGGAAGTGCCGTACGCACTTGCCAGGCAAATGGAATGTGGAGCGGCACGGCGCCCATCTGCGTGATTTCGAATTGCCCGATTGGCGAGACGGAGTGCAATGCGGTCTGCCTGGACGCGCAGACTGACAACGGCAACTGCGGATTCTGCGGGAATGTCTGCTCGGCCATTTCGCCCTCCACGGCTCAATGTACGGCCGGTCGCTGTCTCGTCACGCTAGCCACCGGGAATTCCCAGCCCCGGCATATCGCTGTGGACGCCACCAGCGTCTACTGGACGAATGACCTCGGTGGCACCCTGATGAAGATAGCCAAAGACGGTGGCACTCCCACCACGCTTGCCTCTGGCCAATTCCCCTCTGGCATCGCCGTGAACACTACCAGCGTCTACTGGACCAACAATGGGAGCAATACCGATATAGTGCTGAAAGTGCCTGTGGGTGGTGGCACGCCCATCACGCTTGCCTCTGGGCAGTCCTACGTGGTTGGCATCGCCGTGGATGCCAACAGCGTCTACTGGACCACTGGTGAAAGCACTGGCACTGTGATGAAGGTACCACTGGACGGTGGCACTCCCCTCACGCTCGCCTCCGGGCCATTCTCTCCCAATCGTGTCGCCGTGGACGGAACCAGTGTCTACTGGACGGAAGGCTACTATGCCGGCACTGTGATGAAGGTGCCTCTGGGTGGTGGCACTCCCCTCACGCTCGCCTCCGGGCAGTCCGACCCCACCGCCATTGTCGTGGACGCCACCAATGTCTACTGGATTGACAGGAGCACAATCTTCAACGGCAGCCCCGAGGACAACTCCGGCTCGGTCATGGGGGTAGATCGGGGCGGCGGCACTTCGACCGCGCTCGCCTCCGGGCAGGACTTGCCCACTGACCTCGCCGTGGACGCCACCGGCGTCTACTGGACCAACCAGGGAAGTGGTACGGTGGTGAAAATGCCTCGGGGCGGCGGCGCCCTGACCACGCTTGCCTCAGGGCAGTCCGGTCCTTCGGGCATCGCCGTGGATTCCACCAGCGTCTTCTGGACCAACTACTACAGCGGCACTGTGATGAGGCTGAGTCCCAAGGAGTGAAAAATGCTCTGTTGCCACCGGCCTGACGGGGCTGCTGGCGACATGTTCCCTCGGGCATGTGCCGTCCCTGCTACCCGGGGCCAGCCCACCGCTGCACCCGTCATCAAGCTTGTAGCAATTTAGGGTACCACCAGTGGGCTGGGTGATCGAGGCTACCCGTCGCGAGTTACCGACTCAATCCACCATGTAACGATAGAATTTGATGGTCTGGCCTGCTAGGCAGGGCCAGCGTTCATTGGGCAGCACGTTCGAGTCTAGATTCGTCGTTGAGATAACCTGGCCATCACCATCAATTACGACCTCGATCACTAGACTGGGGCAGGGTGCATACCGGACGAAGGAACATCCGGCAGACCAGGAGCCTTCGATGGAAAAAGGAGCGCGTTCGGGTCACAAAAGGCATCCGTGGCCACGAACTCAAAACTCGGTACCGCGGCGTCGTTTGCTCCTGCATCTTGGTCGGTGCTGCCACAGATGATTCCGGATGTCTCTACGGCCTCTGTGCCTCTGTGTGGAACAGGTAACTTTGATCCCCAGTCCACACGATGCTGGTTAGATCAACGCTCCAACCCGCGCTCCCACCCGCTTATCTGAAATCGTGAGAAATATCGCGGGCGGCCTCGGCACTGTCCAAGGGCCAGAAGCGATCGGCTTTGAGTGAAGTCACGCCCTGGTTCTGCTGAACCACGCCGCCCATGACCAGGGCGCGGGCGCTGACCAGCAGGGTGCGATGCTCGGCGAACTGAGCCGCAGGCACGATGGCGTTGGCAAATCCGGTTTCGTCCTCGACGGTCACGAACACCAATCCCTTGGCCGTGGACGGGCGCTGGCGCACGATCACCAGCCCGGCCACCAACGCGCGCTGGCCTTTGGCTGCCTGTTGTAGTTGGTGCGCCGAGAGCACGCCGCGCGCTTGCAAGCGCTGCCGCACAAACGACATGGGATGTGGCCCTGCCGTCAGGCCCGTGCCACGGAAGTCAGCAGCGACCTCCTCGCCCGGGCTCATTTCAGGCAAGGGGCTGTCTGTCTGCGTTTCCCCGGATTCCACACCCGCGAACAATTCACCCGAGCGTCCGAATGCCTCCAGTTGCCACATCACCTGCCGGCGCGTGCCGCCCAGAGCTGCGAAGGCGCCGACCTCGGCCAGCGTGGTGCGCTCAGAAGCATTCAGTTCCACACGGCGGCACAGATCGCCCAGCGACGAGAAAGGACGGGCCGCGATCAATCGTTGGGCCGCCTCCGCGCGCAGCCCGCGCAAATATTTCAGTCCCAGGCGGACAGCAGTAGTGCCACTATTATTGTCCTCCAAACTACAGTCCCATTGCGAGCAGGTCACGTCCACGGGCAGGCAGGCAACCCCGTGGCGTTGGGCATCCTTGACCAAGGTCGCCGGGTGATAGAAACCCATTGGGAAATTGTTCAGTAGCGCGCAGGTAAAGGCTGCCGGGTGATGGGCCTTGAGATAGGCCGAGGCGTAGGCGATGAGCGCGAACGAGGCCGCGTGTGATTCCGGGAATCCATAAAGCGCGAAAGACTTGATCCCCTGAACGATCTCTTCCTGCGCCTTGTGGACAATTCCCTTGCGCGACATGCCGGCGCGCAGTTCAGCCTCGATGACTTTCATGCGCTCGACCGATCGTTTGAACCCCATCGCCCGGCGCAGCTCTTCGGCTTGACCGCCACTGAAGCCCGCCGCGGTCATGGCGATTCGGATCAGTTGTTCTTGAAACAGGGGAATGCCCAACGTGCGCCGCAGAATCGGCTCCAGTGAAGGATGGGGATAGCGCACGGGCTGCTGGCCGTTGCGCCGAGCCAGGTAGGGGTTCACCATCTTCCCGACGATGGGGCCGGGTCGAATGATGGCCACCTCGACCACCAGATCGTAAAAACGTTCGGGCCGCATGCGCGGCAGGGTGGCCATCTGCGCGCGCGACTCGACCTGGAACACACCCACTGTGTCGGCGGCACGAAGCATGCGGTAAACCACTGGATCGTCGGGCGGCAAATGGGCGTAGTCGATCTCGATGCCGTGGTGTTTGCGCAACAGCGCGGCTGATTCCTCCAGCACGGCCAGCATGCCCAGGCCCAGCAAGTCTACTTTGACAATGCCCAGGTCCGCGCAGTCGTCCTTATCCCATTGCACGACCACTCGACCGGGCATGCGCGCCGGCTCCAGCGGAACGATCTCGTCGAGGCGACCAGCGGCGATCACCATGCCGCCCGAGTGTTGCCCCAGGTGACGAGGCAGGTTCAGCATTGACGTAGCAATCTCGGCCAGCAGCTTGGTGCGCGCATCGTCCGGGGGAAAACCCGCCTCGGTGATGAAGGTGTAGAGCGGCCTGTCCTCGGGCACGATCCAGCCCGGCAGGTGACGGGCGATGCGAGCCAGTTGCTCCTCGGCAAAACCCAGGGCGTGGCCGCAGTCGCGCACGGCCAGGCGCGGCCGGTAGCAGATCACGTTGGCGGTCATGGCCGCGCCGTGCGCGCCGTACTTGCGGTACACATACTGAATCACCGCCTCGCGCTGCTCGCCTGATGGCAGATCCAGATCGATGTCGGGCATGCGATCGGTCGCGTTGCTGGCGCTCTTGACTCGCTCCTCTGACAAAAAGCGCTCGAACAGCAGCTCCATGCCCACCGGATCGACGGCGGTGATGCCAAGGGCGTAGCAGGTGGCGCTGTTGGCCGCCGAGCCGCGCCCTTGCACCAGGATGTTCCGCTCGCGCGCAAAGCGCACGATGTCCCAGACCACCAGAAAATATCCGGCCAGATCCAGTTTTCCGATCACAGTTAGCTCGTGTTCGAGCTGGGCCCGCACCTTGGCGCTCACCGGACGGTAGCGCCCGCTGGCACCCTGCCAGGTCATCTTTTCAAGAAAACTCTGCTGTGTCTCACCCTCGGGCACGGGATAGCGTGGGAAGGTGTAGCCCAGGTCGGCCAGGGTGAAAGCGCAATGCTCGGCAATCGTGCGGGTCGCGTGCAGTGCCGCCGGTAGGTCACGAAACAGCGCAGCCATTTCTGCGGGACGCTTGAGAGAGCGTTCGGCATTGCAAGGCAGGCGGCGGCCAATCTCGTCCACAGTCAAACCGGCGCGCACGCAAGTCAGCACGTCGTGGACGCGTCGGAGTTGGGCCGAGGCGTAGCGCACGTCATTGGTGGCCACGACTGGTAGGTGGTGCGCGGCGGCCAGCGCCAGCACGGCTCGATTGCGATGCTCCTGCACAGCATCCAGGTGGCGTTGCACCTCCAGGTACAGGTGCCCCGCAGGAAAGACAGCGGCCAGTTCAGCCACATCATCGCGTGGGCTCGCGCCCGCGAGCGCGATCAGTCCATCGGCATGAGCGGCCAACAGCGCATAACTGGCTGCGCCCTCTCCCTTGGGCCGTCCCGCTTTCATAGTCGTGAGCAGGCGACACAGATTGCGATAGCCAGTGCGATTTTCCACCAGCAACAGCAGGGGCGGTGCCGGCGCCTCCATCGCGATCTCGGCTCCCACAATGGGTTGTAGACCTAGTTTGCGTGCGGCTTTGAAAAAGCGTGGCGCACCAGAAAGCCCACCTCGATCGGCAAGGGCCAGCGCCTGGTGCCCCAAGCCGGCAGCCGCCTCGGCCAGATCCTCAGGCGACGAAGCTCCGTCGAGAAAGCTGAAGGCCGAGCGGCAACGCAGCTCAACATAGGGCGGGTCAGTCATAGTAGCCATCCAAAAACCACTTCTCGCCATCCTGGTGCATGCGATACACGGCGCCATCGGAAGCGTGGATGTCCCAGTACTCACGGTGGAAAGCCCTGCCGCTCCACCATTCCCCGCTGATGCGGTAGGGACCAGCGGCGATCAGGACGCGCGCCACGGTCTCTTTTCCGCGAAACGCCGCAGGACCGCTGCGCTCCATGATCACTTCCACTTCTTGCGGCGGACGAAAACGGCGAATGGCCAGCGCCCCTGAATCGTTGGGGCTAGTCGCGTGGGCAGTACCCCGATCCGGAGTTTCACCACAGAGAGCACAGAGGCCACAGAGGCCGGAAGAAACGGGTTCCGGATCCGGTCCAAACCCTTCTTTCCCATCCGTCTCTGTGATCTCTGTGCTCTCTGTGGTGAAATCCGGGACGGGGAGAGGCACGGGTCTCGATTCGCCGACATCCAGGCACGGCCGGTCGATCGTCATCGCTTCCTCGCGCCAGGTGTCCGCGACTCGCGGCGTGCCCACGTGTTCGGGTCCCACCAAGGCGCTCAGGCGCGCCAAGGTCGCGGCCAGCCGGTCCGGAGCCGGGCCATTGGGCCGCAACATATCCAGCTGAGTCGCACGCACCCGCGCGGGAAGAACCAGGATGGTCATCCCGGTCACAGGCGCCGAGGGAGCCCGGCGCGACAGCTCCAGCCGCACGAGCTGCAAGAGAATTCCCGACTCGCGAGTGGGCGATTGCAACGGCACCTCGCGGATCTCGAAGCTGCGCGGTTCCACCATGAGACGCAGGGTCAGCCCGGCGCAGGCCAGCCCGCGACACGCCAGCCGCGCCAGCGCCCGATCGATCAGCCCACGCAGCATGAAGACCAGGGGTTCGAGCGAGTCGAGGGCGTAGTCGAGTTCGGTGCCTTCCTCGACGGCATCGGCCGGTGCTTGGGGCAAGAACGCCTCGTCGTCCTGCGCGCGCGCCAGCCGCACCAGGCGCGCCCCGGCTGCGCCCAGTCGCACCGCCACTTCCTCTGGCCGCAGACGCGCAAGTTCCCCGACCGTGTGCAATCCCCAGCGCGCCAGCGCGTCGGCGATTTCAGGACATGGTGCCAGCATGGCCAGCGGCAAGGGCGCGAGGAAGGCGCGGGCCGCGGCGGGCACTGCGGGCACGATGGCAATCTCGGCTGTGCGACACGCGATGCGCGCCAGACCCTTGGAAGCGGCGATCCCCACGCGCACCTCCAGTCCCAACCGAGTGGCGCGCGCCCGCACAGCGTGGGCCACAGCGGACAGATCAGGATAAAGCTGACCCAGATCTCCGGCCTGGAAGAAGACCCGCGCAGGCTCTGTGTCGACCCGTGGAGCAAACCCCAACCCCAAATCAGCCAGCGCCGATGTGGCCGCGTCCACATCGGGCTGGCGCGCCGTCATCACCCGCAGCGACGGCAATGTAGCCATTGCCTGTGCCACGGTCATGCCGGGACGGACGTTCGCGGCAGCAGCTGTCACGGCCAGCACCGACGCGCGTCCTCCAGGTCCCGCAGCCAGAGCAAATGGTCCTTTGCGATCACCGGCGTCGGCAAGACCGCGCAGCATCGCCTGCAACGCGATGTCGGGGGCATGAACGCACGCAATGCTGGACATGCACACCTCGCACGAGCACGTCTATCGCTTGCGCCGCAACTGATCAGTCGATCGCGCCATCACCGAAAATTCGATGGAATAATGATCGGCGCCGTCAACAGGCGCGCGGCCACGGCCGAGCGCGAGGTTGCTTCGTAGCCCGGTCAGCAGGGCCGGAGCCGCGCTGCAGATCTGGACGTTGCGACTGAAATTTTGCCGCTCGCCGAAGTCCACACCCTGGCGAGACAGGATCACTGCCACCGAGGCGAAGGCGCGAACCAGCGGCGAGGCTGTCACCACCAGCGCCACCGTCCGCTGGCGCTCGGCCCCGCGGCGCAGTCGCAGCCACGCGGCGTCGGGCAATCGTGGATTCTTGTCGCCGATGTCTAGCGCAACCAGATCGAATCCCCCAGCGTCGATCAACAACTCAGCCGCGCGCAGCGCTTGCATACCCGGCGCATGCACCCACAACAAACGCGCGAGAGGCACGCCGGCCCGAGCCGCCAGCCGGGGATCAAATGCCTGCTCGGCGTCCACCAACGCCGCCACGCCGCCGCTCTTCAGCGCGCCTGCCAGCGAGGCGTGCAAGATCGATGTCCTGCCCGACGAGCGCGGCCCGGCCAGCTCGCTCACCACGCCGCGCGGCCAGCCCCCACCCAGAAGCGCGTCCAGTTGCGGCAAGGCCGTCGCCACGAACCCGCGCTTGTCTCCGCATTTCTCTTCCAGGCGACGCGCTGGAATGAGATGGGCCGACAACGCAGCCGGGAGCAGGTCGAGCAAGGAGGCAGCAGACACGATCGCATAGGCTAGCTGAACAGCCGTTCAGTATCAAGGGCTACCCTGAATCGTGAAGCCGCGCCCGAGGCCTGGCTAGTTTTTCACCACAGAGAGCACAGAGGCCACAGAGCCGGACCGGAAAGGGTTGTGGTCTTCTGTCCGGTCCGAACCCTTTCCCTTCCGACCTCCGTGATCTCTGTGCTCTCTGTGGTGAAATAGCTAACTTCGATCCACGGTCCATGCGATGCTGGTCAGAACAGCCGCATCTGGCCGGCCTTCGCTGGCGCCAGACACTCCGGATCATCGTTACGAATCGAGTTCACGCGAAAGGAAACCGGGGTTGCCACCAGCAGGTCGTCAGGTGCCGGGTGCAGGAGCCACTGGTCAGGTTTCGCCATCCACCCCACAGCTTCCACCGCAGACAGCAGCGCTGGCATGCGGTCGTGAACAGCGGCCACAAGCCTATTCGGTGCCGTGGTCAAGACGCCAAACCGCATGCGCGCCGGTTGGTCAGCTGTGGACGGCTCTTCGTCGAAAAGTCCGGCCAATAGCAGCAGCTTGCCGTCAGGCCGGTGGAACCACAGTGGCTGACGGCCATCAGGGCCGGTTTCCCATTCGAAGAAACCATCGGCCGGCACCACGCAGCGTCTGCTGACAAACGCATCCTGGAAGGCCGACTTGAACGGCACAGTCTCGGCACGCGCGTTGATCACGGGAGCCTTGCCTCGTCCGCTCGCCAGCAGCCCCCAGAGGGCGAAGCCCAACCTCGCGGGCCCGGCGACCCCGCGCAGAATCGGGTGAGCCTGAGTCGGCGCCACGTTGTAGCGCGGCCGGTAGTACGCAGCCGCTCCCTCGTCCGCGCGAATGTCCGTCACGCCCGCAGGCACGAGAGTCTCCGTCAGTTCGAGGAGCACCTCGTCCCAATCAGCGCGCGTCAGGGTCATTCGGCCACACATGCGACTTCGCAAGTATAGCCGGCGCACCGAGAAAGGCGTCCCCCACCATCGGTCCGCCGATGAACGATGCTCCGGAATGGCCGCAGCACATCAATGCCAGCAACCGCCGTCAGAGCTGTGTCGGTGCGCACACTTCTCATTCGGGTCGCGGTTCCCGTTAGCTCCATAGGGTGGTATTCTTCAATGCCGCCTCGTAGGCTGCAGGCGAATAACCATGTTTCAATCTTCTAGTAGCTACCGACGACCAGAAAATGTGAGCAAAGTCGTGCTCGCAACGTGGAACGTGACGCGCTGGTTCTTGCTCGGCACCGGCATGCTCCTGGTGCTGTGGAGCTGCAACTCGCACTCCTTCTCCGGACTGAGTCCCATGGTCACGATCATCCCAGCCCCAGAAGGCGGTGCCACAGGGACCACGAGTGCCGCCACCACACCGGTGAACCCGTTTGGTGGCACCCCGGCAGTGGCTGGCACCCCGACGCCAGAGGGTGGCAGCATCGCTCCCACGGGCGGCGACACCACTCCCATGGGCGGCGACACCGTCGTTCCCTTCGGCGGCACCACGACTGCCTCGTCCGGCCCGAGCGGTGGACAACCAAGTTACGACGCCGCGGTCCCTCCGGTTCCCGATGCCCCGCCAGTTGACCCGAACGAAAACTTCACGTGTCCCCCCGGAACGGTGCGCATTCATGTGCGAGATATTTGGTCGAGCGCGGCCAGCCCGACCATGGGCACGATGACGACTGCGCCGCTGTCGGTTCTGGTCATCGACCCGACCGGGAGCTGGCCGTCCTATGGTGCGCGCCAAGACACGGCAAACTGTCTTTGGTATTCGGTCTGCACTCCCAATACGCTCACCAAATTCGAGATCAAGCCGGTCGGTGCTGACGCCTGCGGGGGAACATCGAATGCTTCTGGCACGTTCGACGCCTCAAAGCTGATCCCCGCCAACAAAGAAATCTGGCTCGACTACACCGGCCCGTCCAGCACCCTGGCCGCCGACTACCCCACCGCCGCGGTCGCCAACCAAAAGTTCCGCCTCACCAGCGATGAGACTGCGCTTGGCACCGAGGCGTGCCCACCAGGACAGCCCGATCAAACCGTACCCAGCGGCTACATCAAGGTCCATTTCCGCTATCCTTGGGCCGATCCACAAGAAACCGGTTTCCCGGGCTCGGCCTGTGGAAAGAGCAAGCTGGGCTACGACATCCCCCCCTACCCGACCAGCCTCAAGGTCACTGGCTTGGCCTGTGAGATGCAGGCCATGCTCGAATTCCAGGACGGTAAGTGCCCCTGGTACTACGTGCTGATTCCCACGAAAGATTGGACCTCGACCGCAAACATCACATTCCGTTACCCCAATGACAGCTTGGGGTTGTGGACCCCGAATCTGCCGCTGCCTGCGCTCACTTCGGGCGTCACCGAATACTGGATTGGCTACGCGGGAGCGCCGGACAACACAGCCGCGTCCATTCCGACGTGCATGGACTGGTCCCAAGATCCCCAGAGTTACTTCTTCTACACGGCAAACCCTGGTCCCGGATATGCCCACTGCGGCGGGTCCGTGAAGCCGGTGGATCCCTGCAGCCCACCGCTTCCGAACAATTTCCACACCATCCATTTCCGCTATATCTGGGCCGGACAGAAGACGTTCACCTATTTCCCCAATACCGCACTGATGCCCCCATGGATGGAACTGGAAGTGACCGGTAACAAGGTCATCTGCTACCGCGAGGCGGATCGCCCCTGGTACAATTGTCCGGTTCCCGACAAGCTCTTCGTCGCCGGCGCGACCTGGCGGGCGGTGGACAAGACGCACAACCCCGAGTGGAATACCGTCGCGCCCCGCCCCTTCCAGAACCCCGACCCAACCTGGTTGCCCGCCGGTCCGCTCAAGCCCGGCGAGTACTGGCTACGCTGGGAGTACGGCAAACCCGACATCCCATCCACCAGCCTGTTCAGGTTCTTCGACTA
>PMLB01000174.1 GCA_003158735.1 Myxococcales bacterium | reverse complement strand
GCCCTACCTCAACTGGACCGGCAAGGCCGAGCGCGGAAGCTTCGAGGTCGACACGGTTTCCCTGCACGTGCACGAGCGCATCGATCCGGCCAGCATCCTCAATGCCGTGCGGAAGCGCATGAAGGGCGAAGGCAAGGACGACAGCGGCAAAGCCGGTTCGCCCATGATGCAGATGGGCCTGTTCAGCGCGGCCTTCGAGAACCTGCCCCTGCGCGACGCCATCGACTTCTACAAGCACGACAAGGGCTGGTCGAACCGCCTGATCGCCGGCGACTCGCTGCTGGTCATGAACTCGCTCTTGCAAAAGGAGGGCATGGCCGGGCAGGTGCAGATGATCTACATCGACCCTCCGTATGGGATTCGCTACGGGTCGAATTTCCAGCCGTTCACGAACAAGCGGGAGGTCCAGGATCGTAAGGATCAGGACCTCACCCAAGAGCCGGAAATGATCAAGGCGTTCCGGGATACCTGGGAATTGGGCCTTCATTCATATCTGACCTACTTGCGTGATCGGTTGGCGCTGGCCAAGGATCTCCTGCACGAATCGGGCAGCGTCTTCGTCCAAATCTCGGATGAAAACGTCCACCACATTCGCGAGATGCTTGACGAGATATTCGGGTGCACGAACTTCGTCTCCATTATTGCCGTGGCCAAAACCAGCGGTGCTAGTAGTGACCTGCTGCCGGGTGTGTGCGACTACATCGTTTGGTACGCCAAAGACATTCCGCAGATCAAATATCGAGCGCCTTACCAAAACAAGAATGCTGGCGGGGCGGGAGCAGACCAATATTCGTCAATTGAGTATCCTGATGGCCGGCGTGAACGCACTGACGATCCGTTAGCCTCGCTCGAAGGATCTCAGACGGGGAGCCGCCTCTTTCGATTGTCACCAATGACCAGCCAGCGGCCCCCTGGGGAGTTTCCTGTTTCAGTATTCGGTCTGGTCCTGAAACCAGCAAACCAATATTGGAAAACAGGTGAGCGCGGGATGGCCCTGTTGACACGAGCCAGACGACTTGCAGTCGTAGGCAACACTCTGTGCTACGTCCGATACCTTGAAGACTTCCCGGTCTTTCCAATTACGAACCTTTGGACCGACACGGTCACTTCAGGGTTCGGCGACAAGAAGGTCTATGTCGTTCAGACGAACATGAGCATCGTTGAGCGCTGCCTCCTCATGACGACCGATCCCGGCGATCTGGTTCTCGATCCCACCTGCGGCTCGGGCACCACGGCTTTCGTGGCCGAGAAATGGGGCCGCCGTTGGACCACCTGCGATACCTCGCGCGTGGCAGTGACTCTCGCCAAGCAGCGGTTGATGACCGCCAGCTACGACTACTTTGAATTGAGGTATCCGCACGAAGGGCTGAAGGGCGGCTTCATCTACAAGACCGTGCCGCACGTAACCCTGAAGTCCATTGCCAACAATCCCGAGATCGACGAGATCCACAAAGCGCGCCATCCCGAGGTCGTGGCCGCGCTCGACAACCTCAATCAAGCCCTGCGCAAGACCCCGCCCGCGCCGTTCGCAGTGACCGAAGGCGGTCGCAAGGGCAAGGACATCGACTTCAAGGCCGCCGCGAACAAGACCATGGATCTTCCCTCGGGCGAAAAGGCGCCGGTGGGCGCGCTTCTCGAATGGGAAGTGCCGTTCGACTTCCCGGAGGACTGGCCGGCTTCCGCACGCCTGTCTTTCGATGCCTTTCACGAAGCCCGGCAGACCATGCAGCGACAGATGGACGCCTCCATCGCGGCGCACGCGGATCAAGAGGTGCTCTACGACCAGCCCGCCGTAGCGCGGGACAAGCTGCGCATCACGGGGCCGTTCTCGGTCGAGGCGGTGCCGTTCCCATCGGTGCTGTCGCTGGATGAAACTCGGCAGCCCGAGGAAGCGGACGTGGCCATTGCCCGATCGGGCGAGTCCTCGCGCCAGCACCAGTGGCGGGACGAGCTGCTCAAGACCGGCATTCGCGGCAAGAACGGCCAGATGCTCAAGTTTGCGTCGCTGGAAACCCTGCCCGACACGCGCTATCTGCATGCCACCGGGAATTTGGCCGAGACCAACGAACGCGTGGTGGTCAGCTTCGGTCCCGAGCACGGGGCACTGGAACAGCGCCAGGTCGAGATGGCCATGCGCGAGGCAGGCGAGCTGTTCCCGCGGCCCAAGATGATCGTCTTCACCGCCTTCGTCTTCGATCCCGAGGCGGCCAAGGACATCGACCAGACCAAGGGCATCGTGGCCTTGAAGGCGCAGATGAACACGGATCTTCTCACCGAGGATCTGAAGAAGGGGCGAGTAAGCAATCAAAGTTTCTGGCTGATGGGTCAGCCTGATGTGGAGGTGCGCGAGCGCAAGGACGGCCTGTACGAAGTCGAGGTGCACGGGTTCGACTACTTCGACACGGCCAAGGGGGATCTGGTCTCCGGCGGCAAGAGCAAGATCGCGCTGTGGCTTCTCGACACGGATTACGACGAGCGCTCTCTGTTCCCGCGCCAGGTGTTCTTCCCCATGGCGGGCGCCAAGGACGGCTGGTTCAAGTTGCGCAAGGATATCCGGGCCGAGCTGGATGAATCGCGCTTGCAGGAATTCCACGGCACGGTGTCGCTGCCCTTTGCGGCGGGCGAGAACCGCAAGGTGGCGGTCAAGGTGGTGGACGACCGGGGTATTGAATCACTGAAGATCCTGCGGCTCGGTTGAACGGTTGAACATGGCGAATTCCCTTATCCTGAATTCACCCTACGATCCGCCCACCCTGCACTGGCGCGAGGAGCGCGGCACGTTGACCCTGGCCCATGGCCGGCGGCCGGCGGGCTATGAAATCTTCGACACGCGCCAGAACACGCGGCGGACCGAGCCGCTGGAGCTGGTGAACCGCATCCGCGAACGGGTGGACGCCTGGCGCGCGGCGGATTTTCCCGGCGTGACCTCGGTGACGCGCGGGCTGCTCGACCATTGGCGCGACCGTAGCACGCGCGACTTCCCCTTCTACTTTTGCCAGCACGAGGCCATCGAGACGCTGATCTGGTGGGTGGAGGCGCCGGCGGATTTCAAGCAAGGGATCCACGTGCCGGGCGATGGCGGAGCCTGGCAGCGGCTGTGCTCGAAGATGGCCACGGGCACGGGCAAGACCCTGGTCATGGGCATGATCGTGGCCTGGCAGACGCTGAACGCCGTCACCTATCCCAAGGAGCGCGGGCGGTTCTCGCAATCGATATTCGTGGTGGCGCCTGGGCTGACCGTGAAAGAGCGATTGCAAGTGCTCTATCCGGGCAACCCGTCGAACGTCTACGACGAGTTCAACCTGTGTCCGTCCGAGGCCACGCGCCAGAAGCTGAACCGGGTTACGCTGCTGGTCGAGAACTGGCACACGCTGATGCCGCTCAAGGAAGCGGATCGCAGCGTGGTCAAGAAGGGCGCCGAGAGCGACCACGCCTTCGTGCGCCGGGTGCTGGGGAAGCTGGCCGCTGCCAAGGATCTGGTGGTCATCAACGACGAGGCCCACCACGCCTACCGCGTGCCGGCCGATGACAAGGTCGGCAAGAAGCGGGCAGAGGCGCTGGGCTTGGATGTCGAGGAAGCCACGCGCTGGATCGAAGGGCTGGATCGCATTCACCAGGAATTGCGTATCGCCCGCTGTTTCGACATGTCGGCCACGCCCTTCGCGCCCACGGGGCGAACCAACACTGAGGAAGGCTTGTTCGATTGGATCGTCTCGGACTTCGGCCTGAACGATGCCATCGAGGCCGGGCTGGTCAAGACGCCGCGGGTGGTGGTGCGCGATGGAATCATTCCCGACACCAAGACCCTGCGGCCAAAGCTGTATCACCTGTACCGCGATCCCGAGGTGTCCGAGGACATCAATCGGCGCGGGGCCGAACCGCACGAGCCCTTGCCTGGACTGGTTCAGCAGGCCTACACCCTGTTGGGCGCGGACTGGCGCGAGACGGCCAAGCAATGGCGCGAGGCTGGCCATGAATCGCCGCCGGTGATCCTGACGGTGTGCAACCGCACCGAGACCGCCGCGCGCATCGAGCACTACTTTGTGAAGGGCAACGCCCACTGGCCCGAGTTGCAGGCGCCGGACCAGACCCTGCGAGTGGATTCCAAGGTGCTGGAAAAGGCCGAGCAGGGCGAGACGGCGACGGCCGACAAGGACTACGAGAAGCGGCTGCAGGGAATCGTGGATGCCGTCCGCATCCCCGAGGATCGCAAGCAAGATCTGCGGGCGATGAAGAAGGAGGAACTTCTTCGCGCCATCGTGGACAACGTGGGCAAGCGCGGTCGCGCGGGTCAGGATCTCCAGAACGTCATCTCGGTGGCCATGCTGTCCGAGGGCTGGGACGCGAAGAACGTCACCCACATCCTCGGCCTGCGCGCCTTTACCAGCCAGCTTCTATGCGAGCAGGTCATCGGGCGCGGTCTGCGCCGGGTGGGCTACGACACCGAGCAGGTCGTGGGACCCGATGGCGTGGAGCGGGAGCTATTCCGGCCCGAGTTCGTCAACGTGTTCGGGGTGCCGCTGTCGATCTTCCAGGACGTGGGCGAGGGTGGAGACGCGCCACCACCCCCGCGCCCGAGCACGCAGATCGAATCGCTGGTTTCGCGCAATCCACTTGAGATTCGTTGGCCGAACGTGGTGCGGATCGAGACGGTGGTGCGACCGACGTTGGTCATCGACTGGACCCAGGTCGAACCGCTGGAACTGGATCCAGCGCGCATTCCCATCGCCGCCGAGTTGGCGCCAGCGCTGGGAGGCGCGACGGACCTGGCCAAGGCGGAGAAGATCGATCTGGAGAAAATCCCAGAGTCTTTCCGGCCGCAGCGATTGATCTTCATGATGGCCCAGAAGGCGTTCGAGTCCTTGGGCAGCCGATTCAAGGGCCGGCGCGAGCTGCTGGTGTTCCAGATGATTCGCCTGTCCGAGGAATTCTTCGGCTCGGACAAGCTGGTGATCTCCAGCCTGTTCCACCGGGATCCCTTGCGTCGGCGCATGCTGATCGCCCTGAGCATCGACCGCATCGTGCAGCACCTGTTGCGCTTCGTGACCGAGCAGAACCTGGAGCACGTGGAGCCGGTGTTCGATGAGGAGAACCCCATCGGGAGCACGCGCAACATGCGGACCTGGTACACGACCAAGTTGTGCCCCCCAACGGTGCGCTCGCAGATCAGCAACATGGTGGCGGACAGCGCCTGGGAGCAATTCGCGGCCAACCTTCTCGAATCGAGCCCGCTGGTGGAGGCCTACGCCAAGAACGATCACCTGGGCTTCCAGGTCCACTACCTATGGAACGGCGCCAAACGCCGGTACATCCCCGATTTCCTGATTCGCCTGACCAACGGCAAGACCCTGGTACTGGAGATCAAGGGCGAGGACAGCGAGCAGAACCGCGCCAAGCTGGCCGCCATGCGTACCTGGGTCGACGCCGTCAACGGCAAGGGCGGCTTCGGGCGGTGGTGCTGCGACGTGGTCTACGAGATGGCGAAGATGCAGGACGTGCTGACGGTGCACGGGGCGTGGGCAGCGGCGGAGGGGCAGCCTGATTTGATTTCACCCTCCGAGCTCCCGCAGACTGCGGCGGTTTCTGAGTAGCAAAGCGCAGCTTGCCGCGCGCGCCAGCGGTCACGCCACGCGGGAGAACGACAGCGGTGCTAGCCCATTGCCACTGTGGTCACTGCCGACGGACTCGCTGCTGCGGCTTCTTTGCCGGAGGGGCGATTTCCCCTTTCGGCACTGTGGCTGTTCGGCTCGCAGGCCCGGGGCGAGGCGCGAGCCGATTCGGACGTCGATCTGGCGGCTCTGTTTTCCAGGCCCGTGCCAGCCGAGGCGGTGCTGGCGGCTCGCCTCGACCTGTCCACCCTGCTGGGACGGGAAGTAGACTTGGTTGACCTGCGTCGGGCCTCACCCATTCTGGGGCATCAGGTTCTACGCGACGGACGCCTGTTGTTGGATCTGGATCCAGCGGACCGGCATGTGTTCGCCATGCTGCTGCCCTCGCGCTACGTGGACCTGAAGATTTCCCGTGCGGCGGCGGAGCGGGCCCTGGTCGAGGTGGTTAATGACCGACGCTGATGGGGTGCTGGACCACTTGGGCCTCAAGTAGCGGCCACGCGCGCCAGCAGTCGCGCCACGCCCTCGGCGAAGACCGGCTCCTGCACGATGAGGCTGAGCACCAGGGTGGCGCCCATGGTCAGGTCGAAAAAGTAGCCCGGTTGCACCAAAACGCCGTCTTGTTCCAGCAGTGTGCCGGCCCAGGCCTCGTCGCTCATGATCTCGGGTACGCGCAGGATGGCGCACCAGCCGGCCTCCGCGGGCAGCAGCGTGCAGGGCGAGTGCGCACCCAGGGCTTTGACCAAAGCCTGCCGGTTGCGTTGCACACGTTCGAGAATCTGGCGACGGACCGACGCACCAGCCTGCAACAATCCGGGCAAGGCCATTTGTACCGGCGTTCCCACTGACAAGTACGTGTCGGCGATCAACTCAAGGCGCGCCAGTGCACCGCGGACCAGGGCGTCTGGTCCGGTGGTCGCGATCCAGCCCAGCTTGAGATGGGGCAAGCCGCACGACTTGGATAGCCCGCCGAGCGAGAACACCAGCGATGGCGAGGGCCGGCCCGCCACAGCGGTGACCGCGTCGGCAGACGGCCCAAGCGGGAAGTCGGCAAATACCTCGTCGACAATCAGCGCGTGGCCGTGCTCGGCCGCCAGCCCGGCCAGACGATCGAAATCCTCGCGAGACACAAAAGAGCCGGTGGGATTGTTGGGACTGACCAGGATGATGGCGGCAACATCGGTGAAATCCAGACTGTCAAAATCAATGTGCCAAAGTCCGTCGAAGCGCAGCCGGTAGGGCCGCGGAATCAGGCTCTCGAGACGGGCCAGGTACTCGAACAGGGGATAGCTCGGCTCAGGGCAAAGCACGGTCTGGCCTGGATCGCCGAGCAACTTGAACAGCAAAGCGTACGATTCGCTGGAGCTGGCGGTAAGAGCCACCTGATTGACATCCAGCCCCACGCCGCGACGGGCGTAGTCCGCCACCACGGCCGCACGTGCGCTGGGCACGCCCAACGGTGATGGTTGATAGGGATTCGTGGCAGCGTCGGCAAAGGCGCGCGCGATCTCCTCATCGGGATAGTGCAGACCCACTTGCGTGGGATTGCTGACAGTCAGGTCCAGAAGCGGCCGACCCGAAGCGCGGGCCGCAGCCTCGGCGCGGGCCAAATCGTTCTCGGCCGTGGTCCAGGCAAGCCGTCGGGAAAACAGGCGCTCCATGCGCGCGATCCTTACAGCCGGCCCACGTCTTCTGCGCGCAGCCAGCCTTCGAGTCCATTGGCCAGCCGCACGCGCACCCAGTCCTGATCGCGATCCAGCAAGCGCACGCGCAGGCCGGCGTGCACTTCGAAGCTGGTGTGATAGCTGGTGTCGGCGCCTTCCTTCACGGCGACCATATCGGGCAGCACGACGGCAAAGGGAATGCGGTCCAGGTTCATGCGGCCGAGCAGCAGTACGCCCGCCAGCAGCGCGCCGGTGCCCAGGATGGCGGCGCCTGCGGTGAGCGCCGCGCGTGAGTCGTCAGCCGCGCGTCGGCGCAGGAACAAAAGGACAAAGCAGCCGAGGTACAGACCCACGAAGATCCAAGTCTCAGTCGATGCGGTGAAGAAGGTGACCACGCGAATCCACAGAGGTTCGCGCTCCGCGCTTTCCATCTTGTCGAGCACGCGGCGCTCGGCCAGTTTGCGCGCCTGGGCCAGGTTGAAACGCGCATCCTCGTCGTCCGCATCGATTTCCAGTGCGCGCTCGAACGACCAGATGGCGCGTCCCAGGCTGCCCTGGCGGAAGTGGGCCACGCCCAGGTTGTAGTACAGGTCGCGCGACGCCACGTTTTGCCGGTCCAACTGTTCGTAGGCGGCAATGGCGCCGGCCAAGTCGCCGTGCAGATAGGCATCGTTGCCGCGCTTCCACGCCTCGTCGAGCAGGTCGGCGCGCGCGCCCCGCGCGGATAGCAGGAGCCCGAGCGCCAGCAGCCCAATCCCTGTGCGCCGGATCACGACCGAGCCTCCCGCGCTGCCACAGGCCGCAAGGCCGCCTTTTCGATCTGCAAGATGATCTCGCCGGCTCGATCTCGAGCGGTGCGCACTTCCTCGGGCGACAGGCTGCCCGGGGAAAAGCGGGCGCGGTCGCAATCCTCCAGCGCGGCCAGCGTGGCATCCACCAGCTTGGGCGCCACGCCCGCTTGCGCGAGAGCGAAGCGCAGCTCGTCCCACGACAGGCCCGCGATCTGGGTTCCCAGCTTGCCGGTGAGAAACTCGCGCAGCACGCGCTCGATCTCGCTGAAGGCCTGTGCCAGCCGGCCTTCCCTGAGGTGGGCTTCGGCGGTACGCAGACGCCGGCGCGCCAGCCGGCGCAGCTTGCGTCGTCGCGTGCCCTCGGTTTCCCGGCTCAGCCGCTCGCGCGCGAATCCGATCAAAGCGGTCAGCGCCAGCGCCAGGGGCGGCACTGCGACGATGATCCCGAGGCCGCGCGACTGATAGAAACTCGC
>PMLB01000283.1 GCA_003158735.1 Myxococcales bacterium | reverse complement strand
GGTGCGCGAGATCGCGATTCTCGCTTCCATGGGTGCGCGCGCCGCCACGTTGCTGCGGGTTTTTCTGGCCGCGGGAACCTTCGTGGGCTTTGCGGGAACCGGCCTTGGGATCCTGTACGGACTGGCTATCTGCGGTCTCGCCGGGCTCTACGGCTATCCCCTGGATCCCAAGGTGTACTTGATTGCCCGCTTGCCGGTGCAGATCTCGGTGCGCGAGATCCTTCTCGTGGCGGCCGCCACACAGCTCATCTGTTTCGTGGCCACCCTCTACCCGGCCGTGCGCGCCGCCCGCCTGCGCGTGGTCGATGGGTTGCGCTACTTGTGAAATACAGTAGTGGTTGCCCAAGCGCGGAGGCACGCCATGATCGATCCCTTTTCGCCGTTCAGGCTGGCCGGACTTTCGCTGTGCAACCGGATCATCAAGACCGCCACCTTCGAGGGCATGAGCCCAGGTGGCTGCGCGAGCGAGGCGCTCATTGAGCACCATCGCGCGCTGGCAAAGGGCGGGGTGGCCATGACCACGGTTGCGTACTGTGCGGTCGCGCCTGACGGGCGCACCTTTCGCGATCAACTTCACATGCGGCCCGAGCTGGTCCCGGATCTGCGCGCGCTCACCGCGGCCGTGCATGCCGGGGGTGCGGCCGCGTCGCTGCAGCTCGGGCACTGCGGCGCCTTCTGCAACAACCACGATCTGGAGCGGCGCAGACCCGTGGGCCCGTCGCGCGCGCTCAACCTGGTCGGCGCGCTTTCTGGCCGCGTGCTGGCCGACGCGATGACCGAAGGAGAAATAGAAGAAGTGACTGCCGCCTTCGTGACGGCGGCCCGACTGGCGCGCGAGGCTGGGTTCGATGCCGTGGAGTTGCATCTGGGACACGGATATTTGTTGAGCCAGTTCTTGAGCCCGGGCAGCAATGCGCGCCGCGACCGTTTCGGCGGATCGCTGGAGAACCGCGCGCGTTTCCCGCTGTCCGTGGTCGAGCGGGTGCGGGCGGCTCTGCCGCCGGAGATGCCTGTCCTGGCCAAGGTCAACTTGCGCGACGGATTTCGTGGCGGCCTGGAACTCGACGAGAGCGTGCAGGTGGCGCGCTGGTTGGAGGCTCGCGGCGCGGACGCGCTGGTGCTCTCGGGCGGATTCGTCAGCCGCAATCCCTTCTACCTGTTTCGCGGTGAGCGGCCGCTGCGCCAGATGATCGCGGTGGAGAAAAGCTGGGCGCAAAAACTGGCGCTGGCAGTCTTTGGCTCGGCCTTGATTCGCGCCTATCCCTTTGAGCCGCTCTACTTCCTGCCGCTGGCGCGCGAAATCCGGCGTGCGGTGCGCATGCCGCTGGTTCTCCTGGGCGGCATCAAGTCACGTGACGATCTGGACACGGCTATGCGCGAAGGCTTCGAGCTGGCCGCGATGGGGCGCGCGCTGATCCACGACCCGGGACTGATCGCGAAGTACGCCGCGGGCTCGGCGCGCGAGAGCGGCTGTGTGCCCTGCAACCAGTGCGTGGCCGAGATGGATCGCGAAGGCGGAGTCTGCTGCGCCAAGGTTCCGGAGCAAGTCGCGGAGCGTGCAGCGCACGTCCATCGCGCGAGGGCTCTAAACTACAATCATGAAGGACGAGCTGGTCGATGACATCGTGCGGAAGTTCGCGCGCGCCGCGGGCAAGTACGGTTCTCTCGAAGAGAAGCCCATAGAAACCAGCACTAAGGCGAGCCTACTTCGCCTCGTACTTCGACGGGCACTTGGTTTCGATCTTGTCGGCTTGCAGGTGACCGTCAGACGCAAGCACCCCGGCCGCGATAACTTCAGCGCCTGCCTTGAAGGTATCAGGCGGAATGCCATGGAACTCGGCGCTGATCGCACCGGGCGGCCGCGGGGCGCGGCTGGCGATCTTGAAACGATAGCGCAACGTCGCCTGGTCCGATTCTAGCGATCCCTCCACCACGTCGCCATGTACGCGCAGGCGTTTGCCCTGGTAGCGGGCTGCATCCGCCAGCACCTCGTCAACGTACTTGTAGTATTCGGCCCCTTCCCGTGTTGAGGCCCACAGCAGCCCGCCCAAAGCCACGCTGACCACCACCACCGAGATAACGATCTTCCAGGCGACGCGGCGATGCAGTGCCGCGGGCTGCGGCTGGGCTCGATCGTTGCCAGCCTGGTCGTCGGGAGGAGCCATCCCCGAAGAATAGCGCCAGGGGCGTGTGGCGCCAGCCCGACCAACGTGCGGGTCAAGAACGTCGAGGAAGAGCGGCCAGTTTCCCAAAGTAACGACAGAACATCTCCATGCCCCGGCTGGCCTGGCCCCAATCGAAGTTCTCGTTGACTGCGTGATAGCCGTGCTCGGGCAAGGACAGTCCAAGCAACACCACGGGCGCACGCAGTACGCGATCCATGGTGACGACGGCGCCGATGGAGCCACCTTCACGGGTGAGCGCCGGACGTTTGCCAAAGGCCTCGTGCATGGCCTGCTGGGCGGCTTCCAGGTGCGGACCCGATGGATCGGCGAGAAAAGGCGACAGCGAGGATTCGTGAATCACCTCGGCGTCGCGGCAGCGTTGCTTCACGAAGCGCTGGATCAGGTTGAACACGCCCGCCGGCGTCTGGTCAGGCACCAGCCGGCAGGACAGCTTGGCCTCGGCCCGATGAGGCACGATGGTCTTGATGCCCGCGCCGGTGTAGCCGCCGGTCAGGCCGTGAACCTCGAAGGTGGGCGCAGTCATGATCGCTTCGCGCAAATGCGCGTCGTCGGGAAAGCGCAAGCTGGAAAGGCCGTGCGCACGTTGGAAGTGGCGACGGGAGAAGCCCGCCCTAGAGAGTCCACGGCGCTCGGCCGCACCGAGGCGACGAACGTCGTGGTAGAAGCCGGGTATCTTCACCCTGCCGGTGCGGGCGTCGTAGCAAGCGTTGATGAGCGCGCACAATTCGCCGAGCGGGTTGCGGGCCGCGCCGCCAGTTGTGCCCGAATGCACGTCCTTGTCGCCGGTCTGCAGGCGCACACAGAATCCTACCAGGCCGCGCAGACCGTACGGGATCGCTGGCCGTCCCGCCTGTGGCCACAAGCTGTCGGAGACCACGATGGAATCGGTGCGCAGCGGGCTGTGGCCCTTGGCCAGTTTGGCAAGCGCAGCCTCGAAACTTGGACTGCCCATTTCCTCCTCGGTTTCCCAGAGGAACTGGAAGTTGAGGGGCACGCCGTCTTGCAAAGCCAGTCGCGCCCCGAAGAGCGCGGCCAAGGCTGGCCCTTTGTCGTCGGTGGTGCCGCGGCCGCGCCACCGATCGCCGTCGCGGACCAGCTTGAAGGGCGGGCTACGCCACTCTTCGGCGTCAGCGGGCTGCACGTCGAGGTGATTGTAGATGGTCACCGTCGGGAACTTCGGATCCTGCACAAGGCGGCCGAGCACCAAGGGCAGTCCCGCGGTCTCGATACATGTGGCCTGCGCGCCCAGTTCGCGCAAGAGCGTGCAGCCGGTGCGCGCGACTTTCTCCACGTCGCCCCGGCAGCCGGGATCCATGCTCACCGAGGGAATTTCGACCAGGGCGGCCAGTTTCTCCTCGAACTCGCGGCGCAAACCGGCACTGCGGCTGCGCAGGTTTCCTCGTGACAGCGACTTTCCCTTGCTCATGGTTCGCCGGACATACCACGGGCCGCGCGATCTCGCAGCAGGCTCCCGAAGGCGTCAGTGTCTGAACGCCAGCAGCCATGCCCCTGCGACCGTGGCCACCGTCGCGAGCAAGCAGAGGGCCTGTGCGGGCGGTTTCACCGGGCGGCGCACGAAGTGTCCCAGCAGCAGACCAAAGCCTAGGCCGACCGCAAGGCCCGATGCGTGGGCCAGCATGTCCGACCGCTCGCCCACGCCCAGCATGGCGAACAGGCCCAGACTGGCGGCAACGGCCAGAAAGGCGCGTTTGCCTCGACCCACAGTCCGCGCGCTGTAGCGCCGCAGGAACTGCAAACCGGCCAGTAGTCCCAAAGCCGCAAAGGTTGCGGTCGACGCGCCCACCACGTTGTGCGGACTTCCGTAGATGTACGCGGTGGTCAGGTTTCCCACCGTGCCCGCCAGCAGAGTCGCAAACAGCGCCAGGCCTCCGCCCAGCCAGCGCCCCAGCGCCGAGAGGAACACCAGGAACGCCACGGCGTTGCCCGTGACATGGCTAATATCAGAATGCAGGGTGAGCGCCGTGACGGCCCGCCACCACTGTCCGTGCACGATGGGACCCGCGACGCCGCTTCCCACTCGAAACCACCCGCCCGCATCGGCGCCAGCGCGCGGCCCGGACACCCAGAAGAAGGCTGCGATGGTCACGGCCGCGGCCAGCCCGACAAAGGACCGACCATGGTCAGGCGCCTGCGGCTCGCGCGCCGGCTCCTCGCTGGCTTCCCGATCGGCGGCATCGAGCGCGGCCAGCGCGGTGGCCACCAGCTGGGGCGGCACCAGCACAGCCCAACCCTCCTCGGTCAGGCCCACCCGGTGCGGAATGACCACCGCCTCGAGGACGAAGTCCCACGCCTCGGCCTGCGCGCGATCGGGCGACACGCGCACGGCAGCTTCGGCAGGAACCTCGGCGGTCACCCAGCTATTGTAGTCACCAAAACGTCCCTATGTCGTCTCTGGCCCGCGGGTCATCAGGATCTTGCCGGAGCGGACCAGCTCGACCAGGCCGAAGGGACGCAGCAGGGAGATGAAGCTGTCCAGCTTCTCACTGCCGCCGGTGACCCGCAGGATGAGCGAATTGGGACCGCAATCGACCACCTTGGCCTTGTAGTGCTCGGCGATCTGCAGGATCTCGGTTCGCTCGGTCACCTGGGCCTGCAACTTGATGAGCGCGATTTCGGTTTCGACCGCCGACTGGCCGGTGTGGTCGATGGCGTGCACCACGTCGACCAATTTGGCGACCTGCCGGATCATCTGTTCCAGGGTGTCGGCCGCGCCTCGGCAGGTGATGGTCATGCGCGAAAAGCCGGCGTCGGTGGGATCGGGGCTGACCACCAGGCTTTCGATGTTGTAGCCGCGGCGGGCGAACACCAAGGCCACGCGCACCAGCACGCCGGGCTGGTTGCGCACCAGAACCGAGATGGTGTGCAGCGGATTGGGTTCGGCAACGGTAACAGCGACAGCAACTGCAGCGCTCATGATTTCCTCTGATTCAGGGTCGATGGCAGGTACGCAAGCGCGCTCATGACGGCTCTCCCTCTTCGTCGGGTTCCATGCGCGGTGGATCGATGATCATCTCGCGCAGGCTGGCGCCCGCGGGCACCATGGGGAACACGTTGCCTTCCTTCACCACCTCGGCGTCGATGAGGCAGGGGCCATCGTTGTATTCCATGGCCGCCAGGAGCACGCGATCGACATCGGCGGCCCGGCGCAGGTGCAGGCCTTTGGCCCCGTAAGCCTCGGCCAGCTTGACGAAATCGGGATTGCCGTCGAGGTCGATGCCCGAGAGACGGTTGTCGTAGAACATCTCCTGCCACTGGCGAACCATGCCCAGGTAGTGGTTGTTCATGATGATGACCTTGACCGCCAGCTTGTGCACCACGGCGGTGGCCAGCTCGGGCAGGGTCATCTGGAACCCGCCGTCGCCCACGATGGCCCACACCGACCGCTCGGGCCAGCCCAGCTTGGCGCCGATGGCCGCCGGGAAACCGAAGCCCATGGTCCCGGCGCCGCCCGACGACAGCCAGTGACGATTGCGGGTGGTGCGCAGAAACTGGGCCGCCCACATCTGGTGCTGGCCCACATCGGTGACTACGATCGAATCGCGGCCGCCCAGCTTGTCCAGCCGGTCCAGGATGTGCTGCGGCCGCAGCCCACCCTTCTTCGGGTAGTGCAACGGGAACTGCTGGCGCCAGGCCGCGATCTGCTCCAGCCACTCGGCGCGCTCGCCCTTTTCGACCAGCGGAATGAGGTCCTCGACAACCAGGCGCGCTTCACCGGACAGGGCCAGGTCGGGCGTCAGGATCTTGCCGAACTCGGCCCGGTCGACGTCCACGTGGATCTTGACCGCGTCCCGGCAGAACTCGGACAGCTTGCCGGTGATGCGATCGTCCCAGCGCGCGCCGATGGCCATGATGAGATCGCAGTCAGCCACGGCCTTGTTGGCGTAAGCCGTGCCGTGCATGCCCAGCATTCCGAGGTGCAACGGCTGATCTTCGGGCACCGCGCCCTTGCCCAGCAGGGTGGTGACCACCGGCGCCTGCAGCTTCTCGGCAAGCTGCAGGATGGCCCGGCCCGCGTCAGACATCACCGCGCCGTGGCCGACGTAGAGCACGGGCCGGCGGCTCTTGCTGAGAAACTGCGCGGCCCGCTTGAGATCCTGCGGCTCGGCCCGGTGGGGCACGTGATAGCCGGGCAAATCGACCGAATCGACAAAGGGAGCATCACAAGGGCCGGCTGCCAGATCCTTGGGCAAGTCGATCAGCACCGGGCCGGGCCGGCCGGTGCTGGCAATGTAGAAAGCCTCTTTGATGATGCGGGGAATGTCGGCGGCCTGGCGCACGAGATAGCTGTGCTTGACCACGGGATAGGTGATGCCGGTGACGTCTGCTTCCTGGAAGGCGTCCTTGCCCAATAGCGACCGCACCACCTGCGCGGTGATGACCACCATGGGCACCGAATCCATGAGCGCCGTGTACAGCCCGGTGATGGTGTTGGTGGCGCCTGGGCCCGAGGTCACCAGCACCACGCCGGGCTTGCCCGTGGCGCGCGCGTAGCCGTCGGCCATGTGGGTCGCGCCCTGCTCGTGGCGAACCCGGACCAGCTTGATCTTCGACCCGATGAGCGCATCGAAGAGCGGAATGGCAGCGCCGCCCGGCAAGCCGAAGATGATCTCCACGCCTTCGCGCTCCAGGCACTGCACCAGCTTTTCGCCGCCGGTGGGGATCTTCGTCGCTGGGCTGGCGTCCGCCGCCCTGCCACGAAGTTGCGTGTTCCTGCGCGACTTTGTCTTCTTCTTCGCTTCTATCTTGGCCATCTTTGCATTTTTTCCAACAAATCGTCAGATTTCATCTCGAACTAAGCACAAACATGACGACTACGATGCCAATTTGTATCACATTGGCGCAACTTCGCCACGAAGATTCGCGTTACGGCAACATAACGCAGGCGTCTGCGCGGTAGCCTGACCCCGCAGCGATCCCCCCCGGGGAAACTCGCGCAGTTCGTAGCGGTCGCGGCTGCTTCTAGCCGGTGACCGCCTCGAGTTCGGCAGCGTGCTGGGAGACCCACTGTGCGATCTGCGTGACGATTGGCTCGGGCGTGTACGCCGGGGCCCAGTCGAAGGCCCGCCTGACTCGCTCGGTGTTTGACAAGTAGACCGGGATGTCCGCGGCGCGAACTTCGGCCACCGGCTGGATTTCGACCGTCTTCCCGGTTGCACGCTGGCACAATCCCGTCAACTCACGCAGGGAAACCGAGCAGGAGCGGCCGCCGCCCACGTTGTAGATCTCGCCGTGCGCGCTGGGAAGCACCTTCAGCTGACGTTCGACCAGGGCAACTAGATCATCCACGTGAAGGATGTCGCGAACTTGCTTGCCGCTACCGCCGTACCCGATGTAGCGCAAGGGCCGCCCGAAGAAGTGGCTTGCCACCCAGTGAACCACGATGCCCTGATCGACCTTGCCCATCTGCCAGGGCCCGGTGAGCACGCCACAGCGATCGATGATTGCGGGCACGCCGTAGCTGTCGGCGTACTCGATGGCGAAGAGCTCGGAGGCGAGCTTGGTCGTCCCGTAGATCGACCGGGCCCCGGTCAGGGGGAAATCCTCCGCGATCCCGGCGGCGCTGAGGCCGGGTCCCTCACATCGGGCGCCGTCGATCTCGAAGCGCGACTCGTCCTCCACCAGCGGGATTCTCCGCATGGGCTCGATGGGGTAGACCCGGCTGGTGGACAGGAACAGCAGGCAGGCGCTGTGCCGCCGCGCGGCCTCCAGGCAGTTGAGGGTGCCGAGCAGGTTGGTCTGCGTGACGTAGGCCGGGCTCTCCCCAATGCCGGCCAGCACTGAGGGCTCGGCCGAGCAGTCGAGCAGCAGATCGAAAGGACCGGCCGCGGGCACGTCCTCGGGGATCCGGATATCGCCGTGCACGAAGCGGACTCCGCCGGCCCGCAGGCGTGCCAGCGAAAGTTCGGATCCCCGCCGGTGCAGGTTGTCGAACGCAACCACCTGCATGTCGGCGTGGCGCGACTTGAGCGCGAGCGCGAGCGTCGAGCCCACGAAGCCCGCGCCACCGGTCACCAGGGTATTCCGGAACATGGACTCACGATGGTAGCCTGGAATCGGGATCTCGGCATGTTTCTCGGTAGCAAACGCTTTACAGCCAGCCAGCAGGCGCCTAACACTTGGGGCATGGCGCACGGACGACGCGGCGAATCCCGCACCCTGTCCGTCGCTGTTCCGCTGGACTCCCTGTCCCCGTTTGCTGTCGCCAGCGGTCGCGGAGAGGCGCAGTGAACAAGCTTCGCATCGTCATCGTCATCCCCTACGACCCGTACTGCCAGCCCTTTACCATTCGCACGGTCATGTTCTGTCGTTTGCTTTCGCAACGCGGACACCAGGTCCAGCTGTTCTACACGCCTGCCCCGTCCGGCCGCCGCTTGCGCGAGGATCCACTGGGATCATTTGGGGTGATCCCCCTGCACCCCACATCGATGGCCGATCTGCGACGCCTCGACCACGCGGTGGCCGCCAGTGACGTCGTGCATGTGCAGAAGCCCCATCTTCGCTCCGCAGGTCCCGCGCTTGTGCTCGCCAAGCTTCGCGGCAAGCCGGTCCACCTCGACTGGGATGACGATGATTTCGCCTTCCATCTCGAGGCGATGCAGGACACCATGAGGACCGCTGGACTGCCCGCACGGGAACGGGTCGCCGTCCTGGCGCGGGCTGGCGCCGCGCTGGCGTCGTTCGGCTTGCTGGAGCGGATCGTGCCCCGCATGGCCGACTCCGTGGGTGCGGCCAGCATGGCCCTGCGCAAGAAGTGCATCGCGCTGGGGGTGGCCGCTGGCGCCCTGTACCCCGCGCGGGTCGGTGTCGATGCCGAGGTGTTCACGCCCCATGCCCGCGATTCTGAACTGCGGCGGCAGTTGCGCATCGAGGGCCCGGCGGTGCTCTATTCCGGCTGCTTTGATCGGGTGGACGACCTGAAACTGTTCGTGGAAGTCGTGCAGCACTTGGCTCGACTGGCGCCCGCCGCGCGCTGGGTGGTTGTCGGAGGCGGCGCCAAACAGCCGGATCTGGTGCGGATGCTTGAGGCGGCGGGCTGTGCCTCTTCGGTGGCGCTCAGCCACGGGTTCGTTCCCTTCGCCGACATGCCGCGCTGGATTGCGTCTTGCGATGTGGCGGCCATCCCGCTGCGAGACACAGCCCACAACCGATCAAAGTCTTCGCTGACCGCGCTGGAATGCATGGCCTGCGGCGTGCCGGTGGTCACCAACGATGTGGGCGACATGCCCTGGCTGGTGGGCGAGGGCGGCATCGCGGTCGGCGAGTCGGCCCCGGCCTGCCTGGCAGCCGCGGTGGCCAGCCTGTGCAACGACCCCGGCCTGCGTCACCGCCAGGCTGCGCTGGCCCGCGAGCGAGCCACCACCCGCTTTGGCTGGCACGAAACCGTCGACTATCTGGAGCAAGCCTATCAGCGAGCGGTGGACGGCCGCAGCGCTTGAACCTCTGCGGGGACAGGTTGTCCTGTGCGCTTGCGTCGCAGCCCACCGTCGGGCTAGCGTGTGGGACCAGAAGAGGCGCTCTCGGCCTCTCGCATTGGGAGGCACCATGCTGAACGCCAAGTGGCGGCCGATCTACGAGAACCTAATGAGAGAGAGTTCCCTCTTGGGTTTCGCTGCCCGGAATGCCACGAGATTCGTGTCCTCGGTCGACAGCGGTGTGGCCCTCGGCCTGCTGGGTGCGAAGCTCGCGGTAACCGGCGCCACGCTGCGCGCCACCCCTGCCCCAACCGCCCGACGGGACTGCCTCAGGATTCTCTTCTTGACCTGTGAAGGATCCGCTGTGGCTCCAGCACGCATTCGATGCTACCAGTTCGCCGAGGAGATGCGCCGTCGCGGCCATCACGCCGAGGTGTTCTCTTTCTGGCGAGACATCTGGGGTCTGGATGGCCTACCCACGCGCCCGTATGCGACCACCGAACGCGTGGTCACGGCACTGCGAGCCTTCGACCGATTGCGCGTGCGTGAGTTCGACATCATCTACCAGCAGCGACCCATGTACGATCTGGTGACCTCGGCCCTCCTGCACCACTACCGAGGCTGCCGCGTGGTGTTCGACATTGACGACTGGATCTTCCCTTACGGGGTGCTCCTACCGCTTCGTGTCTACCATCTCCTGCCCAGGCTGAAATTCCTGTCGGACGCATGCGTGGTTTCGTCGCGTCTCCTGCAGGAGGCAGTCTCGCCGTACTTCACACACGTTCACCTTGTGCCCACCTTCGTGGATGCGGGAGCCTTCCGTCCGCGCGCCAGCCGAGCAGATGGCCCGGTCGTGTTCGGCTGGAACGGCACCCTGTTTCAGGACTTCATGGCGGACTCGCTCAAGGTGCTGATCGAGGCTTTCGCGATCGCCCACCGTGAAATCGGGTCCAGGGTGCCAGTCATGCTCGAGATCCTCGGTCAGGGCTCGTACCTGCCTCCGCTCGAGCAGTGGTTCCGCAGCACGTATCCTGAACTGCCGGTCCGCACGCGAGGCTGGATCGAGCCGTCGAAGATGAACGAGCACTTGGACGGAGTCGACGTGGGCTTGTACGCGCTTGCGCTCCCGGTGGTTGACACCCAAGCCATCTGCCGCAACAAGGCCCCAAGGCTGATACAAGAATCTGCCTTTCTTCGATCGAAAAGTCCCACCAAGATCTTCGAGTACATGGCCAAAGGCATCCCCGTGATCTCCACCAAGGTGGGAGAAGCGGCCGCGTTTGTCGAGGATGGACACACCGGAATCCTGTGTGAGACGCCGAGGCAGCTCGCCGATGCCTTCGTTCGGCTCGCGCTGGACGCCGACCTGAGACAGCGCATGGGCAGCGCCGCCCGCTCCCGCGTGGAGGAGCGGTACAACATCGCCACCGTAGGAGAACAACTCGACGCGATCTTTGCCGAGGTCGTGGCGGACAAGGCCGAGCCGGGCCCTCATCCCATCGCGCCCTGACCGCGTCGGCGGCGCTCTACGAATCCCGTCCCAACCCCAGCATGGCGCGTGCGGCGCGGGCCGGGTTCTGGAGAGCCAGCCGCAGCGATCCGAGCGGATCCTGCCTGATCCTGTCGAAGAGCCTACGCCGGGCACCCTTGCGTGTGACTTCATGCCGCTGCCATGCCGCCTGGGCGTGCTTGACGAAAGCCTCGAGCTCCTCGGACGGCACGGCCTCGGTCCGTACCACGCAGCGCGAACTGCCGTCGTACGCCGAGAAGTCGTCGGTAAGCAGCAGGCGCCGCTGCTTGGCGTATTCGTAGAAGGCAGTGCCCGGAAAGGGCGTGCAGATTGAGAACTGTACCGTGTCGGGGTTGAGCTCAAGCGCGAGATCGAGCGTCTGCTGCATGGTTTCGTGGGTCTCTCCGATCAGACCGAATGAAAACGTCAGGTGCGTCTTGATGCCGATCTGATGCGTGAACTGCATCATCTCGCGCACGACCCCGAGGTTCAGTCGCTTCCCGCTCTGGTTCAGGATCTCTTGGTTACCGGACTCCACACCGTATTTCACCGCGGCGAGGCCCGCCCGGCGCAGGTTGGCCAGGGTCGCCTGGGTGATGGTGTCCGCCCTGCACATTGCGCCCCAGGGTATGTATTCGAGACCGCGCGCGATGATCTCGTCGGCCAGTGCGTTCATCCGCTCATTTCCGATGTTGAAGGTGTCGTCGTCAAAGTAGTAGGAGCGGAAGGTCCACCGCTTCTGGATCCGGAACGCCCACTCGAGCTCGTCGACCACATTCTTGGCGGAACGGGTGCGGTACTTGTGGTCGTGGTACACGACCTGGGGCCAGACGCAGAAGTTGCACTGGTAGGGACAGCCCCGCGAGGAATGCAGCTGCAAGCAGGGTGTCGGAATGCCGCCCGGGTTGTCGTGATACAGCCTCATGTCCAGGGTGTCTCGGTGGGGAAACGGCAGCGCATCCAGATCCGCCACGTTCGCTCGTCGCGGCTCCAGCACCGTCGATCCATCGGCCGCCCTGTGGATCAGGCCCAGCACGCCGTCCAGCCCAGCGCCGGCGCGCAGCCGAGTGCACGCCTCCAGGACTGTGTACTCCCACTCGCCGCCGCTGAGCGCGTCCAGGAACGGGTAATGGTCGAGCCCGTCCTGCATGTGTCCAACATGGTGCCCGGTCATGAGCAGGAAGGCCCCAGTCGTCTGCTTGATTCGCTGGGCCCAGGCGAGATCGACCTTGATGGATGCCGTGGCGTTCTCCTGAACCACCACCTCGGGTCTGAACGCCTGAACGCGCGCCTGGAATGCGTTGTCGCTCTCGCGCGTGGCACAGCCATCGAAGATCCGCACCTCGAATCCCGCCCGTTCGAGCAAAGCAGCCGCGTAGGCCAGGTAGAACGGGAACGGCATGTAGAGTGAGCCGTTGTCCTCGAAGTGAGGCCAGCGCGACCCGGCCCGCACCCCGTAGTGGCCCTCGCACCGCCAGGGAGGGTTTATCAGCGCCACCCTGCGCGCAGGACCTGGCATCATGAGGCGGCGCCGTCACNNTGAGCCTTCAGCTTGCGCAGATCGGAGTAGTAGCAGATGTGGTCGCCGATCCGGTTGGTTTCCGAGTAGGTCCAGTCGAGCTTCTTGCCGGTGAGCTGCTCGACGCGATCCATGCACTCCAGGATGGACACGCTGTTCGCCTTGCCTCCGCCCAGGTTGTAAACCTCGCCTGGTCGGGGGGCCAGGATGAATTCCTCCATGGCTCGGACCACGTCGTGGCAGTGGATCTGGTCACGCACCTGCTTGCCCTTGTAGCCGTTCACCGTGTAGTGACGGCCCTCGCCCAAGGCCTTGAAGAAGTAGGCGAGGAAGCCGTGCAGTTCGGCGCTCGAGTGGCGAACGCCCGTCAGACAGCCGCCGCGGAAGACCACGGTCTTCATGCCGAAGTAGCGGCCATACTCCTGGCAGAGGACGTCCGCCGCCACTTTGCTTGCCCCGAACAGGCTGTGCAGCGATTGATCGATAGTGAAGGTCTCTGGGATTCCGTGCTGCCATTCGGGCTCTGCATAGTCCCAGCGCTTGGGCAACTCGGCCAGCGCAAGGCGATTGGGCGCGTCGCCGTAGACTTTGTTGGTGCTCATGAAGACGAACGGCGCCTCGGGCACATGGCGGCGCACCGCCTCGAGCAGGTTGAGCGTGCCGACCGCGTTGGTGTCGAAGTCGTCAAACGGCATGCGCGCTGCCAAGTCGTGCGAGGGCTGGGCCGCGCAGTGAACCACGGCATCCGGGTGGATCTCCTCGACGGCTGCCAGCACCATAGGACGATTGCGGATGTCGACATCGCGGCAGACGAACCCGGCTACGTGTTGCTCCAGCCACTTGCGTACCCAGGTCGTGTCACCGTCCTCGCCGAAGAAGTGGCGACGCAGGTTGTTGTCGAAGCCCACCACCCGGTGGCCCTTCCCGGCAAAATGCACCACCGCTTCGCTGCCAATGAGTCCGCTGCTGCCGGTCACCAGAACTTTCATGCTGCGCGCTCCTTGGGCCATCATAGACGGAGACATCGCCGACCGCCACCTGCTGAGCGCGCCGCTTTGGTCTTGCCCACGTGGTTTTTCGAGTTCAGGCTGACTCGCTGTGCCCGAGGCGTCTTTGTCTCTCCCCCGCATCACTGTCTTGCTGGCCAACGCCCCCACGCGCATCCCGGCTGGGAATGGCCGGGAGCGTTTCTTCGTGAAGGCGGGAAGCCGGTGGCCTTTTTCCATCGAGAAGGCAGTGGACGAGCCGTGCCGGTATGTCCCGTTTCCCTTCGGGCTGGCCTACCTGGCGGCCCTGCTCGAGCTGGACGGGGTCGACGTGGCGGTCTACGACGGGGTCGCTCTCAACACCGCGAGCGAGGCGCTGCTCGAGTATGCTGTGAGGAGCCGGCCGCAGGTCGTGTTTATGGAGACCACGACCCCGACGGTGGATCACGATCTGGCGCTGTGCCGCGAGATCAAGACTCGTACGGGCGCGCTCATCGCTCTGGGCGGAGCGCACGCCACCAGCTTTGCGGAATCCATCCTGCGCGAGCACTCACACATCGACTGGATCCTGCTCGGCGAGTACGAGCTGAACGCACGCGATGCCATCAAGGCCTGGCGTCAGGGCGAGCCTTTGCTCGATGGCGTGGCCGGGCTGGTACGGGCACAGGCCCGGCCGGACGGCCCGCGGCGGATCGTGTCGGGACCGCCGGGCGCGCCCATCGAACCGCTCGACCTTCTGCCCATGCCGGCCCGCCACCTCTTCCCCACGGCCGAGGCACCTTCGCTCTGGCCCTACTGGGACGGCTTCTGCCGGCATCGGCCCGCGGTCCAGATGCACGCAAGCCGCGGCTGCCCGTTCCGCTGCACCTTCTGCCTNNGTGGTGGACGAGATGGAACACGTGATGCGCGCGCACGGCGCGCGGGAGATCTATTTCGACGACGACATCTTCACCGCTCGCGAGGCGCATGTGTTGGCCATCTGCCAGGAGATCGCGGCGCGCAAGCTACGCGTCCCCTGGTCGGTGATGGGCGACGCCATGGTGGTCACCGAGCGCGCCATCGAGGAGATGGCCCGCGCGGGCTGCATCGGTATGAAGTTGGGCATCGAGAGTGCAAACAGCCGCGTGCTGGAGCAGGCGAGAAAGCCGGTCCGGCTGGACAAGGTGCGGGCCGTGGTGCTTTGGTGCAACCAGCGCGGCATCAAGACGCATGCCACGATCACGTTCGGCCTGGATGGCGAGACCCGCGACAGCATGCGCGAGACGCTCGACTTCTGCCGGAGCTTGCCGGTCGACTCGATCCAGTTCTCGGTGGCGACCCCGTTCCCGGGCACGCCCTACTACGAGCATGCAAGCCGCAGCGGGCACCTGCTGGACGCGAGCTGGATTGACTTCGACGGCAGCCGCTCGGCAGTGATCCGTCGCGAAGGGCTGAGTGCCGAGGAGATTGCCGAGTTTGCGGCCCGCGCGCCCTCGCGCTGGCTGCGGGCCAGGCTGCGCGATCCGGCCTGGCTGCGCCGCCAGGCTCGCTACCTGCGCGA
>PMLB01000299.1 GCA_003158735.1 Myxococcales bacterium | reverse complement strand
CACGGTGCTGTGGGGCGACGACAAAGACCGGGTGGTGGTCAAGTCCGACGGCTTGCCCACCTACCTACTGGCGGACATCGCCTACCACCGCAAGAAGATCGAACGCGGCTTCGACGAGCTGTGCGACATCTGGGGCGCCGACCATCACGGCCATGTGCCGCGCATGCAGGCAGCCCTCAAGGCGCTCGGGCATGATCCGAACCGCCTTTCGGTCTTGCTCATTCAGATGGTGAGCTTGTTGCGCGATGGCAAGCCCGTCGCCATGGGCAAACGGGAAGGGGAGTTCATCAGCCTCGACGAGGTGATTGACGAAATCGGCCGCGACGCCACGCGATTCTTCTATCTGATGCGGCGACACGACACGCCGCTGGAATTCGACCTTGAGTTGGCCAAGCGTCAGTCGATGGATAATCCCGTGTACTACGCCCAGTACGCCCATGCCCGGTGCGCCTCGCTGTTGCGGCGCGCGACTGAATTGCAGGCCCCGCGCATGCCGCCCTCGGCTGAGCTGTTCGCGCGCCTGAATCTGCCCGAGGAGATTTCACTGCTGCGCCGGCTGTCGGACTTTCCCGACTTCGTCGAGGATGCGGCCGCGGCGCGCGAGCCGCACCGACTGGTGTCATTCATCAGCGAGTTGGCGGGTGAGTTCCAGAGCTACTACACGCGGCTGCAGAAGGTTCACGGCGATTCGGTTCTGCCCCAGGAGCGCCAGCGCGTGGGCAATTGGCGTGCAACCTGGGACTGGCCAAAAACCGCAGCCCGTCTGCACTGGGTCGAAGCCATCCGGCAGGTGCTCGAGACCGCGCTCGGCCTGGTGGGAGTCTCGGCGCCGGCTGTCATGAAACGCATAGGCGAGGAGGGCGAGGAGGCATCGTAGTGCCTCGATTCGGCCTCTCACTTTTTCTCAGGAGCGAAGCATGGGTTACACTTCCGGAGTAGCGATGGATCAGCGAGGCCTTCGCGATGTTGAACGCTGGCGTGACAAGATCGAAGTCCGCCTCGATAACCGCCAGGTCTTTTTTCTGTTTTTTGGCAGCGCGCTGGTGGCCTGCCTGCTTTTCGTTCTGGGCGTCGTGGTGGGCAAGCGGCTGGAATCGCGCGGGCGCGCGGTCGCACCTGAGGTGGAGGATCCACTGGCCTTGCTCGACAAGGTTGCCACCATGCCCCGGTCCACCCAGACGCCAGCCGTGACTTTCCCGCAGACCCTTTTCGCGGGCAAGAACACCCAGAATGGTGCGAAGAGGACCGAACTGAAACTGGCCGAGCCCAAGCTGGCGGATTCGAGCAAGACCGAGCCAGGCAAGGTTGCCGAGGCTAGCAAGTCGACCGCAAAAAACGGCGAGCCAAGTCAGGCGGTCTCGGCCACGCCAGAAAAGGCTTCGAGCAAGCCGGCCAACGGCAAGTTGGTTGCTTTGCTCGACAGCAAGCCGGCCGCGCCTGCAAGACCCGTGGAGCCCAAGGCTAGCCCCAGCGTCGCGAAAGCCGCGGCCGCGGCCGCGGCCACCCCGACAAATGCGCCTGCGGCACCCGCGCCAAACAAGGCAGCGGTCGCGGCTGCGCCGCCCGGGCAGCAGACCACCGAGGCGGCACCCGCGCCGCCGAAGAATGCGCCAGTCCCGGTGATCGGCGCCGCGGCTACCGATTCGGCCAGGGGCAAGGTGCACTTCACCTTGCAGCTCAGCTCGTTCCAAGACCGCGGCGAGGCCGAGGCTTTTGCCGCGAAATTCGGCTCTGAGAAAACCTATCTGGTGGTTTCTGATCTACCGGGCAAGGGCACCTGGTACCGCGTGCGCGTGGGCGATTTCGCCACGGCCAAAGATGCCTACGCCGGCAAGCGGGCCTTTGAGAAGAAGCACGGTGTGATCGCCTACGTGGCGCAGCGATAGCGCTCGTCGGTCAAGAGAGGTACTCTCGCCTACGACCGGCACACGGGTCGCGTAGCCACCGGGCCAGTACGCCGCATTCGACCCGAACAGCAGACCAAGGAGACAACTCTCGATGCTTCACCTGCTGCTTGTGCTGTCCTTTGCGTCCGGGATGTGCGGGATCGCGTACGAGATCCTCTATGCGCGGCTGCTGACGACATACCTGGGTGACATGTTCTTCGTGTCAGCCGCGATCCTGGCCACCTTCCTGCTAGGCATTGCCGTCGGATCGCTGCTGGCGCGCCGATTTGTCCGCTGGCTGTGGACGGTCGAGCTTCTCATCGGACTGTACGCCGCGGTACTGGCCACGGTGTTCTCCGCATTTGGCCAGGAGGTGCTGCGCAGCCTCTACCCGCACACCGCAGGCAGGCCGGCCCTGGTCATCGTGGCGGTATTTGCATTTCTGATTCTCCCGGCGACCCTGGTGGGGTGCAGCGTCCCGCTGTTCGCGGCCTACTGCCGGGGCCACGCTGGCTCTCGCAGCTCTGGCGCGTGGTTCGAAAAGGTCTACGGCTTCTACAACCTGGGGGCGACCTCCTGTGTGCTGCTCATTGAGTTCCTGCTGCTCAGAAAGCTGGGCATCCGCAATACGCTGTTCGCCATCGCGGGGGTGAACTTCGCCAGCGCCGCGGCGCTGTTTCGTATCCCACCGCCGCCCACCCCGAGTGAACCCGAACCGCCGAAACTGGCCGCCGAGCGCCGGCCGGCGCTGGCCCTTTTTGTCGCCAGCATCTTGAGCGGCGTGTTCCAGATGGTGTTTCTGAAGTTAGTGGAGGTGTTCTTCGGCCCATACCACGAGAACTTCGCGCTCTCGGTGGCGCTGGCGCTGCTGGGCATCTCTGTCGGAACCTGGGCCGTCCAGCGGCGCGAGTGGCCGTTCCAGCGCGTGCTGGTCTGGGGGGCCGCGGCGCTAGCCACGGTGTTTCTGCTGCTCTACCCCATCGCGCGCCTATGGGGCCACGTGAATGCCTTGTTCACCGACCTGGGTCTGCCGACAACCTTGGGCAAGGCCTTCTGTCTGCTGCTTATGGGCATCGTCCCCTTCGCGGTGTTTGGCAGCACCGTGCCGGCCCTAGTCCGAGAGCACCAGGGACATCGCCGTGCGATCGGGTATTTTCTGTTCGTGTCCAGCCTAGGCAACTGCGTAGGTTACCTGGCCGCAGTGTTCTGGGTTTACCAGAGCTTCTCTTATCGAAGCATCGTGCTCTTGCTGACGGGATTGCTGTTGGCTAGCGGTGTTCTGGCGGGCCCGGTACGCAACGTGCTGCGCCTGCCAGTAGCACTGGTCATTGCCGCCGCAGCCATGGTCAGCCTGGTGGTGTTCTGGCCCGAGTGGATCTTTTCGCTCGAGTATCAATCCTTCGTATCCCCGGCGGCACTTCAAGCAACCGAGGCGAGCTTCGCGAAGACTGAGGTTCTGCGACGCTACGACAGCCACATCAGCGTGGTGACCTCCAAGAACGGCGTGGAGAGCTTGAACATCAACGGTCACCGTAGCCTGATGTCGTTCCGTGGACAGACCATCCCCACCGAGATCGTCTATGGCCTGGTCCCGGCCAACTTCGCCCCGCGGCGAGGCCACGCCCTGGTGCTGGGGGTGGGCACGGGAATGTCGGCGGGCACGGCGGCGCTGCTGTATCAGCACGTGACCACGGTGGAGATAAACCCGGCCATGCTGGAGGTGCTGCCGCGCTGGCGCGAGCACAACTTCGACCTTCACCTGCGCAAGAATGTGACGCTGGTCCTCGACGATGGTCTCTCGCTGCTGGCGCGCGAGGGGGAACGCTACGACGCCATCATGAACACGGTCACGGGGCCGCTGTATTTCTCGTCGAGCAAGCTCTACACCAAAGATTTCTTCGACTTGGTCAAGGCCCGACTGGCGCCCGACGGCATATACACCATGTGGTTCGATGCCCACGCCACCGAGCAGGGGGCGCGCATCATCTTCAACACGTTGACCCACAGCTTCGCCGACTGCATCTTCGTCTTCTTGCGCACTGGCTACAGCCAGGTGATTTGTTCGCAGCAGCCCATCCATGCGCGGCCCATCCCCGAGGACCAGTGGCCCGCGCCCATCCGGGCCAAGCTGGCTGAACTTAACCTCACGCCGGTTTCGGCGCTGGTCGACGCGCTGGCGCTGCCCGCGCACCACCTCTTCGATACTCCGTGGAACGCACCGATCAACACCTTCGACCTGCCGGCGCTGGAATACACCATGGCATCCAGTTCGCTGCGTCTGGAGAACGAAACCTTCCAATCCTACACCACGCTGCGTGTGGATTTCCGAAAGTCGGCTTTTCGCGTTCAGCCGCTCACCGACGCTGAGCTGGCGGTCCGCTGCGCGCGCCTGCGCATTCTAGGCGGAGCGGCGCTGCCCGAGTGTCTCTCGGCCATGGGCATCCAGGACGCGGGACTGGCGCCCTACGAATACGTGCGCATGGTGCTGGACTTCTTGCACGGAAACATCGGCGTGGAGAGAGAGACTCTCATCGGCCGTCTGGCAGCTCTCGGCCACAGCGACGAGGCGCTGGCTGAACTCAAGGACTTGGTCGCGGTGCGGGGCCAGACCGCGCGCACCCGTCTGGCCGAAATCTGGATTCATCTACGCGACACCGGCGCCGTCTCCGACGCCGCCCTGTCCGGTCTCATCCAGCTCGACCCCCTGCTTGCCGACAGCCGCCGGGCTGTCATCGCGACCCTGTTGCGCCGACAGCAGTGGGATCTGGCCTTGCGCCACTCCGAGATCCTCAAGCGCATGCGTGACCTCAACGAGCGAGACGCGATCGTGGCGAGACAGCTACAACAGTTCACAGCCACGGGAGCGCCATGAGCGACCAGGGAAAACTGCGCCCCTTGCTGGCGGCCAGCGCCACCTCAGGCGCAGCCGCGCTGATGTACGAGACGCTATGGACACGCTCGCTGGCCATCGCGCTGGGCTCGACCGTGCAGGCGGCCGCGGCCGTGTTCGCCGCATTCCTGGTCGGGCTCGCGCTGGGGGCGGGCCTGTGCGGGACGATCATCGACCGTACCCGGCGGGTGATCATCATCTACGCTGCCATCGAGGTCAGCATCGCGCTGGCGGCAGTGGGTACTGGCTTTCTGCTGTACCACACCCGTGAGAGTCTTTCGGCGACACTGGGGCAAAGCATCGGGGTGGCGGGCATGCTGCGCGCCTTTGGCGTCACCCTGGGGTTGGTGCTGCTGCCGACGCTACTCATGGGCGCAACTTTCCCCGCCTTGTTGGCCGCGTCCCGGCGGCTGGGGGCCCGCGCCGTCGACATGACCCGCCTCTACGCGGCAAATACCCTGGGCGCCGCCCTGGGCACGCTGGTCTGTGGGTGGATCACTATCCGCGTTCTGGGCGTGAGTCACTCAATGCTGGTGGCCGGGGGCTTCAACATCGTCTCCGCCCTGCTGT
>PMLB01000040.1:982-3198 GCA_003158735.1 Myxococcales bacterium | reverse complement strand
TCGGTAGCCGTCAGCACCTGGGTGCCGTCAACCAAGCCTTTGATCGAGGTTCCCTGGAAGACCAGCTTCATGTTGTGCCAGCTGCCCGCAGCCAGCGTGGCCTGTCCGGTCGCCAGCGTGGTTGCGGTGGAGGACGATGTGGTCGATGCATAGAGGTTGCAGGCTCCGGTCGGAGTCATGGTCATACTGTAGGCGTTTGGACTGGTGCCGTAGCCGGTTCCCGTCGAACTGATACGCCCCAGCAGCGACGCCCAACCCGAAGTGGTCTCGATGGAGACGTCCGCACTGACTTCATAGTCCGTCCAGGCTGTACTGCCCACGATGGTGTACGGATTGGTTTCCGGAGCCCAGCTCTGCGCTGGCTGACTGATGACCTGTCGCAGACACTGTCCCGTCCCGTCAGGCCGCTTGTAGAGTTCGAACCCACCCGCGATGTCGTCGTGGTAGTACGGCCGGTAGCCGACCGACTTGAAGTCAGCATAGTGGTCGTATGTCTCGTAATAGGGCATCGGGAAATTCGCCGCCGCCGGCGACGTGGCCGCACCCTTCTGCTGACCAGTGGTCGTGCTGATCGAATAGATCGAGTTCGCATCGAGTGAGATGGTGAACGACCCATTGGCCGGGGTGACGTCGGCCTGTTTTTGGAACTGAGCCGTGGCATTGCTGCGCCACACGGATACAGTCCCAGTGGAGAGGCCGCCAGTCACGTTGAATGTAACACTCTGTGCCGCCTTGGCCCCCGACGTCTGCACTATGACGCTATAGTCACCGCCACTGGGAGCCATCATGGTCACGTAGTTGCCACCACCCGACAAGCTGCCGGATGCGCCGTCCAGGTACTTCCAGCCGACCTTGGTGAACTGGCCCACGTGGGCATAGCCCCAGAGCGCTGGATTGATTGTATAGTTGCCACTCCAGGGCGAGCTCGCGACGGCCATGGTGTCGTCATAGAAGGGCTCGTTCGAGTAGAACGCGGTGATGAGATACCAGTATATGGTCTTCGTGATCTTGCTGTTTACGTAGTTGAAGTTGAATGCGCCGACAATGTCTAGTGCGCACTGAAAGCCATGTTCGTACACATGCTCTTCGGTGTCCCAGATTGGTTTGCCAATGGCTATGACGTTCGCGGGCGGCGGCGTTCCCTTTGTGCTGCCAAATGACGACGTGGTGTGGCTGCCGATGGCATAGACCGCGGCCTTCAAGGTGGCGTCGGTGTTCATCCCGGTGGCCCAGGTCCAGCTGGTGGCTCCCCAGTTGTCGAAAGCGTGGATGCCCACGTTGGTGAGAGCGTTGCTGTTCAAAGTGGTGCGAAATGTCTTCACCCAGCTGGTGTTGTCGCCCTTTTCGTTTCGGCACCCGACGTAGTCGATGTCGAGGCCATGGGCGGACTTCGCGCCCATGATCCACTTTGACAGGTAGTCGGCCGTGTCCTGCGACCAGAAGTTGCCATTGCCGACCCACGCCGGAGCCGACCACGCCGTGGCATCCAACACGACGGCTGGGTTTCTCTGCCGGGCCTGTTCCATGAGCCACCACTCGTAGCCGCGGTAGTAGTTTTCATCCGTCTTGGTGTGCATGTGGCTCAGCTCCGAGCCCTGGGTCGAATTACCGTCGCCACCTATCTCGACATACAACTCTTGCAGGGATGCCCCATAGTTCGGCTTGAAGAGGTAGTCGAGAATCTGCGTGCGCTGGGGCTCGACGTAGTCAATCAGTAGAGGGGAGGTTCCGCCGCCGCCAGTCACCGCGCCGATTCCGTCGTAGGTCCGGCCGGTGCCTGCGCCGTCAATCGTGATGGTCTGGGCAAGAGCGTCGGCGCTTGAGCTGAAGAGCCCCACCGTGAAGGCAGCGGCGAGAAAAACCAGTCTAACGCGCGTCGTGGCTATGCTCATGAACAACATCCTTTCGGGGGCGCCTGCATGAGTCTAGGGCGTGCGAGCGGGGATAGCTTCACAAAGAAACGCGTTCGTCCTTCCCATGTCCGAGCGGAATGCTGCGGCGAGATGGAAGATTTCTAGACCCAGTCTTCCCCAGCAAAGCCCCTGCTTCTCCCGAAGGACGGTTGTGCCGACCGGATTGACCGAATCGCGATGCTTTCAATGGCATTTCCCAGACAGGCCGAAGCACGGAGACGTCTTTCACTGCCAGCGCGGGCGTTGGTGTACGGCGAAAGCAGCCCGGTCTATTCGGCGCCTCTAGCACTACTGATTGAAATT
>PMLB01000040.1:0-972 GCA_003158735.1 Myxococcales bacterium | reverse complement strand
GAAATTCAATCAGTAGTGCTAGCCAGCGCATCTATTTCGCGGCGGCGCCCAGGGCGTCCAGTGCGGCCAACACCTGGCGGCTGTGCACGGCGGGCTTCACGTCGGCAAACACCTGCACGATCTTGCCCTGGGGATCGATGATGAAAGTATGGCGCGCGGCCAGCTTGGTCACCAACAGGTTAGTGAGCGATCCGTAGGCCGCCGAAACCTTCTTGTCGGTGTCTGCCAGGAGTTTGAAAGTCAGTCCCTCCTGGGCGCAGAACTCCTGGTGTGAATCCACGCTGTCCACGCTCACGCCCAGCACGACGGCCTTGCGTTTGGTGTACTCGGGCTGATCCACGGCGAAACTGTGCGCCTCGATGCTGCAGCCTGGGGTCTTGTCCCTGGGATAGAAGTACAGGACCACCCAGGTGCCGTGCAGTGCCGAAAGTTGCACCTTGCTGCCGTCGTGCGCCGGCAGCGTGAAATCCGGTGCCGGGCTTCCCACGGCCGGCATCGCCGTCGCCCGAGCAAAACCAGGCCAAGAAACCAGGCCCATGGCTGCCAGGGCGAGAATTCCCGGGGATATGTTCATGGGGCTCTCCAATAGTTCCTACCCATTGGATGTCAGGGTGAGGGTTTGGCTTCGTCTCGTCGCAGCGCAACAAGTGCCTATACGCGCTTGCCGGCGCCGAGTCGGTATACAATGAGCCCAGTTGTCGCAGCACGGCATCGCGGATTCTTGAGCCGAAGATTCCTAAGGAGCCACTGCCTATGACGATGTCAATCCATGACCAGAACGAGAAGTCGAATCACAACCTTCACGGTCGCAGGCCTTTTCGCCACCTCCTCTTCGCCATGATTGCGGTGGCACCTCTGGGCCTAGGCTGCAGCTCAACGAACAACTCCGGGACACCACAAGCAGGTAGTGGCCCTGCCTCCGCAGGGGCGGGTGGAAACGGCCAGAACACCGGCGGTGTGGTTCAGCAGGGC
>PMLB01000289.1 GCA_003158735.1 Myxococcales bacterium | reverse complement strand
ATCTCGGCGGCATCAGGAGTGCGGCTTCACGACTACGGGTGCACCCTCAAGGCGTACCGTCGGTCCGTCCTGCGCGGCATCCACCTGTACGGCGAAATGCACCGGTTCATCCCGGTCTACGCTGCACACCGCGGGGCGCGCGTGGCCGAGGTCGAGGTGAACCACTACCCGCGCCAACACGGCCAAAGCAAGTACGGCCTGGGCCGCGTGCCCAACGTCGTGCTCGACCTCCTGCTGTCACAGATGCTGTGGAAGTACGGCACCAAGCCCATGCACATCTTCGGCAAGTTCGGTCTGCTCAGCCTGCTGGCCTCCCTGCTCTTCTTCGCCATGATGGTCTGGTACAAGTTCTGGGGCGAGAAGGATTTCGTCGAGACGCCGTTGCCACTGTTGGTGGTGATGGCCTTCCTGGTCGGGTGCCTGTCCATCCTGATGGGGCTGCTGGCCGAAATCACGATGCGCACTTACTACGAGGCATCGCAAACAGCCACCTACGTCGTGCGCGACATCTGCCGCAACGGCCAGGTCAGCGAGGGTCCGGCCGCTGCGCCTTTCGCGAATTCGCAGCAGGTTAGACGGCTGGATTGATAGGGCCGGTGGCCGATGGCCGGCGCCGGCGAGGGCGCGCGCGAAGCGCGCGGGGTGGGCAGGGTGGGTAGTCCGTCCCGAAGCCCCCGCAGGGGGATCCGGATCCGGCCCCCGGTTCCGGATCCGGCCGCCGGATCCGTCAGCTGCCGCCCCACCGGCCCAGCCAGCGTTCGAACGTCAGCAGCGTCCACAGGGCCTTGCGCCGGTCGCGACGGCCGGTGAGATGGTCGTCGATCAGCCGCTGGACCTGGTCGGGCTGGAACAGACCCTCGCGGCGCAGCTTGTCCGGCGCCAGCTCGTCGCGCAGCATGGGCGCCAGCTCCTCGCGCATCCAGCGCGCCACCGGTACCCCGAAACCCTGTTTGTGCCGCCGCAGAATGGCGTCGGGCAGCCGACCGCGCATGGCCTGCTTCAGGATGACCTTCGCGGCCAGTCGGCGCTGGCGCAGTTGCACCGGCAGACGGCACGCGAACTCCACCACGGCGGTGTCGAGAAAGGGCGCGCGCACCTCCAGCCCGACCGCGCCGGCGGCCCGATCCACCTTGGTGTTCACGTCCTCGGGCAAGTAGAAGCGTGCGTAGAAATCCATCAGGCGATCCCAGGAAAGCCGGGCCGGGCCATCCCGCATGCGGCGATCCACGTCGTCAAGTGGATCACCGCCCGCGGCCTGCAGCACTTCGGGAACCAGCAGCCCGCCCAACTCTTCGGGAAGGAACGAGGCCATCCAGCGCTGGTGGCGACGCGGGCCGGCCACCGGGCCGCCGCGCAAGAACTGGCTGACCTGGAAATCGAGGCTGAAGTAGCCGGTGCGCGCGGGCAGCAGTCGGGCCGCGCGCTCGATCAGGCCGCGGGCCACGGCCGGAGCGTGGTCGAAGAACAGCCGGCCAAAGGGTTCGGCGCGGAAGGTCTGGTAGCCGGCAAACAGCTCGTCACTGCCGTCCCCGCCCAGCGCAACCGTGACGTGGCGGCGGGTGAAGGCGGACAGCAAATAGGTGGGCACAATGGATGCGTCGGCCAGCGGCTCGTCGAGAAAATCCGTCACCGTGGGCAGGATGTCCAGCAGCGCTCGGGCATCCAGCCGTTCCTCGCTGTGCTCCGTGCCCAGATAGACGGCCACGGCCCGGGCGTGGCGAGTCTCATCGAACGACGCGTCCGAGAACCCGACCGAGAAGGTGCGCACGCGGCCCGCCCCGGCCAGCTCGGCGGCAAAGGCCGCCACCGTCGACGAGTCGATGCCGCCTGAAAGGAACACGCCCACCGGCACGTCGGCGACTAGACGGCGCGCCACTGCGCCGCGCAGCAGGGTTCGTAGGCGCTCGGCTGCCTCGTCTTCGCTCCAGCCGGCCGGCCGGTCGGCAAATGGCAGATCCCAGTAACGATCGATGCGCGGCTCGGCCACGCCGGCCGTTGCCAAATCAAGCACCAGTCGGTACGCCGCGGGCAGCTTGCTGGTCCCGCGAAAGATGGCGTGGGGGGCGGGCACATACTCGTAGGCCAGGTAGCGGGCCAGCGCAGCCGGGTCCACACTGCGGTCGAACCCGGGAACGCACGCCAGTGCCTTGAGCTCGGAGGCAAAAGCAAAAAGAGGGGGCGCGCCGCTGCGGAGAATGCGCACGTAGTACAGGGGCTTCTTGCCCATGCGGTCGCGTGCGGCCAGCAATCGGCGGTGCCGCTCGTCCCACAGCGCGAACGCAAACATGCCGTCGATGCGCTCGACCACAGCGTCGCCCCACTCCTCGTAGCCGTGCACCAGCACCTCGCCGTCGGTGCGCGAACGGAAATCGTGGCCCCGCGCCTCCAGCTCTGCGCGCAGCTCGACGAAGTTGTAGATCTCGCCGTTGAAGACAACCTGGACGCTGCCGTCCTCGTTGCCGAGGGGCTGGTCAGCGGCGGGGGACAGATCAATCACGGCCAGGCGCCGGTGGCCCAAACCCACACCGGGCGCATACCAAGTGCCCTCGCCGTCCGGGCCACGCGGGGCCAGGGTGCGAAGCATCGACGACAGTACGGCCTGCGGGATGGGAGCACCCGCCGGATCGATCAAGCCGGCAATTCCACACATGGGGCGTACAATCTCCGCGACTCGACAGTCGCCCGCTGATTATCTCACGACGGGCTTCCGTCGCGGCAAACCGTTCGGTGCTCTACTCCGTGCCCGGTTGTACTGGCATGGGCGAGCCTGCGCTGCAGACGATCTTCGCACCAGGGGCATTTATTCGGGCCAGCAAGACGGCATTGCGGTCCGCGCCCTGGCAAAAGCGATCACCCGGCGAGGCGGTGTGGTTGCGATCCATGTCGAACAGGACGCGGACCCAGACATCGCCGCACGGACTGTCGGTCAGCGGCACGCTTCGCACGGCGGAATCCTCGCTGGAGCCCAGCACCACGGAGAACACGGTGTTGGTCGCCGGAAACCACCCCGCCGTCACCAGGGTGGGGGGAAAACCGCCGGGGGGCGCGTGCAGCTCAAGACTCGCAGCACACCCAGCGAAGCGGGCGATGGCCACGTCGTTACGCTCGAAATCGGCGGTGTAGCCGCGCTCGCGCAGTACCGCCATGTCTTCTGGAAGCCCGTGCAGGATCACATCCTCGTACCCAGGACCGAAGGACAACATGTAGTTCAGCGCTCTCGCCCGCGCGAGCGGATCGGCCCGCGCTGCGGGTTCCCACAGCTGCCACTCGTAGCCGCGCACCGGCTTGGCCGGCATGGCCATGCCCGCTGGCGGCTGGCGCCAGGCCAAGTCCTGCATACCGCCCGCACCCGCGAACAGGAATGCGGGAACGCCCCCCTGCTCGACGGAATACAGCGCGCCGAGCTGCCAGTTGGAATTCACGAACGGAATGTCGCGCGCCCACTCGTCCGCGACCTCGCCCGGCGGAGGTTCGAGGATCACGGGCAGCCGTGGTCCACTCCGTCGCACAGGCGCATCCAGACCCGCCATCAGGTCAGCGTGGGCTGCGCGCACGCGCAGGTTGTGCCGCCAGCCCCACCCGAGCGAACCAGCGGCATAGACGACAAGCGCGGTGATCGCGATCCTTCGCCAGGCTGGCTGCCGGATGCGCTCGAAGGGAACCAGCAGCGCCAGAAACATCACGGCCAGCGGCACGAAGCGCACGTTGAAGTACTCCCAACCCTTGATGTGAAGCGGGGTCGAAATCGCCAGCAGCAACAGCAACGCGCCCACGATCCACAGAACGCGCTCCCGCGGATCCCCGCCGCGACGACGCAGACGCCAGCCGCCTGCCAGGCCGATCGCCGCCACAACCACGACAGGCCAGGCCCGCCACGAGGGGCCGGAGACGAAAGCCCGGCCCATGAGGCTCGCCCGCGCCGCCAGCGCAGGCATCATGCTGTACTTGTTGATGGGCTCGTTGCCAAGAGTCTGCCAGGCCACCACCAGGGCGATGAGCGCGGCCGGGGTGCCAGCGGCTGCCGTGCGCACGAGAGCGCGTGCGCGGTCGCCTGCTGGCGCGGAGAACAGCGCCAGCAGGACCAGGGTCAAACCAATGACGACCGTGGGCACGACGTGCGCGCAGGCCTGCGCAGCGAGAAGCCCGGCCAGTATCAGATAGTCGCGTCTTCGCCACGCAATCCGGCTGAAGGCGAACGCGAGGGCGCCGAGGCCGAGGGCGAGCGAGAGGTAGTACGAGAACAGCCCCATGTACAGCAGCCACTGCAGCGCCGTGGCGAAGCCCAGCAGCCCGAGCCAACGACGCCCTCTGTCCAGGGCTGCCGCCAGGGCCAGCACGCTCCAGGCCCAGCCCAGTGCAAACAGGCAGAGGGTGATGCGGACGGCGTGCCGCCAGGGCAGGAATCGTTCCAGCGTCCCGAACACCGCCTCGAACCCGATGTCGGTGATCGCCCCCCCAGGCTCCAGATAGCGGCCATAGCCGAGAGTCGGATCGTCGAGGCGGTGCAAGGCGTGCGCCGTAAAGATGTGTTGCGGTCCATCGTTGGTCGGTAGGTAGTCGACCCATCCGACCGCCAGCAGGAGCAGGGCCGAAAACCCGGCGGCCGCGAGCCAGAAACTGCGATTCGCCATCGGTCGGTGCACGATACTCCGAAGCATCGCTCAGATCGTGGATCCCGCAAAGCCTGCTCGACCCTCCCTAATCCCGCGATAGCCGCGGAAGGTCGTGGCCGTAGACGCTAGCGCGGATGCGCGAGCACGAGGATCGACGTGCCGAGGGGAAGGTTCCCGTATCGCAGCCAACCGCGTTCGGGCGCCAACAGGCCCAGCACCAGCCCGCTCAGCCCCCGCGAGGTCTTGCCCTCGGCCAGATCGGTGATGGCGCCGGCGGGGGCGATCCGGCCGCCCAGTTTGCGCCCCGCGAGCCGTACCGCCTTCACTGCGACCGCGGCGAAGAACAGCGGAAAGAAGAAACAGGTTGTGCGGATCACCTCAAAGCCGGCCTGCTCGCATAGCCGGCGCGCCGTGGCCAGAGTGTAGCGACGCTTGTGCTTCTCCAGGTCGTCCCATGGCGACCACAGCGCGGGGAAAGCCGGCAGCGTGAGCAGCACGAAATCGCGGTCCTCGCGACAGCAACCAGTCTGGGCACGCCTGGCGGCGGTGTCCCGCATGCGGCCGTGCAGAGCCCGCATCACGGCCACGTCGTCGGGCAGGTGTTCCAGCACATCCAGCAAGAGGTACCCCTGGTAGTCGTCGACCGGAAAACCGCGCGTGATATCGACGCGGATGAAGCGGGGCGCGGGCGCCTGCGTGCCCAGGGTCGCCTGGAAGCGCTGCCGGGCGACATGCAGGGCCTCGGTGTGCACGTCGGCATAGTCCACCCGGTAGCCGTGCTGGTTGAGATAGGTGGCCACGACCCCTGCGCCGCAGCCCAGGTCGACGAGCGGGCGGCTGCCATCCGGGCAGTGGCCCCGCACAACCTGCAGGATCACGGTCTTGCGGTAGCGATGCCAGTAGTGCTGGTCTTCCAGCCAGCTACGGATCTCGAATTCACGACGATCGAAGTACGCGTCGAGATCCTTGCCGGACTCGCCGATGAGATCGATGACGTCGGTTCCCGGCAGACATTGAGGCGGCTGCGACGTCACACGGCCACGTTCGCACAACCGCGGGCGGAAGGCCACTCGGCCCTTTTCCGCAATCCAGTCCTGGTACCGCATGCAAGTCCTGATTAGCTCGGGTTGCCGGTGCCGGGGGCATGTCTTCGACGGGGCACCGAAGGCACTGGTGGAGTTGGCGGAGCAACCGACGGAACGAGCGGAACCGGCGCGAATTGCTCCAGTTGTTCGGCCATCTCGCCCTCCACGGCCACCTGTGCGGCAGGAGGTTGTCTCGTCACCCTCGCGTCGGAGCAGAATATCCCTATCCAAGTGGCCATTGACGCCACGAACGTCTACTGGACGAACAGCGGAACCTCCTCCAAATCTTACCTGGACGGCGCGGTGATGATGGTGCCCATCAGCGGTGGCACCCCCACAACCATCGCCTCAAACCAGACCTACCCCAATAGCATCGCGGTTGATGCCACGAGCGTTTACTGGACGAATTTCCGCGACGGTACGGTGATGACGGTGCCCACCGGCGGCGGCACCCCAGCTATCCTCGCCTCAGGCCAGAACTCCCCCGACGGCATTGCGATTGACGCCACCTGCGTCTACTGGACGAACGCCGGAACCACCTCCAATTCCAACACGGACGGCGGAATCGTCTCCAATTCTAACGCGGACGGCGCGGTGATGAAGGTGCCCATAGGCGGCGGCGCCCCCACGACCCTCGCCTCAAGCCAGAGCTACCCCAACAGCATCGCCATTGATGCCACGAGCGTCTACTGGACGAATATCTACGGCGGCACGGTGATGAAGGTGCCCATAGGCGGCGGCACCGCGACTACTCTCGCCTCAGGTCAAGACAAGCCCATCGGCACCGCAGTGGATGCCACGAACGTCTACTGGGTAAACTTCACAGCCGGCACGGTGATGAAGGTGCCCATAGGCGGCGGCACCGCGACTACTCTCGCCTCGGGCCAGTCCGCTCCCGAAGGCATCGCCGTCGATGCCACGAGCGTCTACTGGACAACGTATTCCAATGCCGGCACGGTGATGAAGGTTTCCACCGGCGGCGGCACGACAACGACCCTCGCCTCGGGCCAAAGCTACCCCGCCCACATCGCCATTGATGCTACGAGCGTCTACTGGACGAACTACGCCAATCGCACAGTGACGAGCCTCACACCCAAGTAGCAAGGGTAGGTGTCCGCGAGCCACAGCCGCCAACGCGGCCACTCAACCCGCTACGAACATACCAGAGACGGTACTACGACGAGGGCGGTACCGGCGGCGCTTGTGTCGACGGTGCCGGGGTCACGGCGCTCGACATCGTGCCTTGCAGCTTGGGCATCTCCGTCAGCACGAAGGGCAGAAGCTCGTCCATACGCTTGACGAAGATGATCTCGATCTCCTTGCGCGGCTGCTCGGGAATGTCGATGATGTCCTTGCGGTTGCGCTCCGGCATGACGACGCGCTTGATACCCGCACGGTGCGCGGCCAGGAACTTCTCCTTGATTCCGCCCACGGGCAGAATCAGGCCACGCAACGTGATCTCGCCGGTCATAGCCACGTCGCTGCGCACCGGTTTGCCGGTCAGTAGCGAAACCATGGCTATGAACATGGTGACTCCGGCGGACGGGCCGTCCTTGGGAATGGCCCCGGCGGGGATGTGCACGTGAATGTCGCTGCGCTCGAGGAAGGTTTCTTCCAGCCCCAGCCAGCGAGCGCGAGCCCGGATGAATGACAGTGCCGCTTGCGCCGACTCTTTCATTACGTCGCCCAGCTGGCCGGTCAGCACCAGATTGCCCTTGCCGTTCATGCGGGTCGCCTCGATGAACAGGATGTCACCGCCCACCGGCGTCCAAGCCAGGCCGGTGGCGACGCCCGCCTCAGCGGTTCGCTCGGCCACCTCGGGCAGGTACTTCTGCGGGCCCAGAAAATCGGGCACGCGGGCCATGGTGATGGTCTCCTTCTCCGAGGCCTTTTCTTCCGCCACCAGCACGGCCACCGCGCGAATGACGTTGGCCAGTTCGCGCTCCAGGTTGCGCACACCCGCCTCGCGCGTGTAGCTGTCGATGACCTCGACCACCGCGGTATCCTCGAAGACCACGCGCTCACCGCCCAAGCCGTGCTCGTCGAGTTGCTTCTTGATGAGGAACTGCTTGGCAATGTTCAGCTTCTCTTCGCTGGTGTAGCCCGGAATCTCCAGCACCTCGAGACGATCGCGCAACGCCGGCGGCACGGGGTCGAGAATGTTGGCCGTGGCGATGAACATGACCTTGGACAAATCGAACGGCACCTCGAGATAGTGGTCCGAAAAAGCATGGTTCTGCTCCGGGTCCAAGACTTCCAGCAAAGCCGCGGCCGGATCCCCGCGGAAGTCGTGCCCCNNCGGTGACCGCGGATCTCGGCCTCGTCGCGCACCCCACCCAGCGACACGCGCATGAACTTGCGGCCTAGGGCACGGGCGATGGACTTCCCCAAGGAGGTCTTGCCCACGCCGGGCGGGCCCACCAGACAAAGAATCGGCCCCTTCTTGTCGGTCTTCAGCTTGCGCACCGCCAGGTATTCCAGGATGCGCTTCTTGACCTTCTCCAGGTCGTAGTGGTCGGCGTTGAGGATGTCGCGAGCCGCCGGGATGTCCAACTTGTCCTCGGTCGAGATGGCCCAGGGCAGCTCGACCAGCCATTCCAGATAGGTGCGCGTCACCGTGTACTCAGCCGATGACGCCTGCATGACCTTGAGACGTTCCAGCTGCTTGAGCGCCACCTTCTCGGTCTCAGCCGGCATCTTGGCCGCCGAGACTTTCTCGCGGAAGTCGTCCAAGTCCCCGCCCGTCTCGTCGATCTCGCCCAACTCCTCCTTGATGGCCTTGAGCTGCTGGCGCAAGACGTACTCGCGCTGGTTGCGCCCCATCTCCTCCTGCACCTGGGTGTTGATCTTCTCGCGCACCTTGAGCACCTCGTGCTGACGCGAGAGAAACTGCAGCACGCGGCGCAGCCGTGCCTTGAGGTCGAAGATCTCCAGGATCTCCTGCTTCTCGTCGACCTGAACGTCCAGATTCGAAGTGATGAGGTCGGCGATCTGCCCGGGCTCGGTCACGCTGTCGATGAGCGTGGAAGCCTCCTTGGGCAGCTCGGGCATGAGCTTGAACACCCGCTTGACCACGTCCTTCAGATTGAGCACCAGTGCGTCCATCTCGAGGTTGGAGCCGAGCGGGTCAGGCAGCACCTGCACCTTGGCCGTCATGAAGGGATCCTGGGCCCCGGTCTCCAGCAGCCGCACGCGCGAGATCCCCTGCAGAATCACCGAGAAGCTGTCCTTGGCCAGCTTAATGACCTTGAGGATGCGGGCGGCACAGCCCACGGTGTACAGGTCGGCCGGGCCGGGATCCTCGGTGCGGGCATCCCGTTGCGTGACGATGCCGATGACAGGCCTCTCCTTCGAGATCGCCTCCTCGACCAGTTTCACCGATTTCTTGCGACCCACGTCGATAGGGATGATCGACCCGGGAAACAGGACCGAGTTACGCAGCGGGAGCACTGCGATGATTTCAGGAATCTCGATGGGCCCCTCAGGACCCGTCTTCTTGGCAGCCATTGCACAAATCGTAGTATGCACCGGACCCCGACGCGACAAGATTTCCGCCGAAACATTCTCGACCCTGATTCCGCGACCGGTGGGGACGGCCCGCCGCGACTACCGCCGCTTGTCGGGAGCCTGCGCCTTGGGCTGAGGCGCCATGGGGCGCACTGTGCCAGCAGGCCCGCCAGCCACCGGGCCGGCGGACGGCGCCGGCGGCCCCACTTCACGCTTCATAAGCTCATCCCTCTGATTCCCCGCCCTCGCGCCCACCTCGTTCGATACCACGGCATTCTCGGTCCTGCGGCCAAGGACCGCGACAAGGTAGTGCCGACATCGCCCGCGCCGCCCGCGCCAGCTCCGCCGATTGCTGAAGTGGCAGGCGCCGAAACGGCGGACGGCGATGAATCCCGTGAGATCGATATCACCAAGATACAAAGAGGGAGCCGACTACCTTGGGCCCTTCTTCTGAAGCGCGTGTTCATGACGGACGCGCTGACTTGTCCGAAGTGCCAAGGCCGCATGAAGATCCTGGCCGCGATCACGAAGCCGGAAGCGATACGCAAGATCATGGACCACCTCGGAATCCCCGGCGAAGCCCCGCGCCGCACCACCGCGCGACCGCCTCCGCAGGCCGAGCTTTCGAGCACGGCCGACATCGACGAGGCCGACTACGCCGACCCGCCCAGCTCCGAGTAGTGACCGAGCAGCCCCCCAGAAGTGGGGCCAGGGATAGGCCCATACCCACGACTGCACGCACGAAAAGTGGGCTTGTTTTCCCTCGGGTATAAGGGATAGTTTGGACGGGTAGGTGCGTGTAGTTTACAAAATCTCTTCTATCAGACATTTTGCAGACGCGATTCGGTGAAGGAAAAATGGCGCTTCAAATGACTATGCTCCAGCCATGGTCCGGCATGATCGGAGTGATCTGCGTTCAAGCGGCGGGCGACGGCGACACCTGCAATGCGTAGCGCTTCCCTGCGGTGGCGCGCGTTTTCATGCTCACTTCCGCTTGGTGACTACCTGGCCGCCGCCGCTGGAAGACATGCAGTCCATCGTGATGATGTCACCCACGGCTTGCCCAACACACGTGGTGCTACCCGATTTCCAAGAAAGCCGCCCGTCTGAGCTGACCACCGACGATATGGCCGCAGCATTGCCGGCGGTCTTCATGGTGATGGTGCACCCACTCTGCGTGATCTCCGTGGTCTGACCGACCTGGCTCGAGACGAAGTGCTCGGTGACCTGCCACGTTCCCGCAAGGTTTGGACAGTCATTCCCCCCAGACCCACAGCCAGTCACGGCTAGGCCCAGGCAGCTCAGACCGATGGAGCGCAAGGGTGGTAGAGCGCACTGGATCATCCGTTTCACAATTGCGATGGGATTGTCCGTCGTCATTTTGAGTCCTCCAATGTTTCGCAGCGCATATTCGCCCGACCCGTAGGAGCGCAAGACGCGCGTCGACTCCACGAAAACGTCGAAGCAGTATGCTGCGTGGTCGTTACCGAACGCATCCGCGCGAGATGGTACCTGGAATCCGTAACAATGGGTAGTGGGGATAATCTGGCCATACTGGTCCCCGCACTCCAGACACGCCGGTCAGGGTAGTTGGGTGAACTAGCCCATTCGAAGGGGGTGCGTCCAGCATGAGTTGGCCACTCACGCCCTGGTGAAACCGCTCGGTCATGTAGTGCTCGACGAATTTCTTGATCAGATGGCGCGGGTATAGGAGATAGTTTGGACGTGTAGGTGCGTCTAGTTTACAAATCTTCTATCAGACATTTTGCAGACGCAATTCGGTGAAGGAAAAATGGCGCTTCAAATGACTATGCTCAGTGCTAGTAATACTCACAGCCCAGGCCGTCTATGCATTCAACGCACGGTGTATAGCCGTATGTGCACGCCCTACTGGTGGATTCGCCAGTCGAACCGTAGTCGCAAGAAGTACTTTGGGTGCCGCTCGACGTAGTCACCGTGCAATCGCACGTCGCGACCTGGACGAAGGCGCCGTTCTCACATTGCATGATCTTGTTCCCGCCAATCGTATTGCAGATGTAGTGACCGTCGGGGTACACTACGTCGCTCGAAGAGGTGCAAGTGGCCGAGCCAGTTGGCGAGCTAGTGCCTGTGTTGCTACCACCCGAGCTGATGGGAAGCGTGTTCTGTACGCAGTCACCCGATTTGTAGCCGTTGTCAATCTCAGAGCAAAAGCCGCTTCCCTGCCGCGGGATGTTGCAGTGCGTGTAGTTGGATGGAAGATCGGCGCGCCTAGTGCAATCCGAATCCATTGTGCAACTCACTTCGCAGTAGGTTACGTCGCCTGTACAAACCCAGATGCAGGAATCATAGCGTGGGTCTGCCGCTTTGCACTGTGCCACACTCGAACAGTGCTCGATCGGACGGAGGTCCGATGGTGAGGTTTGCGAACCACTACTGCATGCCGTCGGAACGAGGACGCCGATCCACCCTGCAATGGCCGACGCAAGTCGCACTCGGTTCAACCTTGTCTCTCGCTCCAGGTAAGGCATCGAGTTCGAACTCAACATGGAGGCACCTCCATACCCGGGGTGTCTAACAACTCCATTTCGCGCTGTCATCATCCGTTTGGATGACGAGATTGCGATCGCCGACCTATCCCGTGACGGCAGATAGTGTGTTGCCGCTACCCCCGCAAGAGCGGTCTTGCAATTGTCATGAGCAGGCGTAGCAATTCGGCTTGGCGGCGGGTGTCCGTCTTTTCAAAGATGTGTTGGAGTTGGGTGCCCACGGTGTTGATGGACACATGAAATCTCTCGGCGGCTTCACTGAGGCTGCTGCCGTCAGCGATCTTCAGCGCCAACCTGGACTCGGCTCCGGTTAGCCCGAATCGGCGCTGCAGGATCTCTGACGCATTCGTGCTGGAATTCTGCTCGACAAGAACCATCGCGCAGCAGTTGGCCGGCCACTCCCCGGTAGCGCGACGCTTGGCCAATGGAACGACCGTGACTCGAACCGGTGCGTTCCGGGTTCCGGTCATCGTCAGCGTGCCGTCGCACCCCAGTCCAGGGTTGCAGGGGTTGGTTGCGGCTTCGAAAATCGCGCGGTGCAATCGCCGGGAATCATCGGACTGGCGCGCCTCCAGGCGACCCTTCTTGGCTATCAACGGGCCGTCGCCGCGAAGTATTGCCCGCGCCGACGCGTTGGCGAAGACGAGGTTGGCCTCGCATCCGGCAAGGAAGACTGCGGCGGAGAGTTGATCGAGCGCGTGGCAAGCGAGAACTTCCTGTTCCGCCCGGCCCAGGCGCATCTGGAACTGAGTGGACCTTCGAACGTGCGGGGCCAATTCTCTCACGAGCGACATCTCGGCGTCACTGAAAGCCCTGCCACCGGACTCGCGATGGAGGGCGAGCGCTCCCATTGTGCCCACGCGGCTCAGGCTGATGCCAGCTCCGCAATGGCTCCCCGCCTTGACCATGAGTTCCTGGTAGATTTCGGTGGGTTCTAGAGCCTTCAGCGGCACCAGCTCTTCCGTTCGAACAACGTGACCCCAAGGTCTTTCGGCGGCCGGCTCAGCAAAGGGATTTCGCTCAAACATGAACCGATTGAGGAACAGCGACTGTTGCCCCTGCGTGAAGCCGAAACACCGACAGGGAATGATGTGTTCGTGGGTTCGCAAATCGGCCATGAACAGCATGGCCACGGCGGCGTGGAAAGTGCGCGCCATTTGGGCCAGGAATGGCTCCCATTCCGACGGCGACAGCGCGGCCCTGTAGATCTCATCAACCAATTCAGACGAAGCAAGCATACGGTCTAGCCTCCCCAGTGTGATGGACGACCGTCCCTTTCTAACACTACTGGTTGAAGAAGTTGCCAGTCCATCGAGAGATCGGCGAGAAAATGGGGTGTTGGCTCTCTCGCTATTTCGTGATCCACCGGGTGGATTGTCACGGACACCCACCGGCGGACGGGCACCCGCGTTCCACATTCGGCCATCGTGCGGGGGTGCTCGCAGCCGTCAAGGGTTCGCTCGCCCCGCGAGCCGCTGCGCGCCCTTGACCGCCGCTTTTGCACAGCCGCCAAGCTGCCGCGCAAGCGGCTTCGTCCAATCTCTTCTATCAGACATTTTGCAGACGCAATTCGGTGAAGGAAAAATGGCGCTTCAAATGACTATGCTCTAGTAGTTGTCCGTCCCGAAGGCCCCCCAGGGGTGCGTGGCACCCCACCCGCTCACGCTTTCCGCGTCTCGCGTGCCGCGCACCGAACTCGCTCACGCCCTCGCCCACGCGACCCGCGATCCGCGATCCGTCGCCCGGAACCCCGAACTTCCCGACAAACCGTCGCTAGCGCCGCTTGTCGGGAGCCTGCGCCTTGGGCTGAGGCGCCATGGGGCGCACTGTGCCAGCAGGCCCGCCAGCCACCGGGCCGGCGGACAGCGCCGGCGGCCCCACTTCACGCTTCACCCCATGGTGCGCAAGCAGCTTGGACTCGATCTTCTTGGTTACGTCGGGGTGTTCGCGCAGGTACAGGCGCGCGTTCTCGCGGCCCTGTCCGATGCGCTCGCCCTCGAAGCCGAACCACGCGCCCGATTTCTCGACCACGTCGCATTCGGCGGCCAGGTCGACCAGGTCGCCCTCCCGGCTGATGCCAAATTGCTTCTCGATGGTGGACACGGTGACCTGGAAGCGGGCGCGAATTGCAACCTAAAAGGGCTGTGCCGGGCGATCGCGGAGCCAAGGACCGGGAGACTTCGTTGCGGAATTCCGGCCCATGGCTTTCTTCGCGTCCGACGCAAAGACTGTGTGCACAGCAGGGTCGTGGCGTTTGCGTGCAAGCGCCGTGGCTTCTGCCCAAGCTGCCTCGGTCGCAGGATGGCCGACACGGCGGCTTTCTGTGTGGATCACCTTTTCCCCCAAGTGCCTGCCCGGCAATATGTGGGACTGTTGTGGTTCGCAAAACACACGTCGCGGACGACGTCTAGGCGAACCACAAGGTATCGGACAATGGGCTAGGGCGCCGGGGAGGCGTACCAGAGCTCGCCGGCGGCGGGGTTGGACTTGGCCAGGATGGACTTGCTCTGATACGAAAAGTGAGGCGCGCCCGCCGAATCGAGCGCGATCTGGAGCTGGTCACCGACGGTGGTGTCGGAGTCGACGACTTGGGTCGACCAGGAACACCCGTCGAAGTAGGCGTACATGACCCCCTGGATGAAGTCCACGTAGGCGAGGTGAACCTCGCCGCCGGCGCCGAACGCGACCGAGGTCGCCTCGCCGAAGCCGGTGTTCCGGTCTGGCACGGAGGCTCCCAGCGTCCACGCGCCGGCGGTGCCGATCGCGCGGAGGTCGGCGGGGTACACGAAGTAGAAGATTTCGACCTGACCATTGCCGTCGCGGCCCGCGATGAGGCCATCGCCACCGATGTTCTGGGGATCGAACTGGGCCGACGACCATCCGCTCGATCCAAGGCTGGTCACCACGAAGCCGCTCAGCTCTCCGCCATATCCCATGCCGTTCCAGAACGCGCTCGGAACGCCGTTCCCGTCGAAGGCGAGGGACGACGTGAGGACTTGCGTGGTCTGCGATTCGAGGGTCGTCATTTGCCAACCGCCGCCGTCGTTCTTCGCGAAGACGACGGTGTGGTCCGTCGCGAAGTAGACGAGGCCGGGGTGATCCTGGGGATCGAGCGCGAACGCGATCGGTGAGTAGGACTGGAGGTTGTACGATCCCACGGTCACGTCGTTGGGAGCCTGAGCGAAATCCCCGTTCCAGGTTACGTAGCGGGCGGTGTACACGGCGTTGTACTGCTCCATGTACGCGAAACGAATCTCGCCGTTCTGCGCGGTCCGCACCTGAGGCGGGCCGGTGACGCCGCCGCCCACCTCGCCGCGCGAGATCTGGTACGCCAGGCTCACCGAGATACCCCCATCGCTCGTCTCGGGGAGGTGCGCGGCCCAGATCCGGTATTGTGGGGCAGAGCCAGCGGCGTAGATGAGCGTCGGGGTCCCGTTCCCTTGCAGGAGGACCAGGCCCGCGTTGAGGCTGCCGGCGCCCAGCGGTCTGACGTCCTGGCGGGTGAAGGCATACGTGCGCGCGGACCGGCCGCAGCGCCCGTCGGTGGCCGCGTCCCTGACGACCACACCGCCGTCGCCGCTGGCACCACCGGCCCCGCCTGCGCCATCCTTGCCAGCCGCCCCAGAGCCACCGGCGTTGCCCCCGGCACCGCCCGACGCGCCGGCGCCCCCTTGGGCAGCGCTTCCGCTCGCTCCGCCGGAAGCGCCGCCGTCGCTGCCGCCGCTCGCGCCAGCGCCTCCGCTCGTTCCGCCGGAAGCGCTGCTGCCGCTACTGCCACTCGCGCCGCCTCCGCCCGCGCCGGTCCCGCCGGTCGACATCGCGCCTCCGCTTCCGCTCTTGCCGCCGCTCTCGGTGGTGCCGCCGCCTCCCGTGAGGCCGCCGCCAGCGGTGCTGCCGCCTGAGCCACCACCGCCACTTCCTGTGTTTCCGCCACTGCCAACGATCCCTCCCGTTCCAGAAGCCCCGCCGGGCGAAGTTGTGGCCGTCCCGTTGGTACCTCTGGATTTGTTGCCCCCAGACCCCGTGCCGCCGCTGCTGTGTTGTCCACCCATGCCGGTCGCGGGAGCGCTGCTGCTACAGGCGCCGAGAGAAGCGCTCGCTAGGGCGGTCAACATCAACAAGACCAGTTTTGTCTGGAGCGTAGTCATGGTTTCTCCGAGGCGGTTCGCAGCAATATACCTCGAATCCGATCCGCTCAGCCTTGCCGTCGCGTACCGGGGTGATGTCCCGGGCATAGGGGATAGTTTAGGCGTGTAGGTTGATGTAGCTTACAGAAGATCCTATATCGGACATTTCTTGTGCAGATGCGATTTGGTGAAGACAAAATGGCGCTTCAAATGACTATGCTCCCCGATGCCCGTCATTTGCACAGCCGCCAAGCTGCCGCGCAAGCGGCTTCGTCCAAGATCCCTATATCGGACATTCTATTCGGTGAAGGCAAAATGGTGCTTCTTCCGACTATACTCCGACAAGGCTTTGGAATTCTTGAATTCGCTCCTAGAACGGGCAAACCACATGGAGATGGAACCAGGGGAACGCCACTGGAAGTTGTTTGCGGGGCTTTGCCGAAAGATCGAGGCGAAAGGCAACGACATTCCCGACGCTTACCTGGCGGCGCTGGCATTGGAAAACGGGACGGAATTGATCACCGCAGACCGGGGTTTTGCTCGTTTTCCGGGACTCAGGTGGAAACATCCTCTGGATGGTGCATAGGCATTGGAATCCCGGGCGAAAATCAGGTGGCATTCGAGGTGCGACCCTCAGATGGTTTTCTCGCCACGGGAATCCGGATGAAGAAGGTCGTGCCCTTGCCCAGCACGGTTTCGAAGCTCAGCTCGCCACCGTGCTTGTCCACGATCACCGACCGAGCAATAGCCAACCCCTGCCCCGTGCCCCTTCCGACCTCCTTGGTGGTGAAGAAGGGATCGTAGATCTTGTCGCGAATCTCCCGCGAAATGCCGCCACCAGAGTCGGCGATGCTGATCACCACCGATGCGCCTTCGTGTTGCGTTCGGATGGTAATGGCGCCTCTCTGCCCCGTGTTCTTGACCACGTCCGCGATGGCGTGAGCGGCGTTGACGATGATGTTCAGGATGGCCTGATTGAGCTCACTGGCGCAGCAGGCAACCGGCGGCAGATTTCCCAATTCCATCTTGACGTCGGCGACGTATTTGTACTCGCCGCGAGCAATGGTGAGCGTGTTTTCGATTGCACGGTTCAGATCGACGGACGTCACTTCACTTTGATCGGGATGGGCAAACTCCTTCACCGATCGCACAATCGTGGCCACGCGCGCGAGTCCGTCGAGGGAACTTTGGATTGCCGCCGGAAAATTCTCCACAATGTAGGGAAGGTCCGCGTCCTGCTCGGCCTTGGCGATTTCGGCGGCGGCCTCCGACCAAGGCCTGCCATCGTGGAAAATGCGGTGCCACTCCTGGTACCTCTCGATGAGCGTGGTCAGGTCCTTCATGGCGTCGCGGATGAAGACGATGTTGTCGTTTACGAACTGGACGGGCGTGTTAATTTCGTGAGCGATGCCGGACGCCAGCCTTCCGACCGATGTCAACTTCTCCTCCTGAACCAGCCGCGCGCGTGTCGATACCAGCTCCGCGATGCTCGACTGCAGCTCAGCTGTCTTGGACGCCAACCCCTGGTTGGCGTCCGACAGCGCGTCGTGTGCATGGCGCAATCTCACCTCGGCGCGCGCCCGGGCGGAAAGATAGATAGCCACAATCGTCGTGAACGCAAGGGCTCCCAAAAGAACCAGCCAGGGTTCAGCGCCCAGGCTCCGGGCGGCGGATTTGGCCGGCGAGCAGCTGACCGTCCACGTCCGACCCGCGACGTCGACTGGAGCGACATACCGGAGATCACCCACTTCGGCTGAGGAGAGGGCAGCGGAGGAATACATGAGCGGATCGGCGCCGGCCGCGGCGTCGACAATGTTCACTGCAATTTTGCGGGATCGTGAAAGGGCCAGGGCACCATCGATCAGATCGCCAGCCCGGAAAACGCCGACCGAGAAACTGAGCAGGGCTCCATCTGGCGCAAAATTTGGCCAAAAGATGAGAAATCCCTTCTGCATGGTCCTTTCCTGGACAAGACGGACGGGCGCCGTCGCTGCCGGCCGCCCGGTGGCGCGCATTCGCTCCAGCGCCTCTCTGCGGGTCGGTTCCGAGGCGATGTCAAAGCCCAGGGCCGGTTGGTTCCCCATCAGCGGTTCGACGAAGGCGACCGGGAAATACTCCGGCCGGTCCGCCGCTGTCACCAGGCCGCCTTGGGCGTTGCGCTCGGTGATCTCGAACTTCGGATTCCATGCTCGGGCCCGTCTCTCGAAATCAGGGCGTCCCTCGCGAGCCACGCGGGGCACCCATTCAAGCGCCTGGATGACACGGCGGCGCTTGAGGAAGGGCTCGACAAAGGTCGCGAACTGTTCCCGGTCGATCGCGGCAAAAACGTGATCGAGAGCCGAGATTGCCTCCAGTTCTTGCGCGCCTTCGTCGACCGCCCGCTGGATCGATGCCACGGTGTCGCGCGCGTCACTTTCGAAGCGGGCTTTCACATGCTGTTGTGTCAGCTCGCGCACCAACGCGAAGAGCATGAGCGAGAGGCCGACTCCGATGGCGAGCAGAAGGAGAAGTCCCCGTTCAGACTCCCAGAACGTTCGCTTCACACCGCCTCCGCCGAAACACAGTGGATCGGTAGCCGGGCAGCAGACGTGATCCCCTGGTATGCCTCGCTCCCGAATACCAGAGGGCCGCGGTGTCTGGCCACAACGATGGAGCGGCCGATGCGCAACGCGTCTCCTTCTCTTTGCCAGCAACCTCGCGGTTTTCGCGCACGACCGCCTGGACTCTCTGGTTCATGGCTTGGGGCCCTTTGGTTGTGTCGGCAGAAAGGCGCAAAGAGTGAAGTCAATCTCAGAACCACCCGTTGGCCGCGATCTACGCGGTGAGGCTCGCCTGCGCGAGCCCCGTACTCTTCGCGGGCGTATTCAGTAGGTGAAACAGCTCACTTCTCGCCCGCCGCAAATTCCGCGAGCGGGGCGAGGCCGCTGGTCAGCACGCCGGAATGGGCGCAGGCGATGGCCTTGACCTCGGCGGCGAAGGGCTGCAGGCGCGCGGCGAGCTGGCGCAGGGATGCGCGGTCTTGCGCCGGGTTTTCCGTGAAGAGCCAGTGCCCTGCGGTCAGCTTGCCATCCTTGGTCGCCTCGGCGCTGTCGCCGGGTATAGGGGATAGTTTGGACGCGTAGGTGCGTGTAGTTTACAGCATCTCTTCTATCAGACATTTTGCAGACGCGATTCGGTGAAGGAAGAATGGCGCTTCAAATGACTATGCTCGATATCTTCTGCCAGCGCATGTGGCCTACATTCGCGCATGAGTAGCTTCGTCCTGGCTGCCACTGCTATGACGGCTCCTTGAAATCCTCGAAGAACGCACGGGTGATGCGGAACGCTTTCACTGGTGTCAGTCCGAGTTCGAGATTCTCGAGCATCCCAACTAGTTTCTGCCCATCCACAAGTTCGATGGCTGGCACTCCGTCCCGGACTGCCTCCTTTCGTGCGTCGGAAGTGAATGTTCCAGTCATGATGATGATTCCCTTGTCCGCTCGACCGCCCATTGCACCACGAAAGTCCCTGACATGCGACGGTGTTACGCTCTTTCGGTACCGTTTGCATTGGAACAGAACCTTGAAGCTCACCAGTGGGTTCACTTGGAGCAGGCCGATTCCGTCAATTCCTTCATCACCAGAGCGTCCGGTGACTTGCACCTCCTGGCCGACAACAGGAAAGCGCCCGTGCCGGGACCATCGGCACGCTGGCTCTCGGCATATCCGAGTCGCCACCGCCGCGCTCGCAGAGACAACCTCGGTGACGGCGCTATCGATGCCGGATGACAGGCAAAGGGCTATCAATGACTACTCGACCGGCATCGTCACGACGATGGGCGCAATCGCGGGGTACTCGAATGGTACAGATACGCAAGACGAGTTTGTGGTGCTTGATGCTTGGTAGCATCCATCGGGTGAACCCGGATCTGGATTGGGAAAGCCACACACGTTGATAGTGTATTGCCCAACCGCGCAGGTCGTGAGGTCACACTTCGTTGCTGAAGCGCCACAAGTACTCGATGTCACGTAGGTGCCCTTCCAGCTCTGCGTCACTCCCTGGTCAGTGAGCTCGGTAGGCCCTAGACAAGTGAGGGGAGGACATTGCTCGAATGTGCACGTATCGCAGGACACTCCGCAATAACTCCCAAGCTCAAGAGAACCAACTGAATTATGGAGATCAAACCACCCGGAACAGCCGTCCGTAGGATGTCCCAGGCACCAATGCGTTACCCCATTCGGTGCCGGCATCACTTGGAATGTCACTGGTGCGCCAGAACAACCCCCGGTCGTAGACACGCCTCCGCTGCCGGTACCCGCAGTGCCACCGGAAGATCCTCCCCCATCGGCAACGATAGACCCGCCCGCACCCGCGCTGCCACCTGTCGCCACTGGGCCATCCGGTCGTGCCCTGCCTGAACCGCCACACCCAGCAAGTGCGGCGAGGAGAAAAGCGGTGAGAACGCAACAAGCGGTCCTGGCTGATATCGAACGAGTCATGGCTGCCTCCGGCTCGAGTGGGCAGGCTATCAGCAAGTTCGAGGCCAAGGGCGAGTGTGTCCCCCGACCGGGGAACAAGCCAGATCGCGGATGGGTACCCTCAGAATTCTGATAGTTAACGGACCCCGTGGCCGTGTTTTCACTCGCCACTTGTGTCCGTCTCCCCGTAGTTGTGAGGGAATCGGTTCTACCGTTGCGGCGCGAGACTGGGCACGCATATTGCTGTCCTAGATCGCGTGGAGGATTCCATGTTCAAGATGTCTATGTGCGGCGCAGCACTTCTTCTGGCTGGCTTGGTGGAACTGGCGTGTAGCAACCATTCCGGTCTGAATCTCGGTGGTGGCAGCACGAGCGGAGGCCAAGGAATAGCCGGTTCAGGAGGCAGCGCGGGTGGGGGCCAAACAACCGGCCAGAACGACTGCGAGAAAGCAGGTGGCACCTGTGAGCAAGGAGCACCAGGAGCCTGTTTGGGCGGCTGGAGCCCCAACACCGGGGGGTATTCCTGCGCATCGAGCACGACATCTTGCTGTCTACCGCTCAGCTACTCGCCTTGCGAAACCGCAGGTGGGACGTGCATTCAGTCGCAGCCGGGCGCCTGCCCAGGCGGAACAGTCGACAACACCAGTCAGTATGAATGCAGCAACATGGGAGGCCCCTCGACATGCTGCATGCCATCCGCAAACGGGGGTGCATCAGGAACCGGCGGGACCAGCGGAAGCGCGGGCAGCAGCGGAGCCTCCAGTGGTTCCGGTGGTGTCGGTGGAGTTGGGTCTGGGGGAACCAACGGCGGCGGCACCGGCGGAACGGGTTCCTGCCTTCCGGCCTCGTGCTCTATTCCTATGCCGGCCTGTGCTGGCGAGGTCCAGCCGAACCCAAACGACCCGTGCGGCTGTCCCATCTGCGTGCCGAAGCCTGACGCCGGAATTGCGAAAGACGCTGGCAGTCCGGACGGCCCGATCTGTCTTGGGCCACCGCCCCCTTGCGCCCTACCCCCCAAGACCTGTCCCGCTGGGTCGCAGCTGGTCTCTCCGCCCTGCGGCTGCACTGGATGCGTGCCGGTGGACGGTGGAACCAGCGATGCTGGGAAACCAGACTCGCTGGTGATCTGCAACGTGATGTGCCCGATGATAGCCTGCACCTACGGATACCTGCCGAATCCCGAGCCTTGCGGTTGTCCCAGCTGTGCCCCGCCCCCTGACGCCGGCATGGCGAAGAAAGCTCCGGATGCGGGCACGCGCACGCCGCTGCTCCATCGTGCCGCAGGTGCTGCCTGTCCGACGGGACGCGCCCCCGGTCCCGGTCCGTTCATCTGCGGCTGCATCAGTTTCACCAACCCACACAACTGTCCATGCCCCGGCGCCAACTGCATGTATGATGCCGACTGCACCTCAGGTGTCAGTGGTCGCTGTCTGGCGCCCCAGCCCCTCCTGCCGGGTGCGCAGTGTTCATACGACCAGTGCTTCAGCGATGCGGACTGTCCGGCGAATACTCCCTGCGACTGCCGTGACTCGGCTTCTAGCTCGGCGCCGAACTCCTGTTTGAACGGTAGCGATTGTCGCGTCGATTCGGATTGCGGAGCAGGCAATTACTGTTCGCCAAGCCCGGGGGTCGGCGCTGCCTATCACTGCCACACTTCACGCGACACCTGCGTCGACGACAGCGACTGCAGGCAGCCTGAATATTGTGCCTTCAACGAACAGACTGGCTACTGGTCATGCGCAGTGCTGTTGCCACCGTGAGTCGGGATTCCCACAGGATTGATCCGTGTCCCGCATATGATTTTCCACTAGCCTGAGGACAAGTGAGCATCATGAATACCGACCGACTCAATCGTTTCAGGCCGTGCACAATCGCAGCCCCTTGGCTCTGCCTTGCAATTCTTGGCAGCGGCTGTAGCTCGAACTCCAAGACCGGTCTCCACAGGTCCGGCGGGACCACGGCTTCGGGTGGAACCACGGCACAAGGCGGAGGTACGATCAGTGGTGGCAGCGCGGACCAGGGTGGAAACGGTGGAAAAGCCGGGGCCGGCGGTGCTTCGTCGAATAGCACCGGCATCTCCTGCTACGATTCCAGCGGCACCATCGCGGCCACAGCCAAGACCTGCACCCTAGCGAGCGATTGCAGACAGGAGGTCCAGCCAACCTGTTGCGGCTCTATCTCGGAGGTGGGCCTGGCCAAGTCGTCCTCGTGCACTTTCCCCACGCCGTCTTGCAAGAACTTTGCCTGCCCCATCTACCTCTACCCGCCGGAGCAGGCCGAGGATGGCAAGGATGCGGCCCAGGGGGGCTCCATCGGCGTGGAGTGCGTGAGTGGCCAGTGCATGACCTTCGTCATGGCTGGAGGCGCGGACGCAGCAGCAGATGCGACCGGCGGTGCGACAAGCGCAAGCGGTGGGGCAGGTAGCGGCGGCACCCAAGCCGCAGGAGGCGCAACCGGCACAGGCGGATCGACTTCGACTTCTGACGGTTCCACCACCGACCTCGACACTTGCTCAAGTGACGCCGACTGCACGTCGTGCAACTGGGGAGAAGCCCCCACAGATTCGAGCCATTGCACTGGCACCTATTGCTGCGGCGGACCGATATCGAGCAAGAAGAGATGTGACGCCAATCAGGCTGCTTGGGCAACTTATTGCCCTGGCCAGTCTCCGACGCTCGGGAATTGCGCTTGTCTAGGGTGCACAGGTCAGTCCATCGGCTGCGTTAATGGACAATGCGGTCTTTGGTGCCACTTTCCCGATGCGGGCTGAGATGGGCGGTGAATGACCGTGGCGGGCTTGTAATCGATCGCCCCGGGTGCGGTGGGCGCGATCAGACGCATGCTGCACGGATCATGGAGTCGCAACGGCGACGGCACAAGGGTCTGCCATGCGCGTGTGCGCCGCGTGTGAGACAATGGCTTTGGCCATGGAGCAGCTCAAGGCATCCCTCCGATGCACCCTCTACCTGATTGCTCCCATCAACCCGCTGAGCAAGGTGTTCAAAATTTCGTAGAATGGCGCGGAGACGTTGTGCCGAATATGCGGGCAGACCATCCAAGTAACCGACCGCCGAAATGTGTTTCGGTTGGCGTCCTGCTCATGTTGGGCGCCTGCGGAACCGGCCCAACGCAGAGCCGGCCGCAGACCGGCTCGGACGCCGCCAGCTCGCTTCCCAACACCTGCCCAGGGATCTGCAACGCGGCCACCCCGAGCTATCCGCAGGTTCAGACGGACAGCGGGGATGGCAACGTGACCATGTACGACACGGCGCCGAGTAGCGGGGGAGCATGCAACTACGGCACGACGAACATCCTTTACTACGCCGCCATGAGCGTCAACGTGCAGCCGGGTGACGGCAAGGGGCAGTGGCGGAACGGCCGGATTTGCGGCCAGTGTGTCGAGGTGACTGCGCTCACGTCACAAGGACCACAGTCGGTGATTGTGCGAATTATGGACAAATGCCCTGACAGCTACTGCGGCATCGACCTCGGTGGATTGGCGCCAGCGGCGATTATGCTCGATGGGTTTGGCCGCTATGATGGCACGTGGCGTTTCGTGTCGTGCGCGGGCCACCCCGAGGTCTCGGACGGACCTCCCAGCTTGTTCGTATTCGCCGGGAGCAACGCGTTCTGGTCGCGCGTGCAAGTCCGAAATCCGCCGTCGGCGGTAGATTCAATCGAGTGGCGAGATGCAACCGGGACAGTCCGGGGATCGTTCCCCTATGCCGACGATCCGGAAAACGCGTACGAAGTACCGGCTGAGGTGTTGCAGTCTGGCGTCGCTCTGCTTCAGATCACGGTGCACTACACGGACGACAGCTCGGCGACAGTGCAGCTCGCTCCAGGACAGCTCGCGGCCCCCAGCACGTCGTACCCGCTGGTGGGCTCGTAGTCAGTGGACGCAAGGCCAGACCAGATCATGTATCACTCGCCGCCAACTCGCGCGGCCGCACTCCCACAGGATCGATTTCGTCCACTGGCTTCTTGCCCGCCGCGCCCAGTTCCTCCAGCTTGCGCACCGCCGGCTTGACCATGCGCTCGAACGAGCCCACCGCCGCGTTGTAAGAATCTGTGGCCCGGCCCAGGGCCGCACCTAGCTTTCCGAAGTGATCGAACAGGGTGGCCAGCCGTTCGTGCAGCACGCGCCCCTGATCGCTGATCCGCTGGGCGTTTTCTGCCAGTTTCTCCTGGCGCCAGCCGTAATGGACCGCCTGCAACAGCGCGATCAGCGTCGTGGGCGTAGCGACAAGCACTTTGTTGGCCACGCCTTGCTCGATGAGATCCGGGCTTTCCTGCAAGGCTGCGTGGTAGATGCCTTCACTGGGCAGAAACATCACCACGAACTCGGGCGCGCTGGACAGTTCGTTCCAGTAGCTCTTGGCCGACAGCTTCAGCACATGCGCGCGCACTTGGTCGGCGTGCCGGCGCAGATGCTCGCGTCGGAGGATCTCGTCGGCGGTCGCATCCACCGCCGCCAAGTAGGCTTCCAGCGGGACCTTGGCATCCACCACAACGTGGTGACCATTGGGCAGGCTCACGATCAAGTCGGGCCGCAGCCGGCCATCCGGGGTCTCCAGTGTTTCCTGTTGCACGAAATCGCAATGCTCGACCATGCCCGCCAACTCGACCACGCGCTTGAGCTGGATTTCGCCCCAGCGGCCACGCACCGCGGGAGCACGCAGCGCGCGCACCAGGTTTCCGGTTTCCTGTGCTAGCTTGTCCTGCGAAGTCGCTAGGCCCGTGACCAGCGCATTCAACCGGCCGTAGGCCTGGCCGCGCTCCTTCTCGATCTCGCGGATGTTGCCATCCACCTTCTCCAAAGAGTCGCGCACCGGTTTCAGCAGCGCCTCGATGGCCTTGTGTCGCGACTCCAGCGACGCGTCCGTCTCGCGGCGGGCGGCCCCCAGCTTCTCGCCGGCCAGGGTCAGAAAGCCTTCGTTGTTTGCGGCAAGGGCCTCAGCCGCCAGCGCGCGGAAGGTGTCGCCCAGTTTCTTCTCCGCGCTGGCCAAGATAACCTTCTGCTCGTCCAGGCCGTGCCGCAGTTCGCCTACCTGAGTTTCGGCCACTGTCCGGTGCTTTTGCGCTTCGGCCAGATCGCGTCCAATCTCGCGCTCGCGTGCCTCGCCACGGAAAATGGCAGCGCGCAGCTCGTCCACGGTTGCCTGCGCGGCCCGCGCCCCACCTTCGGTCTCGCGCAACCGCGCCTCGGCGGCGCGCAGACCCGCCTCCCCTCGCGCCCTCTCTCGTGCGGTAGCCCAGAACCAACCCGGCAGCGCGCCGGCAGCAAGCGCGACCATGGCCACGACGATCAGAGTTCCCAACATGGCCACAAGACTATCCGAATGTTCAGGTACGCAGCAAGTTCTGATGCCGCGCCAAGAAGCCGGCGAAAAGACGCAGGTTCCCTGGTCGGAAAGGAGAAATGCGCTGCGAGTTCACGGCGGCTCGCGAAGTGCTTCAATGGGGCCGTCGCCTGGTGGGGCCCGTATAGGGTAGTTGTTACTGACGGCGGCCGCGCGCGTGCTCGGGCGCCTACGTGACCTTCGCGAAACGCTTCTCCTGCGAGATCGCTTCCAACCGGTCCCGGGCCTGCACCGTGATCATCCAGCCCGGGTACTCCGGGGGCAACGCGCTCGTCGTATTCAAGCGCGTAATCTGGTCCCCAGACAGCCTTAGCTCAGGAGCGGCCAAGTTGTCTCGGAGCTGGGCTTCGTTGCGCGCTCCAACGATCACGCTGGTGGTGACACGCTGGTGGAGCAGCCAGGCAAGGGCCACGCGTGCAACCGACACCTCGTGCTCACGGGCCACATCAGCCAGCACGTCAAGGACAGCATAGCCGCGCGTTTCATCGACGGGAGGGAAATTGAAGCTCGCACGTCGCGCGCCTTCTGGTCCCTTCTTGTCCCGCCCAAATTTTCCGCTCAGGAAACCACCCGCCAGCGGGCTCCAAACCAGCAGGCCCACCTGCTCCGACTCCATCAGCGGGACCAGCTCGCGCTCTAGGTCGCGGCCGGCGATCGAGTAATACGCCTGCAGGGTCTCGAACCGCGCCAGACCGTCGCGCTGGCTGATCCCGAGCGCCTTCATCAGGTGCCAGGCCGCGAGGTTCGACGCGCCGATGTATCGGACCTTGCCGGTGCGGACCAGATCGTCGAGAGCCCGCAGCGTCTCTTCGAGCGGCGTGAGCGCGTCGTAGCCATGAATCTGGTAAAGGTCGATGTAGTCGGTGTCCAGCCGCCGGAGACTGGCGTTGATCGCGTCCATGATGTGGCCGCGTGACAGGCCAACCGCGTTCGGCCCGGCGCCCACTCGCCCCCGAACCTTGGTGGCCACCACCACGTCTTTGCGGCGTGCGCCCAGCGCCTTTCCCAGGATCTGCTCCGCACGTCCCGCCGAGTACACGTTCGCCGTGTCGAAGAAATTGATCCCAGCGTCGATGCAGACGCCGACCAGACGATCGGCCTCCGCCTGCTCCGTGCTGCCGATCGCCTTGAACATTCCCTCGCCACCGAAGGTCATCGTCCCGAAGCAAAGCTCCGAAACTCGCAAACCCGTTCTACCCAAAGGTCGATAGTTCATCTGCGTCTCCTCTCTGCAACGGTTCAGTGGCTAGAACATGACCCGCTTCCACTTGATCGGTAAGTCTATCCGAACGCATGGGCGGAGCGCTTTCGACTACGGTCGCTCGTCGGCGCCCGCGCGACGCATGTAGTGGTACCAACGTCTGTAGAGAGGGGCGGCCAGGGCGCATAGCGCGGTCAGCACGGCCATGCCGGCCACGAAGGCGGCGTGCTCGCGCAGCAGCCAGTGCCTGCCATGCAGGAGAAGCGGCAAGGCGGCGATGAGGAACGAACCCACGATGGCGTTGAAGTAGTCGATGGGCATGCGCCCGATCCACCGCTTGCTGTGCCACCAGATTTGGCCCCTGCGGAAGCGGCGCCAGCCATAGGTGGGGTTGAGGAGAAACCAAAGAAAATCCCAGGTGACATTCCACAGTAGGTAGGCCGAGATGATGCGTGCTTCCACGCCAAGAGACCAGGCCTGGCCAAAGGCCAATCCCATGTGAAAGGCGCAAAGCGGAATGAGAAACATGACCGCGTGGTACCCGGTCAGAGGCTTGCCCGACATGACGAGGCCGAACAGGCGCGCGTACCCGGGCTTTCGGCGATACCAGGTGGGCAAATTGATGGCCCAGCCGTCGGCCCCCTCGATCTCGATCTCGACCAGCGCGAACAGCAAGGCGAAGGCGAATAGGAAGGCGCTGCGAGGTAGGGCGGCCAGGAAAGATTGGAGAACAGGGAAAATCAGGTCGCTTGGGTTCATGTGCGCTCTTTCGTAATGAGGATAGACTGTCTGGCATGAAAATCCTCTACGGAGTCGTGGGCGAGGGCATGGGACACGCGATGCGCTCGAAGGTCGTGCTGGGCGCGCTGGCCGAAAAGCACGAGCTACAGGTGGTGGTCTCTGGCCGCGCCTACGACTATCTGAACATGCTGGCGACCGAGCACCTCGCGGTGAACAAGATCTGGGGCTGCACCCTGGTCTACGAGGACAATGAGTTGCGCAAATGGGCCACGGTCATGCAGAACGTGAAGGGCGCGCTGACCGGGCTGCCCAAGAACGCGCGCGCCTTTTTCCAGGTGGCCAAGAACTTCGCGCCTGACGTAGTCATCTCGGATTTCGAGAGCTGGAGCTATCTCTTCGGAAGAAGTCATGACCTGCCGGTGATCTCCATCGACAACATGCAGATCATCAATCGTTGCGCGCATGATCCCCAGTTGCTGAAAGGCTTGGAGAACGATTTCCGCCTCATCAACGCGGTGGTGAAGGGAAAGATTTCCGGTGCGTTCCACTACCACATCACCACCTTTTTCTACCCGCCGGTGGACAAGCCCAACACCAGCTTGCATCCGCCCATCTTGCGGCCCGCGGTCTTGGCCGCGCGACCCGAGGCGGGCGCGCACCTCTTGGTGTACCAGACCTCGACGTCGAACAGCACCCTGCCCGAAATCCTCAAGCGCAGTGGGCGCGAGTGCCGCATCTACGGCCTACGCCGGGATATCACGAAGGACGTGGTCGAGGGAAACTTGCGCTACCGCCCGTTCTCCGAGGCGGCCTTCATCGACGATCTGCGCACCGCCGCAGGCGTGGTTGCCAGCGCCGGGTTCACGCTCATGGGCGAGGCCGTGTACCTAAGGCGGCCCATGCTGGCGGTGCCCATCAAGGGACAGTTCGAGCAGGAGCTGAACGCCCGGTACCTGGAAAAAATGGGCTACGGCGTAGGGGACAGCGAGTTGACCGAGGAAGGCCTGGGCCGGTTCATCGAGCGCATCCCTGATTTCGCACGCAGCCTGGCCGACTATAGCCAGGATGGCAACCAGGATCTCCTGACCGCGCTCGACCAGACTCTCGCGGCGGCGGTGAGGGAGCAGTAGGTATCACCGGGTATAAGGGATAGTTTGGACGTGTAGGTGCGTGTAATTTACAGAATTTCTTCTATCAGACATTTTGCAGACGCGATTCGGTGAAGGAAAAATGGCGCTTCAAATGACTATGCTCCGAGCACGACGGAAAAGTCAGGGCGCAGATGAGGACTTGGCGAACGACACGGGTCGGGCGTAGCGCATTTTTCATTACTAGGAAGCGTGGCGGTCGGTGTCTTATCCGGTAGATGGAGGAAGATGGCGAGCCAAGAGCGCTGACACGTGCGCTGGATCGAAGCGACCTGGACCGCATCAACCGCCAATATGGCGCGCTCGTCTTCCGTCGCGCCCGCAAGATTCTCGGCGATGAGCAGCTCGCCCGGGATGTCTGCCAGGATGTCTTCGTCCAGCTGCTACGTACCGGGGGAAGCTGGCCTGGCACCCGCAGATCCTCAGGACCCGACTCAGTCCGTCAGCTTGCGCCGGCTTCGCCTGACCGATGCGACTGCCGACGAAGTGGTTGTCATTCCCTTTGGGCAGGGTCTGCAGGGCGACAGCACGGGACAGCTTTATGTTGGAAACGCAGACAATCTGATGAGGGTGGACCTCGCATCAGGCTCCCCTGCCGCTCTGGTGGCCATTCCAATTCCGCCCTACTCCGTCCTGTCTCCCAACGGGCGCTGGCTCGCATACGATCTGCACGTGTGGGACCTTCAATCCGGTGCCGACCTGACCGCGGTCGAGGGACCGTTTATTGGATGGTCCCCTGACTCCAGCCTGGTGTATTGGTCCACGCCCGGCTCCAATCGGTCGCTCGCCGTTCTGTCGCTCGCCACTCCTGGACAGCCCCAAACCTACGGACCGCTGCCTCTGAACACTCCATATGCAAGCGTGGTTTGGGACCCGAATGGTCCATTGCTCGCCCAACGTCCCTTCGATTGGTCGATCCAAGGCAACTCCCTCTCTTGTTTCGCCTGCCTCGGCCTTTCCTTGCAAGACCCAGACACTGGAACGATTCGCCCAGTTCTGGACGCGTCGGCCGGACTGATCGACATCGTATCCACGCCGCCAGTTTTTGGCTTCATGCTGGTGTGGGCCCGAACTTGTCTTGGCCTCTACAACACAGTTTGCTCATATTCGCTGATGCGCGTGGATTTGACAGATGGGACGGCCCGAACCGTTGCCGTATCCGCCAGCGAGCTTCCTGTCGCAGTCTCGCCGGACTACCAGCACATCGCACTTGCCGCCTCGGGTGGGATTTACATCAAGAGCTTGGCTCAGTGAAGGTGCTCACCTTGAAGAATGGCAGGCGCTTGGGGGTAAATCCTCGCCCTGCCACCTCCTGACGCAGCCGCGCGCTGTGGGACCTTGCTGCCCAAGGAGGTTCACATGGACGAAAAGGACGAAGCATTTCGCGAGGAGGTTTTGCGGTGGCGTAGTACCCGGCGAAGGGGCGCGAAAAGTCCGGTCCGGATGGATCTCTTGTGCCCGCCCGCTCCCTCACCTATCGTGCCAACCATGAATGGACCCAAGTTGCTTGAACGATATGCAAAGG
>PMLB01000114.1 GCA_003158735.1 Myxococcales bacterium | reverse complement strand
CAGCGTCGTGGGCGCCAGCGCCTTCCTGCCCTTTCTGCCCATGCTGCCGATCCAAGTTCTTGGCACCAACCTCCTGTACGACTTCTCCCAGACGACCATCCCGACCGACGGCGTGGACGCGGACTGGCTGACCAAACCGCGTCAGTGGACCATTGGGCGAATTCTGCGCTTCATTCTGTTCATCGGGCCAATCAGCTCGATCTTCGATTATTTGACATTCTTCATCATGCTGTATGTGTTCAAGTGCTGGAATAACCCGGCACTGTTTCATACCGGCTGGTTCGTCGAGTCGCTCTTTACCCAGACCTTGATCATCCACGTTATCCGCACCAACAAGATTCCGTTCATCCAGAGCCGAGCCAGTTGGCCGCTTGTCCTCACGTCCCTTGCCATCGTTGTTGTAGGCGCATGGCTGACGGTTTCGCCGCTGGCGACCACGCTCGGATTCGTTGCGCTGCCGCCGAGCTTCTGGCTGTTCTTGGCTGCTATGCTGCTGGGCTATGCATTGCTGACCCAAGTCGTAAAGACCTGGTTTGTTCGTAGATTTGGTGAATGAAGACGGCTGTACATGGACGCGTACCACCCGAGGCCGTATCGTCGAAGAGAGATTCCTCGGGTATAAGGGATAGTTTGGACGTGTAGGTGCGTGTAGTTTACAGAATCTCTTCTGTCAGACATTTTGCAGACGCGATTCGGTGAAGGAAAAATGGCGCTTCAAATGACTCTGCTCTAGCAGTTGTCCGTCCCGAAGGCCCCCCAGGGATGCGTGGCACCCCGCCCGCTCACGCTTTCCGCGTCTCGCGTGCCGCGCACCGAACACGCTCACGCTCTCGCCCACGCGACCCGCGATCCGCCGGCCGGTCCTCCGGGCGGCCCCGAACTTCTCGACAAACCGTCGCTAGCGCCGCTTGTCGGGAACCTGCGCCTTGGGCTGGGGCGCCATGGGGCGCACTGTGCCAGCAGGCCCGCCAGCCACCGGCCCGGCGGACAGCGCCGACGGCCCCACTTCACGCTTCACCCCGTGGTGCGCAAGCAGCTTGGACTCGATCTTCTTGGCCACGTCGGGGTGTTCGCGCAGGTACAGGCGCGCGTTCTCGCGGCCCTGTCCGATGCGCTCGCCCTCGAAGCCGAACCACGCGCCCGATTTCTCGACCACGTCGCATTCGGCGGCCAGGTCGACCAGGTCGCCCTCCCGGCTGATGCCCTCGCCATAGAGAATGTCGAACTCCACCTCGCGAAACGGCGGCGCCATCTTGTTCTTGACGACCTTCACCCGCGTCCTGTTACCCACCACCTTTTCGCCATCCTTCAGCGCACCGACGCGCCTGATGTCGAGGCGTACGCTGGCGTAAAACTTGAGCGCGTTTCCGCCGGTGGTGGTCTCGGGGTTGCCAAACATCACGCCGATCTTCATGCGAATCTGGTTTATGAAGATCACCAGGGTGTGCGACTTGGAGATGGTGCCGGTCAGCTTGCGCAGGGCCTGGCTCATCAAGCGCGCCTGCAGACCCATGTGCGAATCGCCCATCTCGCCTTCCAGCTCCGCACGTGGGGTCAGCGCTGCGACTGAATCCACCACCACCACGTCGACCGCCCCGGAGCGCACCAGCATTTCAGTAATATCGAGCGCCTGCTCGCCGCAATCCGGCTGCGACACCAGGAGGTCGTCGGTGCGCACGCCCAAGCGGCGCGCATAGGAAACGTCCAGCGCATGTTCGGCGTCGACGAACGCGCAGATGCCGCCCAGCTTCTGCGCCTGCGCCACCACGTGCAGCGCCAGCGTGGTCTTGCCGGATGACTCGGGACCGTAGATCTCGACCACCCGGCCGCGCGGCAACCCGCCGACCCCGAGCGCCATGTCCAGCCCGAGCGAGCCGGTCGGAACGACGCGCACCTCGGGCGCGGGGATCTCATCGCCCAGGCGCATGATGCTGCCCTTGCCGAACTGCTTCTCGATGGTAGACACGGCCAGCTCGATGGCCTTGTCGCGGGCCGGATCCCGTTCACGCGCGGTCGGCGCAGGCTTGGCAGATTCGGGCTTTGTGTGTTCGTCTTTCTTTTCTGGCGAAACCATACGAGTCTCCTGCATCACTGAGAGTGGCGGCGCGCGAGATCGAGAGCGAAATAGGCCGCTGCCCGCCGAATGCTCTGGCGATCGCCGCTGAAAAGTTTGCTAACAGCCTTGGTGGACTTGGCGCTGGCCAGGGCAAGGCAGACGGTGCCCACCGGTTTTTCGCTTGTGCCCGACGCGGATGGGTCGCGCTCTTTCGCCGGACCTGCGACGCCGGTGATGGACACCGCGATGGCGGCGCCGGTCACGCGCCTCGCGCCTTCGGCCATCTCCTTGGCACAGGGCTCGCTGACCGCCCCGGACTCGGCGATGGTGGCGGCTTTCACACCCAGGACATTGACCTTGACGTCGTTGGAGTAGGCCACCACGCTGCCCAGGAAGAAGTCGCTGGCGCCGGGTTCGGCCGTGATCATCTGTCCGGCCTCACCGCCGGTACACGACTCGGCCAGAGCCAGGGTGGTTCCGGCGGCGCGCAAGCTTTGACCCACGACCATGGGAAAGTTTTCGCCGTCTACGCCGTAGATCCCGGGGCCAATGCGTTTGCGCAAGTCACGATCCACTTGCTCCAGCAGCTCTTGGTTCTTGTCCGTGTCAGGCCCACGGATCACCACCTTGACGTGGTTCTCGGGCGCGTCGGTGCGAAAGTGCAGGGTCGCACGGGGGATGTTCTCCAGCAGCTTGGCTAGGCGGTGATCGATGTGCGATTCGCCCATGCCGTAGACGTGCCAGGTGCGCACAGCTGCACCAGGCACTCCCTGCGCGGCCATGTGGGCCCGCAGCCTGGGCGCCACATGGTCGAGATAGATCCGCTCCATCTCCCGCGGGATGCCGGGGAGAAAGTACACCGCATGGCCCGCCATGCGAACCAAGAATCCCGGCGCGATTCCGGCCTCATTGGGCAGCGCCTCGGCGCCGCGGGGCACGCGCACCTGGCGCAGGTTGTTGGGCGTCAGCTCGAAGCCATGCGCGGCAAAGCGTTTCTTCATCGCCTCCAGCGAAGCGCTGTGCGGCTCCGCCTCGACCCCCAACAGGTCAGCCACTACGTCCACTGTGCGATCGTCCTCGGTCGGACCCAATCCCCCGGTCACCACGACAACCGCAGCGCGCTGCGCCAGTTCTTGCAGAGCACGCTGCATCGCCGCGGCCTGGTCAGCCACGACCCGCTGCTCGCAAACCTCCAAGCCCGCATCGAACAGGCGTTCGGAAAGAAAGGTCGCATTGGTGTTGCGGATCTCGCCGCGCAGAACCTCGTCCCCGATGGCCAAAATGGCCGCAATGTGCGGCGCCACGAGGGATGGCGCCGACGCATGAGCGTCGGAGGAATGGGCAGCTGCTGGTCTTGCGGGTGCAGGCTTCTTGCTTGCAGGTTTATGGGCCGCAGCCCTGCGCCCCTTGCCCAACGGAGGGATAGACATTCGTTCAGTACCTTATCCACCGGACGACAGACCGTCAACTACGGAAAACGCTTCTCGTCAGGATGACCGCGCTCCGAGGTTGACAGGAGCGACGGACAACGCTCAACTGTACCCGTTGACTATGCACATCCGCTATGCTGCCAAGACCGATCCCGGGCTGAAACGCAACCACAACGAAGACTACTTCTGTCTAATCGAGGACGAGCAGCTCTTCTTGGTCGCGGACGGAATGGGGGGCCACGCCAGTGGCGAAGTGGCCTCGAAGATGGCCGCAGACGCCATCCGCGAGTTCTTCGCCCGTTCCAAGGACGACGACGCCACCTGGCCCTACAAGATGGAACGGGCGCTGTCGTACCTGGAGAACCGCCTGGTGGTGGCCATCAAGCATGCCAACAGAAAGATCCATGAAGCCGCCACCCGTGACGTGCGCATGACCGGCATGGGTACCACCGTGGTCATCGGTCAGATCTGCGAAGACAAGTTCTACATCGCCCACGTCGGAGATTCGCGCTGCTATCGCGTGCGCGACGGCGTGGTGGAACAGATGACCCGCGATCATTCGCTGCTCGAGGACTACAAGGACGCCCGGCCGGGCATGACCGAGGACGAGCAGAAGAAATTCCCGCATCGAAACGTGATCACGCGTGCCCTGGGCATGAAAGACACGGTCCAGGTAGACATCTCGGCCGCCGACGTCAAAGACGGCGACATCTTCCTGCTGTGCTCGGATGGACTGTCGGGCCCGGTGGAACCGCCCACCATGCGCGACCTGCTCAAGGTGGGAGTTGACCTGGACGACGCCGCCCACAAACTGGTTGCCGCCGCCAACGATGCTGGCGGCCCGGACAACATCACGGTGCTAGTTCTTGAGTGCCGGATGAACTAGCTGCCGCTGGTAGGTCGATTACAAATCGCGCTCCCCTCGCCGCCTCCGGGTCCTGTTCCAGCGTGCCGCCGTAGCTTTCCACGATCGATCGCGAGATCGAAAGCCCGAGCCCGGTGCCCTGGCCAGGCGGCTTGGTGGTGAAGAAGGGGTCGAATACCTTGCGACGAAGCTCGCGTGCGATGCCCGGCCCCTCGTCACCGACGGCAATGCGCACCCGCCCGGCCACGCTCTCGCAGGTGACAGCCACCTGACCCTTACCATCCATCGCATCGGCCGCGTTTAGAAGAAGGTTGACCAGAACCTGGGTCATGCGTCCCTGCGACACCATGACCGCGGGCCATGAACTTCCTTCCGGCGTGACGGTGATGCGCACCTCCCGAAAACGCGCCTGCGGAGCCAGGAGTGCCTGCGCCGAACGCACCACGAGAAGGGGATCGATGAGCGACGGCTCCTCGTGGCTGGGGCGCGAGTACTCGAGCAGGTCGCGTATGATGCGATTGATCCGCTGGGTTTCGGCCTTGACCCGGTCCAAGGCATCACGCCGTTCCGCATCGGGCAAACGGCCCGCGCTGGCCGCATCCGCGCGCAGGATGTCGACATAGCCTAAGATCGCGGCCAAAGGATTGCCGATCTCGTGTGCCACTCCTGCCGCCAGTTGCCCGACCGACGCGAGCTTCTCGGAACGAATCAGCTGCTCGCGCTGGGTCGCCAGCGACGAGGTCATCTGGTTGAAGGCGCGCGCCAACGCGCTCAGCTCGGACGGACCGGACAGATCGATGTGCTGGTCCCAATCGCCCACCCCGACCTGGGCGGTGGCCCGCTCCATCTCGCGCAAGGGCCGAACCACCATCTGGGTGAGCACGAAGTAGCCCAAGGACAGGACCAGCAATGCATCAGCGCAGACCAGGCCCAAAAGCAGCCAGCCCGAACGCCGCAACACCACCTGTACCGGGGCTGGCGCATCCAGCACCGCGCGGGCTGCACCCACGACTCGCCCCTTGACCTCGATGCCCGCATACGCCAACAACTGCGTGGCGCCGTCCCCAGGTGAATTGCGGTACTGCAGCACCGGCGGGATCCCAGCCACCACACTGTTCGCAATCGGCGGATCCACGTCGCGGGCCGAGCGCGGCGGCCAGGCAGCGATGACGCTGTGATCGGCGGACAGCACGGAAAACCCGATGCCCCCTGATCGTTCCGACAATGAAGACAGCGCCGCCTGCAGCTGCTCGCGACTTTCATACGAGGCTATCTCACCATGGCGGTCCACAAGTGCCGACGCCATCCTCGCCGCGGCAGATGCCAAGGTCACCGCCTCGGTCTCGCGATGAGCCCGCAGGGTGTTGCCTGCGGCCCACAGGGCGAGAAACCCGGTGGTCAGGATCGCAATGAGCGTGACGGCGGCCAGGCCGAGCAAGATCTGCGCTCGCAGGCCGAGCCGGATCCTGCGCCTGTTGTCGGGGATGGCGACGCCTTGCTTGGTCACGCTGGCATCCACGATAGCACTGGAAGCTCCGGAACCGGGACCGGAACCGGCGAGGGCGCGCGCGAAGCGTGCGGGGTGGGCAGGGTGGGCGGCGGGTCCCGAAGTCCCCGAAGGGGAAACTGGATCCGGATCCGGTTCCGGCCGCCGGATCCGGATCCGGCCACCGGCCCCGGATCCACCACCGAAATAGACTCCCAGCGCCGCGCAACTTGCTAGAATAGATAACCTCATGGCCCCGAGCGCCACCCCGCCAACCACCGAGCCAGTCAAGTTCGACGAGATCCTTGCGCGCCTGCGCGTGCTGGTCGAACGCTTGGAAGGCGGCAACCTCCCTCTCGAAGAGGGGCTGGGGTGCTTCGAAGAAGGCATGCGCCTTTGCGGCCGCGGCGCCCAGCTGCTCGACCAAGCGGAGAAGCGTGTCGAAGTCCTCTTGGCCACAGGCGACGGCCTGCGTACCGCGCCCCTCGCACCGCCACCCGATCGAGAAGACAACGAGTGAGCACCTTCGATCTGGAATCCTGGCTGTGCATGCGGCGTGCTGAGATCGATGCTCTGCTCGCCACGCGGTTGGCTGCTCTGCCGCCGGCTGACGATCCGGGCCGCCTGGTGGAATCCATGCGTTACTCCTTGCTCGCGCCGGGTAAGCGGCTGCGTCCGCTGCTCGTGCTGGCCGCGGCCGAGGCCGTGGGCCGCGATCCTGACGAACCGCTACGCCTGGCTGCCGCGGCGGTGGAACTGGTTCATTGCTACTCGCTCGTCCACGACGACCTGCCCGCCATGGATGATGATGATTTCCGGCGCGGACAGCCCACCAATCACAAGGTGTTTGGCGAGGCCACTGCCATCCTGGCCGGGGACGCCTTGTTGACTCTGGCATTTCAATGGCTGGCGGTTGCGGGCACGGCGGCCGCGACCGCAACCGGCGAGCCTCTCGTCGCGCAGCGCACCCTGCGCGCCATCGTGGCGCTGGCCAAGGCGGCCGGCATGTCGGGCATGGTGCGAGGCCAGGCGCGAGACTTGGCAGAAACGCAGCAGCAATCGCTACACTCCGTCGAACGTCTTGCGGCCGAAAAGACCGGCGCGTTGTTCCGAGCTGCCCTGGAGGTGGGCGCGGCCTTGGCTGATGCCAGTCCAGCGCAGATGGAGGCGCTGATCCGATTCGGGGAGAACTACGGCATAGCGTTTCAGCACGCCGACGATCTTGCCGACAAGGAGCATGTGAGCACGCAAGCCGAGGCTCGCCAGCGCCTGCAAACGCTCACGCAGACGGCGCTTGACGCTCTTTCCACATTTGATAAACGTGCCGAACCGCTGCGTGCCCTGGCCCGCCACCTTGCCGCTGGCTAGCACTCTGGTATTAGCATCCATGAGGAACCCAACGTGACCTGGGACGACGTCACACGCGTGGAGGACAAGCCCCCGGACTCGGTCGAGAATCCGTCGAAGCGCGACTGCGCCTGTCTCATCGTGCTGGCCGGCAGCGCGATGGGCGAGATGTACAAGCTCACCCGCGAGCGAACCGTCATTGGCCGTGGGCAGAAGGCCCAGGTGCGTATGCTGGACGACGGAGTGTCCCGCGAACACTGTGAGATCCTCATGAACGGCGCCAAGGCGGTCTTGCACGATCTCGGATCCACCAACGGCACCTTCTGCCGAGGCGCACGTATCGACCGCCAGGACTTGGAGGATGGGGACAAGATCCTCGTGGGTTCCGGGACGGTTCTCAAATTCACCTACCACGACAGCTTGGACGAGACCTTCCAGCGCCAGATGTACGAATCGGCCCTGCGCGATGATTTGACCAAGGCTTTCAACAAGAAGTACTTCACCGACCGCGTGGAGAGCGAGTTCGCCTATTCTTTCCGGCAGAAGACCTCACTCGCGCTGGTGACCTTCGATGTGGACCACTTCAAAGACGTCAACGACAGCTACGGCCACCCAGCGGGCGACTACGTCTTGGCCGAGATGGCCCTGGCCGTGCAGGGCGTGGTGCGCGTAGAGGACGTGTTCGCTCGCGTGGGCGGTGAGGAATTCTCCATCATTTGTCGAGGCGCCGACATTGTCCAGGGCCGCATCATCGCCGAACGCGTGCGGCAAACCGTGTCCAGCCATTCCTTTGTCTTCGCCGGCAAGAAGATCCCTATCACCGTCAGCGCCGGGGTCGCCGTGATCCAGGATCCCCGCATCGTGGACGCCCAAGGTTTCGTGGCAGCGGCCGACCATGCCCTGTACGAGGCCAAGCGCACGGGACGAGATCGCGTCTGCTTGTGGCGGTAGCGTGATGAGTTTCGTGACTCTTCTCGACCCCCAGCTGGCCGCCTACGTCGTCATCGCGCTTGTCCCGAACCTTCTCATTATTCTGTGGGCGATGGCGCGTTTGAGCCACGACTTGCGCCTGCTCAAGCAGAAGAACGCCATGCTGGAAGACGACATCAATCTGCTCGACCAAAGCATCAGCAACCTCACGCTCGAGTTCCAAGCCATTCGTCAGATCGAGAACCGCAAAGCTGGACTGCCTGAAAGGGCGGGCACCCCGCCGCCCGCCAAGGCGCCGTAGTCGTCAACAGTGTTCACGCAAAAACACTCGAGTGCGGCTCTCGCGCTCTTTCTCCTGCCCTGCACCGCCCTGGCCGTCGAACCGTCCGAGGGCGAAGAGGCTGCGCCTGAGGCGCGTGGCGAGGAAGCCGTTCCAGCGACGGCCCACGCCCCGGTCGCGTTCGACAAGCGCTGGCTTGAACCATTCTTCGCCGCTGGACCGACTCGCGCGGGAGCCGATCTCTTTCGCGATGGCGATTTCGCGGCAGCCGCGCAGAAGCTGGCTGGCGCGCTGGCTGCCATGCCCGCGCACGCGCCCCAGCGCAATCAGACCCGCTTTCTTCTCGCCTTGTCGCACATGAACCTCAATGCCTGGCAGGCCGCCGGCGATCTCTTCGAGGACCTATGGTCCAGCTACCCTGCGCTGGCTTCCTATCACGCCTACTATGCCGCCCGCTGCCGACTGCGCCGAGGCGATCCCGAGGGTGCGCTCACCTGGGTGGCGCGTGTGCCGGCGCACACGGTGCCCGAAGCTGAAGCGGTGTTGGTCAAGCTTGATGCCTTGATCGCGAGAAAGCGCTGGTCGGAGGTGGAAAGCGAGGCCAAGACTTTTCTCGATCGCTTCCCGTCCGGACCGCGCCGGGCCGAGGCAAAATTCCACCTGACCGAAGCCATGCAGCAGTTGCAGCGCCCGGCAGAAGAAATCGCCGCAGCCCTGCGGCGCATCTGGGCCGAGGCCCCGACGGAAACTTGGGCCACGCGGGCCGACGAGAATTTGCAGACTCTGGCCAACTCGGCGCCACCTGCGCAAAAGACCACGCTGCTCAGCCACAGCGCCGAGGAATGGGTCACGCGGGGCATGGGCCTTTTCGACAAGAACCAGAACCCCGGCGCCGAGGCGGCCTTTACCGCGGCCTTGACCGCACTGGGGCTGGATGCTGCCACCGAGTGCGTGGCGCGATTTCACCGCGCCCAATCGGTGTGGAAGCAACGCCAGCGCCCGCGCGCAGCGCCGCTCTTCGCCGAAGCCGAGAGCGCGTGCCAGCGAGCGCAGAACCGTGATCTGGTCGTGCGATCGCTCTATCAGGGTGCGCGTTGCTTGGCTTCGGCCAGCGAGCGTGACAAAGCCCTCGGTCTCTACGCCCGAATCGAGTCGGAGTTCCCCGAGCACCGTCTCGCGGACGACGCCCGCTTGCGTGCGGCCGAGGTGCTGACAGATGCGGGCGACGACGATGGCGCCGAGCAACACCTACGCGATCTGCCTGACCGCTATCCCAAGGGCGATGTGGCGGGCGAGGCTTTGTGGCGTCTGGCCTTCGCTGCCTGGCGCGCGGGCGATTGGAAGAAGTCTCTGCAATGGCTGGACGAGGACGTGCGCCGTTTCCCGCGCGAGGAAATCTACTTCGCCGCTGGCCGAGCCCATTACTGGCGAGGTCGCATCTTTGAAAAGCAAGGCGCCCCCAACCAGGCCCAGCAAGCCTACGCGCGCGCGGTGCGAGAGTATCCCCTTTCCGTGTATGCGCTGTTCGCGCTCGAACGCATGCGCCACCATTTTCCCAAGGCGCGCGCCGATCTCCTGCGCGAGTTGCGACCGGTGCTGGCGAGCCAGCAAAAGCCATCGCTGTGGGACTTTCGCCCCCAGCCGCTGTTTGCCGAACCGGGCTTCCTGCGCGCGGTGGAATTGGCCCGCCTGGGTCTGGGCAGCGACGCCCGCCGCGAACTGGCCCGTCTCGGCTTGGCGGTTCTTGACCACGCGCCGGAAGCGCAAGCCGCCGCAAAAACCCAGGGGCGAGAAGACGCCTACTGGATCACCGCGATCCTTCTCGACCGGGGCCGGCTGTGGAGCGCCTCACACACCATTCCTCGCAACACGCTGACGGCGTACCGTTGGTCGTATCCCACTGATGCGCGCCACGATGCCGAGTGGCGCCTGGCGTACCCGCGGGCTTTCCCTGAACTGGTGAGCAAGAACAGCAAGGCCAACCGCGTGCCCGAGGCCCTGCAGCTGGCCATCATGCGCGAGGAGAGCGCGTTTTTCCCAAAGGCAGAGTCCTTTGCCAACGCCCTGGGACTGACCCAGATGCTGGTGCGCACGGCTCAGCGTTTCGCCAAGGAACGCGTGACCCGCGAGTTCTTGCTCGACCCTTCCAAGAATCTGGAAGTGGGATCGCGCTTCCTGGCGTTTCTGCTGGACCACTTCAACGGCACCCTGCCCTTGAGCATCGCCGGATACAACGCAGGAGAGGCTGCCGTGGATCGTTGGCTACGCGAGCGCAGCAGCTTGGAACTGGACGAGTTTCTCGAGACGATTCCCTACGACGAAACCCGCAACTACAGCAAACGCGTGCTGGCCTCGGTGTTTGCGTATTCCTGGCTCTACCAGCACGACCACCCCGTGCCCGCGCTTTCCTTCTCGCTGCCCAAATCCGAAGCCAAGAAGCAGAAGTAGTTAGCTAGTTTTTCACCACAGAGAGCACAGAGGCCACAGAGCCTGACCGGAAATAGAAGGGTTGGGTTCCGGCCGGTCCGAACCCTTTCTTCCTATCCGGCCTCTGTGTTCTCTGTGCTCTCTGTGGTGAAAACAGCTAGCTAATTCTTCTTGCGGCGGCCGAAGAGGCCGCGCTTCTCCGACGCGGGTTCGACTTTTTCGCCACCCGCGGCGGCAAAGGCGCGCAGGGATTCCTCCTGCTCGTGCGAGAGCGACGCGGGCACCACCAGTCGCAGGTGCACGATCAAGTCGCCGCGGCCGCGTTCCTGCAGGTGAGGCAAGCCCTTTCCCCGCAAGACCACCGTCGCGCCTGGCTGCGTCCCCGGCGCCAGTGTGACGTCAACTTCGCCGTCCAGCGACGGGGCTTTCACGGTTGTCCCCAGGGCTGCCTGAGGAAAGGAAATCGCGACTTCGGTGTGCAGATCGGCGCCGTCGCGCTCAAAGCGCTCATCGTCGGCGACCCGGATGTGCACGTACAGGTTGCCCGCACGCCCACCCCCCGGCGCCCCTTCACCCCGGCCGGCCAGCCGCAGAGTGGAACCGTCCTCCACGCCCTGGGGCACGTTGACTTGCAGATTCTCCTCGACGACACGCAGGCCGCTCCCGCTGCACGAGGGACAGGGCTTGCGTGCCACCGAGCCCTCGCCGCGACACGCGGGACAGGTGGAGGAGATCATCAAGAAGCCCTGCGCGTGCACGACCTGGCCGCGCCCCCGACACTGAGGACACGCCTCGCGCGAGGTGCCCGGCGCGGCGCCCGATCCCTCGCACTCCGTGCAAGCGGCGCGCCGTTGCACCCTGACTTCCTTGGCCGCTCCGGTCGCCACCTCGGCCAAGCTCAACTGAACCTGGGTCTCGATGTCGGCCCCACGCCCGCCGCCACGACCCGGGCCGCCGCCAAATCCGCCGCCAAAAAGATCGCCGAAGATGTCGGAGAAGGCCGAAAAGATGTCGCCCACGTTGCTGAACCCACCGCCGAATCCGCCCCCACGCGGACCGTCGTGGCCGTAGCGATCGTAGAGCGCGCGCTTTTCTGGGTCAGACAGAACCTGATAGGCCTCCGACGCGTCTTTGAAGCGCGCCTCGGACTCCTTGTCGCCGAGATTGCGGTCTGGATGCAGTTCGAGGGCCAGCTTGCGGTAGGCCCGCTTCAGCTCGGACGCATCCGCCTGCCGGGATACGCCGAGCACCTGGTAGTAGTCTGGTTTTTCACTCACGGGATGACTGCCTAGCGTACTCGAAAACCATTTCGCCGCCAGAGGCGGCGCGCGGCCAGCCAGGCGCGTCGGCAACGGCATTCGTCAGATTGATCGTCTTGCGGTTCTTCACGTCTTGTCGGCAGCCGCATGATACTGAATACTGGCCTTGGTGCTGTATCAGTTTGTCGTCGCTTTGTCTGCTCGCAATCGCCCTCGCGCGCGGCGACCGGGCCAGGAGTAGTCGCGCTTGCCCCGCCGCTTTCCCGACGACCCGGCAGCTTGGCAGGCAGTCGAGACGACTTATCTCTTCCGCAAGCCGCCCTGGCTGGTGCTGCGCCATGAGCATTTCCGCCTGCCCACGGGGCGTGAGATTCCCGATTACTGGATCTCCGAGTATCCGCCCTGGGTCAACGTGGTCGCTGTGACCGAAGCTGATCAAGTGGTCTTGATTCGACAGTACCGTCCTGGCCTAGGCGAGGTGCATTTCGAGATCCCAGCCGGGGTTGTCGACCCGGGCGAGGATATCGAGGTCGCGGCCCGGCGCGAGCTGGCCGAGGAAACCGGGTACGGCGGCGGTAGCTGGTCGCGGTTGACCCGCCTCTCGGCCAACCCCGCCCTGCAAAACAACATCACGACGTCCTATCTCGCCGAGGGAGTCGTCCCCGTGGGGCGCTCCCACCCTGAGGTGACCGAGGATCTGCGCGTTCACCTGGTGCCGTTGGCCGCAATCCGCGGTCTCATCGACAGCGGCGACATGATCCAGGCGCTGCACGCCGCGCCCCTGCTGCTCTATCTCCTGCGCCGACGCGCCTGAGCTTGGGATAGGGTGTCCAGTGCGTCGGGGAAGCCGGCCCCGGTCTCGGCCTCATGGCTGACAGTCCGTCACCTGGAGATTGGTGTGGCCCTGCGCTGATGTCAGGTCTTTGCAATAGAACCCGGAGAGCACGACCTCACCAGAGGTGGGGTCAAAACGCCACCCCTGCGTGCCGGTGGCGTCGAACGGCACGTGCTGCTGGTTGCTGGCAATCGACACCTGAGTTGGATCGTTCGACGTTAATTTCAAGGAAAACCGACACAAGTTCGCCTCCACCGAAGTCATGATAGCTTCCAAGCTGTCGCTCAAGTCCTTGTCGTTTGCTGCCACCGCGAGCTGCGACGGATTGCCGGGAAAGTTGGACGAATTGGCATCAGCGATGCTGGCAAGACAGTCCGGGGTGTGCCCGTCGCTGTTGAGCGCCACGATGAACGTCTGCACTCCAAGATTCTTCCCCAGACTCGAAGCCTCATTTTGCGCCTGGCTGCAAGGGGAACTACCAGGGGCGACGTAGCCCGCACAACTCGGACCCTTGTCGGTGACCAGCAGCACGAACTGGAAGGAGTGGTCCTGCGACGACTGGAAGTCGAAGTAGTCATGGCATCGTTTCAGTGCATCGTAGGAAGGTGAATCATCCCCCGCACTCGCGCAACCCGCGTCGCCTGATCCACATGTGAGCTGGTCCCCCAGGCTGGAGTGATAGGGCTGAAGCGAAGGCCAGTCCGCACAGCATGCCTGCCCACCGCAGTCTGCTAGCGAGGGGAACTGCTCGACGCTGAACCGAATGCTGGGATGAGCAGCCGTCGATGCCACGATGGCCTGTCTGGCTGCCAGCCACTTGGTGGAAGAACTGAACGCCTCGCTCTGCATCGACGTGGAGCGGTCGAGGGCAATGATCATCTCGACTGAGTTTGACTGAACGTAGAAGTGTCGAGAGCTAGCACATTGGTCTGGATAGTTCGACCCGTTCTTGTCACTGGGGCTGGACTGGTCGACGGACGCGTCCGCGGCTTGCGCCCCACCGGTCTCGGCGGAGTCGCCCCCGGCATCACCAGCCGGCCCGGGCAGCCCGACACCATACGTATACCTGCACGACAGCCCGATGAGGATCAGCAGCCATGAGGTATTCGCCAGCCGGCTGACTCGCGCTACCCCTATCGCCATCACGGTGCTCCGCGCACTCTCGCGGCTAGCTTGGCCACCTCGTCGCGACGCTCGCTATTCGGATAGCGCGCCAAGAAAGCCTCAGCCTCGGTAAGCGCCGCAGCCTTGTCACCGAGCTTGGCCAGAGTTTCCAAGATCGACAGGTCCGCCTCAGCCCGCAGCAACCCGCTGGGGAAGCGCGTGCGGTAGGCGCCCCACGCAGCGACCGCCGCCCGAGGTCGGTGCAGGCCATCACGCAAGACGCGGCCCATCTCGTACGCAGCATTCTCGGCTGCTGGCCCCCCACCCTTCGCACAGTGACTCAGCATAGCCAGGGCGTCTTCCGGGCGGCCCTCCCTGATCGCCGACCGGGCGTCGGTCAGTTCCATGCTCGCCGGGCCGTTTTCGACCGGCGCGGGACTGTCCGCAAGAGAAGAGGTACGCCGCGAGAACGCGCCCGCCAGCGACGGCCGGTGCTCGACTGCCGGGGGCGCAAGCCCGCGCATCGGTCCAGCCCACGAATCCCCCTCGACCAGGCGAACCGAACGAGCCCCACGCCACACCTCAACCACACCTTCATCAACGTCCACAGAAACTCGATCGTCGCCCACGCCCACGTGGAACTTGGTCCCCACCACGGTGATGACATACGGCCCGGCGGAAACCGCAAACCTCGTACCCGGTGCCTGATGAGGAACCTGGAACCTGGCCTGGCCGCGCTCGACCAAAGGCCGGCGTTCCGCATCCCAGCTCAGCACAGAATCAGCATCGAGCTCAACGCCGACGCCACCGACCAGCGCCACACGGGCCTTCTCACCTCGACCAGTGCGCACGGGCGCAGCAGACGCTCCCGGGGACACAACCCGAGCAGCGTCAGTACGAGGCTGTGATACCGACGCAGTCGCCGAAGGCGCCCGCTTGGACACGACCGGCGCATGGGTCGGACGCGTGGCCGGGACCATCCGCAGGATAGCCACCACGCCGATGGCGACCAAGGCCCCGGTGAGGGCCGGGAGCGCCAACGCCCTCGCCCGCCGCAGCGGCCGATCTTGGCCCGCCGGCAATCCTTCCACGCGAGCCCAGACGCGACGCCGCGCCACCTCGTCACCGATGCGCCGACGCGCGGCTTCGATGGTCTCGCTCAGCCATCTCTCTGTGTCGTCCGTTCTCTGTGTAGGCGACTTCATCTCGTAATCCTCCGCGCCGCCCTGACGAGTTCCGCCCGGGCGTGGCGCAGCCGGGACCAGACCGTGTTGGGAGGACATCCCATGACCTGGGCGATTTCATTCACGCCCAATCCTTCGATCTCGAAGAGTACCAGCACCATCCGCTTCTTGGGTGACAGCTTGGCCAGCAGCCGATCGAGCAACCGCAACTCGGATGCCTTTTCGGCCGGGTCGGGTTGGGGCTCGGGCTCGGGCTCGGCCTCCTGCCAGGGTAGAAGCGACAGAAAAGAACGCATGCGTCGCCGCCGGCCCAGGTGGGAGGCATGGCGAGCGGCAATGCGATAGATCCAAGTCGATAGCTGGGCCTCCCCACGAAAACTCTTCAGCCCACGGTAGATCGCGACGAACACGTCCTGGGCCGCATCCTCGCGCTCCTCCAGAGGCACACCAAGCGCACTCACGAAACGAAACACCGGCTGCGAGTAGCGTTCATAGAGCGTCCGCCACGCAAGAGTGTCCCCCTTGCGAACACGTTCAACCAGCGCCTGGTCTTCGGCGAGAGGCCTCGGTCGCGGACTTTCTGCTGGATTCTGTTGGTTCATGTTCACCGGCGACGCAACGGGTTCTGCCAAGCCTCTATTCTGGATGGTTAGTGCTCTTGGTGCAGCGCCTTCGTCACCGAAGCGACATACCCAAGGCTAGCCCCGCGTCACCAAAGACGCCAGGCGTCGAAAACACGGTTTGCCCGTTGGCGGTCCGGTCGTAGTATTTGTAACGCCATCCAGCAACGGCGAAGTCGAAGAACAGACGGGCGAAAAGGCGTTTGCCCAAGGCTACCTGCATGCCTCCGGTGAGCGCGCCTGCAGCCACAAAGCGATAATCCCAATGCGCATTCGTCTGATATCTCGCTCCCAGAATCCAGCAATCGAGCAGCCCAGCCAGGCCTAGCTGCAGTTCCACGCCAAATGCCGCCGCACGTCTCCACATGAGTTCCAGGCCCGAAGGAACGCGGATCACATCACCCCGACCGCCGGTCCAGCCGTATGGGGTCCAGCCCGAGATGCCGCTCCACAGGCGAAGCAAGAGGCCCGAATCCATGCGTGCGCCCAGCGTACGAGCGACTGAGACACGCAGGTCATATGCCTCCAGGGCGGCAATCTGGTCGGCAAATCTCTGCGAGACGCCTAGGGAGATGTCCCACCTGGCCCGCGCGCGGAGTGGGGGTCCAGCCACAACGGGCGGAGCCGCCGGCGCAGGCGCTGGGGTCGCCAGCTGGATGGGAGGACTCTTGCGCGCGGCTTCCACCTCCGGCAGCTCGATTTCCTCGAGATAGCGCTGGACGATGATCGCCACCGTGAC
>PMLB01000333.1 GCA_003158735.1 Myxococcales bacterium | reverse complement strand
TACACCTTGATCGAGTAGTTCGTCCGGGTTTTGAATCCGAGCGCGGTAGCGTTCTCGGTTGCGGCGCGCTTGGTTTGTTCGGACGCACCGTTGGGGAAGTCGGCCGTGATTTCCAGCGTGACCTTGACCGAGGCGGTCAGTCTCGGCGTACACCCTACGGTGCTTCTTGCCGCTCGTTCCTGAAGCGCGCCGCAGCGGCTGGGGCGCGCGGCTCCAGGGTCACGACCTTGCGGCCGCATGTGAACGGGCGATGTAGCCGCAGGTTTGCTAGAAGGGGCGCATGTCTCGCGTTCTGATTTGCCTTGCAGTCCTGGCTGTCAGCCTCGGTGGAGGCTGTCAGCGTGCGCCCTTACCCAAGGCTGCGCAGGCGGCGACGCCGTCCGCGGCTTCTGCTAGCGCGGCAGCCTTGCCGCGACTGGATGAGTCCGGGCCGCGTGTGGATCTTCTGGCCAACCGAGCTTTGTGGCATCTCTTTCAGCGGGGGCTGGTCATCCCCTTTGGCAGTGAAGGATTCAGAAAATACACCCAGGAATACACCAGTCCGTGGCGAGGGGTGACCAAGCTGCAAGATCGCGCTGGTCGCGTGCTAGGCACAGCCACCAGCAACCTGCGCTTCCCCTGGGATGGTGATTCCGGCACCGCCACCATCATGGTGCGCATGAGCGGCGCCACCGGGCAACGGCTGTCGCTGCGGCTCAACGGCAAGCAGCTGAAGACCGCCACCGTGGCCAGCGGTTGGCAGACCCTGGCCATCAGCGCTCCGGCCGGCGTGCTCCATCCGGGTGAGAACGATCTGGTCATCGCGGTGGCCAAGAGAGGCGCTGTGTTTCACTCACTGGAGGTGATCGCCAGCCCACCACCCGAGCCGGCCGACGCCTGGCCGGCATCGTCGCCCGTGATCGCAGCCAGCGTGGCCGGGCAAGAGAAGGCAGCTCTTGCCGGGTTTCGCCGCTACTCCATGCTGCTGGAAGTCCCGCGCCAGTCGTTCCTGGTGCTGGAGACTGCGGCGGCGCAGGCGGCCGCGCACCTGCGCGTGTCGGTGCGGCCCGAGGGTCAGCCGGCGCAGATACTGCTCGATGAGACCCAGCAGCCGGGCCAGTGGCAACCCCATACGCTTTCGCTGGCGGCCCTGGCGGGCAAGCTGGTTGCTCTGGAATTCGCCGTGGTCGACGGCGGCGATGCCTTGTGGGCCGCGCCACGCATCCTGCTGACGGCCGCGCCTTCGCTTCCGCGTCCCAAACCGGTACGCAACCTGGTTCTTTTGATCGGCGATGCCCTGCGTGCCGACAGCCTGGCACTCTACAGTCAGACCAAGGTCCTCACCCCGCACATCACCGAGGCTGGCCGCAAGAACGGGGTGGTCTTTCTCAACACCGAGGCGGCCTCGCCCTCATCCCCGCCTTCGCACGCCAGCATCCAGAGCGGAACCTTGCCGCGCGTGAACGGCATTCTGGGCGACAAGGCCAAGCTCAACCCGGGCACCCCCATGGTCAGCGCGGTATTGGGCGCGGACCACATCGCCACCGGCTACTACGGCGACAACTCATTCGCCATGGGCCGGCTCAAGGCCGCGTCCAAGTGGACCGCCTATCACCAGCCCTCGCAGGAAGGCAAAGGCGGCGGCTGCCCGACCCTGATCAAACTGATGCTGGGTTTTGCCGACGAGCAGATCAAAGCCGGACGGCGCTTCTTTCTGTCGTCCATCGCCTTCGAGCCGCACACCCCGTACATCTATCACCAGGGCATCACCGAACACTACGTGAAGGGCGAGTTTGACCCGGCCATCGGCAAGAGCCCTGACGGCGTCATTCTGACCGCCATCGTCAGGGGAACCCTGCGGATGACCCCGGCGCGCTGGCAACAACTGCGCGGGCTGTATGACGGCGAGGTGGAATATTTCGATCAGTGTTTCGGCACCCTGGTCGATGGCCTGGCGACCCGCGGGCTGCGCGACGACACGGCGGTCATCTTGCTCGCGGACCATGGCGAGGGTTTCTTCGAGCACGGCAGCTTGGGCCATGCCTACGGCCACTGGTTCGAGGTCACGCAGGTGCCGCTGGTGCTGTGGGTGCCGGGCTTGACTGACAAGGAAATCACCGTCGACACCACCGTCAGCCACGTGGACGTCGCGCCCACCATCCTCGACCTGATGGGTCTGCCGCCGGAGCCGCGCATGCAGGGTCAGAGCCTGCTGCCCATGGCCCTGCGCCAGGGTCCGTGGACGCCGCGGGTGATTCCCTCGGAATACGGGCGCAGCTACTCGCTTCGTGCTGCCAATCTGCGCTACATCGTCGACTACGGCGGCAAGGAGATGCTCTACGACACGGTGGCCGATCCCGTCGAGAAGACCGACGTCAAGGACCAGCGCCCCATAGCTCTGCGCTATCTGCGTGACTGCGCCGGCCTCTACCTGGCCCATCGCGCCCGTTGGCACACCGCCGCCTGGGGCACGCTCAACAATCAGACGCCGGAATTCGTGCAGGCGACGGGGGAATAGCAAGCTTCTTCACCACAGAGAGCACAGAGGTCACAGAGCCTGACCGGAAAGAAGAAAGGGTGGGCGCTCGCGTCCGGTCCGAACCCTTCCCCTTCTTCCGGACTCTGTGTTCTCTGTGCTCTCTGTGGTGAACCAGCTGGCTAGCTTGCCGGCCGCGCCGGCTGGCCCTTGCGGCGAATGAGTTCCAGTTCGCTCTCGGAGAACGTGTAGTCCTCTCCGCAGAAATTGCAGCTCACCCGAGCCTGGTTGTCCTCGAGGATCATGGTCCGCAGATCCTCTTCGTGAAGCATCTCCAGTGTGGCGGCCGCGCGCACACGGCTGCACGTGCACGCGAAGGTCACCGGCCGACTGTCGAGAATCTGCAAAGTCTCGGATATGGGCGCCAGCAACCGGCGCGCGAGAGATTCGGCGTCTACGCCCGGCGCTTCCAGCAAGACCTGACTGAGTCGCTGCTCGTCCCATGTCTGGCGAATGAACTCGACCAAGGGCTCGCCCCCTGCTTGGGGCAGGGTCTGCACCAGCACTCCCGCTGAAGCAACGACCCCGCCCTCGCCATCAACTAGGGTGTCGCACCGGAGCACGCTGTCGATCTGCTCGCTGGTCGAAAGGTAGTGTTCGATATCGCTGTCGATCTCCCCCGTCTGTAGCGCGGTCTGGCCGGCGTAGTTCTGCGCCATACCCAAGTCGCGAACCACGTTCACCACGCCTTGCTTTCCCACCGCCTCGGCCAGCGACATCCGGGCTGGCTGGGATGCTCCGACCCAGGGGACGCCATCGACATGCCTCAGGTAACCGCGCACGCGACCAGAAGAGCGCGCATCCACGGTGATGCCGCCCAATGGTCCATTGCCAAGGATCTGCATGGTCACCTGTTCTTCATCCTTGGTCAGCGTCGCCAGCAGCAACCCAGAAGTGACCGCGCGACCCAGCGCAACCGCGGCCACGCCCCGGGCGTCGTGCCGGCGCGTGATCTCGCGCACCGTCTCAGTCGCGGTCGCGGCCACCACGCGAGCGCGGCCATTTTCCAAGAGGCAACGAATGATCTGGTCGTGATCGCCCATGTCTCGGTTCTATCAGAGTGAATCGCTCAGTCTCTTGAAGAGAAAACGATGGCCCCGGGATCCTGTTCGCGTCCCGAGGCTTGCGCGCGGGCTTTTTCGATTGCTGCAAGCTCCTCGCCGATGCGTGGGAAGGTGTAGCGAACCTGGCCACTATCGTCCGTCACCACATCGCCGCCCAAGGCCACCAACGATTGCGACAGCGCCTGGGCCGTGGTCGGCTCGGGCGCCAGTTCCTCGGCCGATGCGGCTCGGCCTTGCTGGGCCAGCACGGCCTGCAGCAAACGCCGGCGGGCGTTGCGTCTGCGCCGGCCCGGCTCGCGCGCCTGCTCGACCAGCCAGCGGCCCAGCGGAACTGCGAACAGCAACCCCGAGAACGCCAGCGGATAGTCGTGCAGCAAAAACTCCTGGCCCGGGATAGGCGCGCTCAGGCCCGCCTCAAAGGCCGGTACGATCCACAGCGGCGCCAGCAGGTTGAACCCGTTGAACAGACTGATGACCACGTTGGTACCGGTGCGATTTCCGGTCAGCGGCGGTCGCGACTCCAGACGCTCCCAGGCCCGGCGCACCATGGGTTCGGGCTGTCCGCTCTGCACGGCCGTCTTGCGCATGTCCTTGAACACGTAGACCACTACACCATCGTCGGTGACCTCGGGCTCGCCGCCGTAGTTGACCAGCAGGCGCGTGGCCTCTTCCTCGGCGCGCGCGAAATCCCATCCCATCAACATCACCAGGTCCACCGCGGCGATACGACCGTTCTTGTGCCGAATGTGGGCCAGCACCTCCTTTTCGTCGGCCAATGGATCCACCGGCGGCTTGGGCGGCCCGAACACGAACTCGAAAACCTTCTTGTACAGCGGCTTGTCAGGCAGCCGGCGGCGGCGGCGGGTGAAGCCGCCAGCACTGCCGGGACCCCAGCCCCACATCCAGAACAAGGGCCAGGTGAAGTCGATATCTCCGCCGCTGTCGCGGTCGTCCGAACTGCGCCGCGCGAACAGAACCGCAATCAACATGACGACGAAAGCCACGAAGTACACGACCAGGGTTGTCACGATGGAAATCTTGAAAAGAAAGGAGAACCCCCTCCACAGCGCGTTGCCCAGCTTGGCCAGCCGCTCGCGCAGAGAGACCGCATCCCGCCGCGCGAACGCGGGATCGAATTGATAGATCAGTTCGCCGCTCTCGGTGGCGGCCAGGTGACTGCGAAATTCCTTGAGCAGGCCGGCCAGCGCTTCCTCGGCCACCGGTACCGGCAGGCCGGATTTCGCAACTGCGTCGGCCTTGGTCAATTGACCACCCTGGCCCTTCAGGGCTTCAAGCAGAACGCGACGCGCGTCGCGCTCGGAGTACGGCTTTGCTGCAAAGGTGGGTTCGGCCCCCATGTTCCCTGTCATGCCTCACATTGGCGCAATCGCCAAGATGTTCTGTCACGGTTGCACGGCCGCGACTCGCGGCTATATTTGCTTGGTTCGCGCCCGCGGCATGGCATTGGGGCGCGGAAAGGGACGCGGTGGACAAGAATCTCGCTGCAGAGTCGCGCCGGATTGACACAGCAGTGGCAGCGATGCCCGACGGCCTGGTGCTCTATGCCCGCGACGGGAGGATCCAGCACGTCAACCCTGCGGCCGAGAAGCTCCTGGGCCTGCCGAGTGACCAAGCCGCCACGCCCATTGATGAGCGCCTGCGCGGTCTGAGAGTGCTCGATGCCAGCGGCAAGCCCGTCGCACCCGAGCAGCAGCCAGCGGCGCGCGCCTTGCGCGGCGAGGCGGTTTTCCACGAGGTGCTGATCCTGGACGGGCCGTATCCCCTGGGACGGCGTTCGCTGTCTGTCAGTGCCGTCCCCATCCCGGGGCCTGACGGCGCCGCGGATGGGGTGGTCGCCAGCTTGGTCGACGTCACGCGCCTGCAGCAGGGGCAAGAGCAGCGCGATGACCTGGTCCGCATGGTGTCGCACGATCTGCGCACGCCACTGTCCGCCTTGCTCTTGCAGGCGCAGATGCTGCAACGATCGCTGCCGCCTGGAGATCGCCACGCCAAGCGCGTGGCCGCAATCATTGCCAACGGCCAGCGCCTGGCCACCATGATTCGCGACTTGGTCGAGGTGGTTCGTCTCGAAAGCGGCCAATTCCAGCTGGCCCGGAAGCCCATCGACGTACAGCGCTTCATCACGGACCTGTGCGAGAGGCTGGGGGAAACCCTGCCCACGGAGCGCCTGCGCCTATCGTCCGAGCCGCACTTGCCTCTCGTGCCAGCGGATCCCGATCGTCTGGAACGCATGCTGGTTCACCTGCTCAGCAACGCGCTCAAGTATTCAGATGCCTCGGCCGAGGTCGGCGTGCACACCAGCTGCGCCGATGGATTCGTCACAATCGCCGTCGCCGACCATGGCGTTGGCATTTCCCGGCGAGAATTGCCCCAGGTGTTCGCACGCCGCTCGCGCAGCAACGAGGGCGGCAGGCAGGAAAGCCTGGGCCTAGGGCTCTACATAACCGCCCTGTTGGTCCGCGCCCATGGCGGTCGCATCGAAGTCGAAAGTGAACTCGGCCAGGGCAGCGTGTTTCGCGTCCATCTTCC
>PMLB01000070.1 GCA_003158735.1 Myxococcales bacterium | reverse complement strand
CGAACCAGGAAAGCCAAAGGGCCTCGCGACGATCTGCCAGAGTTTGCGAGGCGGAATCGAACACGGGATATGACTCCGCCGACTCGGGCGACCAGGTCGCAACCAGGCGAATGCGCTGACTGGCTGGCAAGGAATCGAGCGACGCCGGCGTCTCGCCCACCAGGCCTGACAGCGACACCAAGGTCGGATTCTGGTTTGCCGTGTAGCGCGCGCGGAATTCCTGGGCCATCACCAGCGAAGCACCCGCCAGACCGCAGCTCAGCCGCTCGCGGAAGATGACTTGCTCCGCGCCCAGATCGAGTCGAAGTGGTTGGTAGTAGCCGCCGGTAGCGTCCGGGTCAGAGGGTCGAAGAGTTCCACTGCTTGAGGGCGGCGCCAGCGGCCCAAAATTTGAACACGCGGAGCTGGGTGTCTGAATCGAAGCAGACACGCCTTGTGCCGACTGCGCCAGATCGTCGGTCAGGCAGGCCTGACTCACGGGTGTGTTCTCCGCAACCGGCTTGCGCAGATTGCACAGGCTCCATGACAGGTCTGGGGCCTCGACGGTTCCCGAGGGAGAAACCACCAAACTTGAATACTTGACCAGATCCCCAGGCGCCGCTTCGGCGGGCTCGGCGCGCACGCCGATGACCCGTTCCTGCGTGATCAGCGAGGCGGGATTGCCCATCTTGGGCGCGCAGCCGGCCAGCAACAAGAACGCGAGAAAATCCGACCTGCGCATCAGAACCTCACTGAAACTCCGGCCACAGCCAGGATGGGCAGGCCCGTGATGTTCGAGCGCGAGGCGAACTGTTCGTCATAGGCAAATTCCTCGACGTTCGCGTGATTGGTGAGGTTGAGAATCTCTAGGTAAGGAACGATGTCCAGCGAACGTCGGCGAAAGTGCTTTTCCACGCGAAGATCGAGCGCATAGAAGGCCGGCAGGCGAATGCTGTTCTGTTGCCCGAAGATGGGCTGGAACTGTCCCGTGGTCGCATCCAAATAGCTGCCAGTCACCGGGGTTCGTGGCATTCCGCTGGCCAAGCGAAAGCGCACACCCAGGACGAAGCCGCCTCGCGACGCATGGGCAGCAAAGGTGAGAATATGGGGTTGGTCTTGGTCGAGCAGTCGGTAGGAAGACTCGGACGAGTGCCGACGCTCGCTGCGGCTCAGCGTGTAGGCCAGCCAACCGGAGAGCGCCGGGTGAGGCGAAAATCGCAAGAGAACCTGCGCGCCATAGGCACGCCCCACCCCATCCTGAACCAAAGCATGGGCCAGTGCGGGACTTGCATCTGGATTGCGCATCACCAGATCCCACATGTACCGATAGAACAAGGTGGGTTGCACAGTGAAGCGCTGACCAAAATCGATGTCTGTCCCCACCACAATGTGCAGGGCATGGGCAACCCCCAGCGTCGGTGCGCCAAAGACCGCACTCAGATCGCTCGGTTCAGGGGCTTGCTGGTACAGCCCAAACGCCAGCTTCTCGCGCAACCAGGAACGGGTTTGGTGTGCGATGGTCAGGCGAGGAGACGGCGACCAGGACAAACGCGAAGACCCGGCGCGCGGCGTGACGCCATTCTCAGGAGCGCTGCGATTGGGTGAAATCACGACGCCGTCAAGACGCAGCGATGGAAGCACGCGCCAGCGCCCCCGAGTGATCTCCAACGTGGTGTAGGGGGCCAGGTTTGTGACCGCAGCACTCCACGTGTCAGCGCTGGCCTTGCCAGAAACTGACTGGCCAAAGGCGACAATGTCGCCTTCCCTTGGCGGCAGCGTCGGCGATCCTGAACGCTGCAGGTTCGCCAGCTGGACAAGTCCGTCGAACCCCACAACCAACGTCAGCCTCGGCGAGACCGGCGCACCATACTCTCCGCGCAGACCCAGCACAGTCGAGGTGACCGACTCGTCCGCCCTACCCTGCGCCGCGATCTCCTGCCGTCGTGTCTGGTCCCAGCCAACAAAGGGGACTAGCGACGCGGCTGAACCGTCGGGAAAGGCGCGCACGTACCTGACCCCGAAGCGCGAGAAGGATTGATTCCGGTCTTGCTCGGCATACGAGGAAGGAGTCGCGGTGTTGCCAGCGATCGAGCTGGCATCAAAAGAAGTCAGGAAGATCACCTCGACCTTCTCATTGTCGCGCAAAGGGACAACCACCTTGCCCAGAAAGTCGCGATAGTGCGCCAGGGGAAACAGACGACGCGTCTCCGATGACAACGCGCCGTCCAGGATGCGATCCAAATAGCCGATGCGGCCGGCGGCAAGCACGCCTCCACCGTTTCCGAGCGCAACGCCCGCCGCAAACGACGCATCCAGGACATCCGCATCCACCTCCCCCTGGTAGCGCTCGACAGGTGGCCCGCGGCTGGCCATCTGAATGAGGCCGCCCAGGCCGCGGCCATACTCCGCGCCATAGCCGCCAGGCACAAGGGTCAGCGTGCGCAGGAAGCCACTGTGAACCACCGAGCGCAGCCCACCCAGGTGGTACAGCGCCGGTATTTCCATGCCGTCAATCACCACGCGCGTCTCGTTGGGCGCCGCTCCCCACACCACGAGTTCGCCGCCCGCCAGTCCCGGACGAGCCACGCCTGGCAAGTTTTCCAAAGCCTTGCCGGCATCGCCCTGCGCTCCAGGGATCTGGCGCAACTCAGCCGTGGAAAGGCCAGTTTCCCCCGCTGCCTTGGCCGGCGGAGCGACCACCACGGTCTCGTAGCCGTCGCTCGCCAGCACCGCTGCTTCGGGCGTGGCCGAAAAGATCGCCAGCGCGAAGACACTCGCCCGCGGGCTCATGGGGATGCAACTGTGAATGACAGGGCCGTGACTCCACTACCCTTGCCTTTGCTGAAACGCTGACTGGCCGGAAGCGCCTCGCCCTCGGCCTTGCCCAAGGAAACCCCGTCAAACAACGCCTCCACAGTCCAGCGTGCGGCGGAATTCCCGCAGAGCGAGAATGTGTCGACCCGGGCCACATAGTCACCGGCCGGCGCGGCCACTGACCAGACCACGTTTTCATTGCAGCGGCCATCGATGACACACCCGGCGTTGGAGTCGAAGTCCAGAATGCCAGCTTCGCTCATGGCGCCAGCATCGGGCGCTGGCAACGTCGAATATCGATCATAGGAGTTGATGTTGCCGGCCCAGATTTCGACCCCGTAGGGGTCGACCACATGCAGATCGAGATCGGACCCCGTATCCCACCACAGTGAAACCACCAATGCCCCGGTCGGAGGCAGGCTTGGCTCAACGTCCAAAGCCACATGCGTAGCGGGCCCGATAGTATTGGGAGGGGTTGCGGCGCGGACGATGAGATCGTAGGAGGTTTGTGGCAGCGAAGGAGAAAAGGATAGACTGGCATGGAAGGTCGGTTGGGTCGGACTGTCTGCGTCGGGGACATCAGCCGGGAGAATCCAGTAGCCGATGTCGCCGGAAAAACCGATGGCCACAGCCGTGCTCCCTGGATCCAGCCGGCCAGAGATTTGTTTGTTCTGCAAGCCAGGTATGATCACGTTCTGGCTGTTCAGCACATCCACGACGGTTGGCACATCCGCACTGGCCAGCTTGTCGATCGAGCCGGGATAGAACTGGCCTCCGGCTACGCGCACGGCAGCCTCCAGGCCGGTGTCACTGCTGGTGCCGCCGCAAGCAGCCACGGCCAGCGGCAGAAACCAGATACCCGGTCGGAAACTCATCAGAACACCATCTGCCCGCGCAGGGTGAGCGTGTCGGCCGCCAGCGTCGTGGGCGATCCGTCGGAGGCCACGCCCAGCGCATTGCGGTTGTGTTGATATTCCAGCATCAGGCGATCGTGCGCAAAACCGCCCCACGAAAGCGTGAAGGTCCAGGTGTGAAAGGACACGTCCCTGGGCACTAGAACCGTGGGCGTCTGACGAGAGGCATCCACGTCCGGGTTGTAGAAGTCGTAGCGAACGCCCAACCCGACCCACGAGGTGAATTCCTGGCTGGCGCCCACCACCCAACCGAATTCCCGCAAGTCGCGGCCAGAGGCGATGGGATCGGCGGGCCGGAGCCCACGATCTAGATTGCTGCCCCAAATCACTTCGCCGAAGAGCACTGAATTGCCCAAGCGAGGAATTGCCAAGCCGATGCGACTGTCAGCCCCGACGGCAAAGCGCGAGAAGTTCCGCGAGGGCGTGGCCGCTCGGCCCGGGATGATCTGAATCTCACTGAGCTGGACAATGCCGTCCTCATTCTGGTCGTTCCAAACCAGGACGTTCTTGGTCGCGGGCGTGCCGGAGTGAAACCCAGTGCCCTTCAGCGAAGACACGCCGGCCGTGACATGGACCTTGGTTGCGACAGTCGCGTCCATTCCCAGCCTGCCGACGAAATCCTTGGCTGCACTGGGATCGCGAGCCGGAAAGGACGCGTCCCCCAGTGGGTTGCCGTTCATCGCCGCAACTTGTGCACGAAGGAAGCGCCAGGAAACCTGCGCGCGCGCACCCAAATCGAAGTTGCCGGGGAAAAGTGCCCGACTGACGTTGCTGCGTTCCAAGAAGAACCGGTCTGGATCCCATTCCCGAACTTCGAGACCGAATGGGATGCGAACCAGGCCAAGGGCAAGCTCCCAGTTCCACGTGGGCCGCGCCTTGCCCAGGGCTAGCTCGGCGCGCGCCAGCCCGACCGCCATGCCCTTGATGGTATTGGCGTCCAGCTCCACGGCCGCCCGAAGCATCCTTCGGCTGGCTTCGACGAAGAGGTGTCCACGTCGAATAAGAAACCGCTGGGTATTGAGAGGCTCTCCCCCAGAGGGGGAGAGCTGATCCTGCGAAGACTGGTCGGTCAGCACGGCATCTGCCTGCAGAAACCCTCCCACCGTCAGAATGGTCTCGCCTACGCTCAGGCGGCCCGCCGAACTAGTCGCCGCCGCTGGTTGAGATGGCACAGGCGCCTCCTCGGCCAGGGCGGTCTGAACCGCCCCGACCAGGAGAAGCCCGCCCAACCCCAACCGGCCAATGCGCGTGTTCACGGAGTGGGAATGTTGTCGGCCTGGAAGCGCGCCCCAGCGGTGCAGGTATTGTTGATGATTTGCGCGTGGGTGGCTCCGCTTGCAAGAGCGCTGCAATCGCTCAGTGAAGTGCGGCCATCGTCAGCCTCGCAGTAGCCATGTCGGCAAGTGGTGCCTCCCGTGCAAGAGGCACTTGTGGTACAGGTCACGCAGGACGCGGGCACTGCGGCAGTGCCTAGCTTGCTCTCGTAGTAGCAACCGCAGGGATCAGGAGGCGAGAAGAGCGAGAGAGGGCCACCCTCTGTAGAGCGGGTCACCGTCATGGCACACAGAGGAACAATCCCCTTCTGCGCCACCAGTGTGACCGGATCCAGCGTGGACGGAATCCCAGGATTGGCCGTGTTCGTGAGAATGTCGATAAACAGCTTGGCCTTTGCATTGATCGGACCGGGTGCTCCTGCGTCGAGGTCGGCAGGCCCCACCCTGGTCAAGTAGAACACATGCGCCCAGGCGACATAGTGCCCCTCGCGAAGACTCCGCTTGTCGAAAGCGACTGCGGTGGAATCGGGGAGATAGCCGTTGGTCTGATTCACGGCCTGGAAAGCCAGCGATTTCAGAATCGCTCGGTTGGCCGCAGTGTCGTATGTTTCACTGCCAAGAATGCCGATGGTCTTGTCAGGCTGCGCGGACGTGGCCACGTCGGTGACGACATCGTTCGAGGCGCTGATCTGCTTCCCATGCCACTGCGCCGGCGGCACCTGGATCAGGGCACCAAGACTGACTTCCACACCCTTGGTCGGCGTGCGAATGAAGTAGTAGTTTTCGTCGGTCCAGGGCGCAATGTTGGCCGTGGCGCCTGTACCAAAGATCAGCGTCGCCTGTTCCGAACTGATGGCCACCGGTGAAGCTGCCTTGGGCACAACGAAGAGCATCGACTGCACAGGGCCTTTGAACGCCCCGAGAGAAACCGGCTGGGGTGTGGTGTTTGCGCAAGCTGCGGGAAACACAATCGGGATTCCGATGTCCACATTGCGCCCGCCACTTTCCAGCGCACAGCTCGGCACAGCCCCCGCGCTGGGATCCCAGTTTGGGTCGTCGGGAATGTAGGACGGAATCTGGGTCAGCGGAATGCTGTTGTAGAGAGAGTCAATGATAGTGCAGGATCCGGTCGCGTACCAAACCAGGGTTATGGGATTCGCCGCATTCTGCCGCAAGGCCTTGCCCAGGGTCTTCAGCACTGGCACCTGCGTGTCGCCGGACATTATGTAGAGCGGATTCACCAACGACGAACAGGCGGTCGTCGGGCCTCCATCGCCGCCTCCAACCTCCGCCAGCGTGCCGGCCTCGCTGCCTCCGCTGTCGCCACCATCACCGCCACCGTCCGCCGCGACGTCTGCCGCGGGCGCGTCCAATCCCCCATTGGGGCTGGGCACATCGACCGCGACCCTCGTGTCGCCTGTAGTCTCCGCTTCAGGTGCGTCCAATCCTGGATTGGAAACCACATCGGAAACAACCGCCAAGTCTGCGGCAGCGTCGGGTTGGGCGGCATCCAGGCCCGGGTTGGAGTTGACTGTGTCGGCGGCAGCCAACACGTCAGTTGCGGCCAGTGCATCATGGCCGGCATCAGCAGGTTTGGTCACCGATGAGCTGCCGCATCCTGACAGCGCAGCCGCAATGCCCAGTGAAAACAAACAGGCAGAAGCGGACCGAATTCTAGAGACGAAACACGTTGGCATAGCTGGAACCTCCTATTTCAGTTGTGACAGGCATCTCCAATGCAAGAGGGGCCGGCCATTGCGCCGGCACCCGAGACTCTCGACGAATCAAACAGCTTGCCTGCAAACGAAGTCGGCGGATTCTGCCGGATGTCGGCCAGCAAGCCGCAACCGGCAACCCGGCCTTTCTCAAGCACCGCCACGCGGCTGGCCAGCGCCTCGACATCGTTGGCGTCGTGGGTGACCAGGATAGTGGGCAAGCCGAGCGAGCGAATGGATTCGGCCAAGAACGTGCGCACCTCGACGCGTGCCTCGACATCCAAAGATGCCGTGGGCTCGTCGAGCAAAAGCGCCTTGGGAGACGAGGCCAAGGCCCGCGCCAGTGCGATGCGCTGCCGTTCACCGCCGGAAAGTTGCGCAAGGCTTCGATCCGCCAGTTTGCCGATTCCGAAACGCTCCAGCCATGTCATGGCCTCGTCGCGACGTTGCTGTGCGCTCGCCCGCTGTGACCTGCACGCCAGGGCAAAGACGACGTTCTCGACGGCACTCAGGTGGGGAAACAATCCAAAATCTTGCGGCAAGTACGCCAGGTGGCGCTCTTCCGTGGGACGATCGATGGCCAAGGCCGCGTCGAAGAGAACCTCGTCGCAAAGCACGATGCGGCCGCGCTCAGGCTGACGTAGGCCCAAGATGGTCAACAGCAGGCTGGTCTTGCCCGATCCGTTGGGGCCAACCAACGCCAGCGGCTCACCCCCAACCTCCAATGAAGCCTGCAGCGAGAAACTTCCCAGCACGGCTTCCACCGCAACCGACAGTTGCGCGACTGAGTCGCCGGTCATTGTGTGGCCAATCTGCGCGCGACTTCAGGATCGCGATTGAAGCGCCGGAGAAAGAGCAGGAGGGCAAAGGCAAAGGAAACCAACAAAAGCGACAAGGCCTGCGCAGTGTGAATGTCGAGTTCCAATGCGGTGTAAATGGCAAGCGGTAGGGTCTGGGTCTTTCCCGTCATGTTCCCCGCGAACATCAACGTGGCACCGAATTCCCCCAACGCGCGTGCCCAGCTCATGGCTGCTCCACCGATCAGCCAGGGACGAGCCAGCGGCAAGGCCACGCGAAAGAGTAGGCGCGGCGGCGAAGCGCCCAGGCTGCGCGCCACGGCCAGCAAATTGGGGTCCAACCGGCCAAAAGCCTGCACCGCAGCCTGCAAGTAGAACGGCGCCGACACGAAGACCTGCGCCATGACAACCGCCACGGCGCTGAAGGCGGGTGTCCAGCCCAGGCGCTCCAGGGCTCCACCAAACAGCCCGCGGCGACCAAAGGCCAGCAGCAGCGCAATGCCACCCACCGCAGGAGGAATCACCACGGGCAGCTGCAACAGGATCTCCAACCAGCGCGCCGAGCGCCAGCGCGAGCGAGCCAGCCACCAGGCCAAAGGCGTACCACCCACGACCACTAGGACAACTGAGATGAGAGTCGTACCCAGGCTGAGGCGCAGCGCCGGCCAGGTCAAAGAACAGCCCAGGCCGCGCAGAATGGCCGCCGGCCCACCGTCGAGAACCAGGGCCACAAAGGGCAGCACGATAAAGAGCAACAAGATGCCGCCCAGCCCGACCATGGCCGTGTCGTAGAGACGACGACTCCTCGGAACGCTTTGCCTCACTTCGCTCCTTTGGGCTCGACTTTGCTGAAACCCGCCGCGGCCAAGGCCTTCTGCCCTTCCTTGGACAAGACCAGTTTCACAAACGCGCGCGCCAGGTCGGAATGGGGCGCGGCGCTCAAGATGGCGATGGGATACTCGGCCACCAGGTTGATCTCACTGGGAATCTCGATGACTTGGACCTTGTCGGGCATAGTCAGCGCGTCGGTCTTGTACACGATGCCAGCGTCGGCCTCGCCCAGTGCGACCTTGGTCAACACCTGGCGCACGTTCAGCTCGCGCGAGCGCACCCGCGCCAGAATCTGTTCGTGGAAGGCTTTGCCGAAAAGCTTTTCTGCCCCCGCGAAAATGGTTTCGGTGTAGGCCCCAATCGGCACTTCGGGCGCGCCGATCACCAGATGCGTGACCTTGGGCAGATCGGCAAAGCTGCGCACCTGGGCCGGGTTGTTCTTGGGCACGACCAAGACCGGCAGATTGCGCGCGAACACCGCGGGCTCGCTGACCAGGTTCTGGGTTGCCAGAAGCTTCATGTGCTTCCAGTCGGCCGAGGCGAACACGTCCACCTTGGCGCCTTGTTCGATCTGCACGCGAAGATCCTGGCTGCCGGCAAAGTTGAAACGGACCTTGAGGTTTGGGTGGTGCTTCTCGAAAGTGAGCGCGACGCTCTGGAAAACCTCGCGCAGCGAGGCGGCCGCAAACACCACCAGTTCTTGCGCTTCACCGCCCCGCGCCCGCACTGCGAAGAATGGCGCAACTGAACACGCGGCAGCCAGGCCCGCGAGAACGACCTTGCGGCGGTTCATGCCTGCACGCCTGTGAGAGCCTCTCCTGTGCGGGCGGTTCGATAGCCGGTCATGCCACCCAGGTCCCGGCGAAAGCGCGCATTGGACAAACAATCGAGCAACGCCTGCACGCGGCTGTCCGAGGCGAGAGTCGCGGGGAAGACCAGGTCAAAGCGGGCCTCGGCCAGTGGCTCGAAGTGCAAACCGAAACTCGCCGCAGCCGAGCGAGTGGCCACGCCCACGTCGCCCACGCCCATCGCCACCATCTGCGCCACCGCGCGATGCCCGCGTGCCACCGCCACCGGCACCACATGCTTGAATGCGCGGCCCGCCTTGCGAAACAGGCTTTCCAGCAACTCTTGCGCGCCCGCGCCTGCTTCCCGCGCAATCACGCGCGTGCCTTTCCGTTCCACGTCCGCCGCGCTCTTGTACTTTCGGCCGGGCCGACTGGCGAACCCTTGTTCCCAGGAAGCCAACGTCACCAGCACCATCGACTCGCTGCCAAATCTTTCACGAACGGCCACTGCGTTCTCGCCCACACCGCCCTCGCCCAGCAGATGCATCCCCGCCATGTGCACCCGCCCCAACGCCAGTTCTTCCAGCGCGGGCCGACTGGCCTTCTCGATCCAGTGCAAACGAGGACCGTGGAAACGCTCCTCCAGGTGACGCCCCAGCAACCCGAGCGCGGGATCGCAGCCCGCAACCAGAAGATTGCGATGCAGCGATTCCAGATCGCGCAGGGGATGGACCCGCGCCTTGATCCGGCCTTTCTCTTTCGACAGCGATGCGATTCCATCGGCCGGCGTGCCCAGTGCCAAAGCCTCGTCGGTTTCCAGCAAGCGAGCCACCCAGCGCTCACCAACCCAACCCAGCGACACCCGCGTCTTGCGCGCATCGGCGGGACCGTGACCGGCGTCATGCACGAACTCGGCTTCAATCACCTGTCCGTCGCCACGCAGGCTGAAGAGATCTTCCACCCGACAACGCAATTCTCGCGCCAACGCCAGGGCAATCTGCGTGGAAGGGACCGTCTCGCCCGCCTCGATCGAACTGAGCGTCTGTCGGCTGACAGCGACGGCCTTGGCCAGATCGCGCTGCTGCATGTCGAGCCGTTGCCGCATGGCCTTGACCGCGGTGCGAACCCGGGCGTCCATGCTGGCAGCATTGCCAAAACTGGCCGCTATGTCAATCTGCCACGACTTGCGGATACTACAGTTTACATCCCGGCTACGTTCGTGCGCGGCCTGACTATTCGTAGCACCTGCTGAATGGTGGGAGTTTGCTAGACTTCTGGCGTGGCTCGTGAAGGCGACGGCGGCCAGACGGAAGATGCGCTGCTCTTGGCTGCGCGCAAAAGGGGTCCTGACATGAAAGGCGTACTCTTCCTCTGCCTCGCCAACTCGGTTCGCAGCCAGATGGCCGGGGGAATCGCCCGCGCGCTAGCCCCAGCTGGAACGAAGATCTGGTCTGCCGGCTCGCGCCCGACCAGCGTGCGGGTCGAAGCGATGGCGGTGCTGAAGGAGATCGGCATAGACATCTCTGGGCACCGAGCAAAGTCAGTCGCAGAGATCCCGGCTGCCGAGGTGGACACGGTCATCACCCTGTGCGGCGAGGAGGAGTGTCCGGTGTTCCTCGGCCAAGCCACGCGAGTGCATTGGGGCCTGCCTGATCCTGCGGCAGTGGACGGTTCAGAAGCGGAGCGCCTGGACGCCTTTTGCAAGGTGCGCGATGAGCTGCGCCGACGGATCGGCGACTTTTTCGTGCAACCTGCATCAAGCAGGCAATGATGGACACGCCAAACCCCGCCGGCAGGCAGGGCATGGTCGCTTTCTACTTGGTGTCTGTCTGAAGCGCTTGCAGGAACAGTGCTGCGTCTGAAATCGCCAAATTGGAATCAGAATACCCAGTCAAGAACAGCTCGAAGTACGATGCCTTGAAGTGGGCAAAGGCCGTGACGCCCCCTAGAACCGTCTCCCCACCCGCAATCGATGCATCGAACGGCGAAATCGTAAGAGTGGCACCATTGTGCGTTCGCGAATACGTGAACATCGTGGTGGCATGGGCATCGTCGCCGAAATCCATGTCTCGCAGATTGCAGACTTGCGGAGACGAACCATCAAGGGTTTGGAACAAGCCCTGCCGGAACCCGTGGCTGTCATAAACCTCGTTGCCGCCGTCGATTCCCGACTCAATCAAGTTTGTGCCGCTCCAATTGGCGCTTGGGTCCGTGCTCGGGTCCTGTGTCCAGCCCGGAATTCGATTGTCGGCAATCTTGTATTTCTGAGCAAATGCCACCGGATCGACGGCTGTGCTGCTGGGACTGCTGGGACTGCTTCCGCAGCCTGAGCCACCCGCAGCCGAAAACAAACACGCGAGAAGAGAGAGAGTCCCCAGGGTTCTGATTTGCATGGAGTTGTCCTTTAGACGTCAGAGAATGACGGATACTAGCAGACGATGAGTCTGAACACGTGGCAAGAATGGCGACCGACGAGCGCACCCCCGCGCTGGAGTGCATTCCCGTGCGACCAACGGGAACCCATCGCGCGCACGGGCTTCGCCCGCCGTTTCGCTGACCCAATCACGACGACTGATCGTCGCCGCTGACCAGACGCCGAAGTTTTGCCGCCACCACGGCGCCAAACGCCAGCATCGCGCCCCAGCGGGTGACCCTGCGGTCGCCCCCGGCCACCGCGCAGCCGCTCCCCGAATTCGCGCCGCCGACCTTGGTTCCCGCCGTTTCGGCGGGACCGGTGTTGCCGCCACTGCCGCCCACTGGACTCGCGGTCGTCCCGCCTCCGGCCTTGGTTCCGCCGGTTGCCGGCGAGCCAGCCGCTGCCGAGGCAGCGCTTGTCGCCGCGCCGCCCGCTCCCCCGGCGCCGCCGCCGCCCGATGTTGCGCCCCCGCCACCTGACGTCGCGCCCCCGCCGGCGGTCGCACCGCCGGTAGCGCTGGCACCGCCGCTGCTCGCACCCCCAACCCCACTCGTCCCGCCGCTGGTCATCCCTCCGGCCCCGCTGCTCCCGCCCATGCCGCTCGATCCGCCGGTAGCGTTTGCACCGCCGCTGCCTGCGCCTCCCGACCCGCTGGTCCCACCGCTGCGCGTTCCTCCGGCCCCACTGGTCCCACCACCCCCGGCGCCCGCGGACCCGCTGGTCCCGCCGCTGCGCGTTCCCCCGGCCCCACTGCTCCCGCCGCCACTCGCCCCTCCGGATCCGCTGGCCCCGCCGCTGCCGCCCGCACCTCCCGAGCCTCCAGCCCCGCCCGCGCCCCCATCGGGTCCGGTTGTGCCGCCAGCGGGCGGCACCACAACCCACACCGGGTCGGTGGTGGCGTAGCCGAAAGTGGTGACGTAGGAGTCGATGACAGCCGCATCGTGAGTGCACCCCATGACCGCTTCCCGGACCTTCTTCACGGTCAGGTAGTCAACCGCGGGACCGAATACGCCCATAATCAGATAGCAGGGCGCGACCTCCGGCGTTCCCGTGTTGGATGCCTTGTTGGCCACAATCGAATCAATGAAACACAATTGCTGCCGCACGGGGTTTCCGCCCAGAATGGCGTCGCTCTTGTTGATGTTGAAACAATAGGTGTTGTCATGGTTCGGGGCAAAGGTACCGAAATGGTTCTTCATGCTCAGCGTGGCTTTGCCCATGAGCGTGTGGCCCTTGTTGTTGGCGATATTCACCAGAATATCGACGGCACCATTGGCGATGTCGGCCGTGCAATTCGCAGAGGTGCCGCCGGGAATCGTCGCCTTGGCCGTGCCTCCCAACGCATCACTAAAACTGCTGACCACCGCCTGGATCTTGGTGGTGTCGGTCAGGCTGAAATACGGAGAGTAGTCAGCCACCATCTGCTTGGCATAAGTCGTATTTCCATCATAGACGATGAGGTTTGCAGGCAGCACACCAAAGCCCAAAAAGATGTTACAGAATTTCTGAACAACCGCTATGCGAGCCTGGTTCTTGGGCTCGATTGTATTGATCTTGATGGCGACTTTCGTGGCATTCCACGCCTTGCTCGACCTGAAGATGGCTTTCCAAGCCGCATCGGCGGTGGTTTGGTTGGCCAGTTGCATGGCCATGGCATCCATGTTCGCCTGCACTCGGGCCGTATCAACCGCCGCGTTTTCCGCTGCGAAGGTCATCGAGGTCAGAGCGGTCTTCAGCATCTTCGTGTCGACACACGCCACCACGCGCATGTTGCTGATGTTGGGATTCACTGCCAGCGTTCCTGTGCCCGGCCACGCCGCCAACGCCCTGTCCGCTCTTGCAAGCGCCAATCCCGCCGCTCCGGCGGCCGTTATCTTGAGAAAATCCCGTCGTTGGTTTTGCATGAAGAACTCCTTCTAGGAAGCGGACGGCTGACCGAGGCTGTTCATGGCTGAATGCTGGGTGAGCCCAGTTTCTGATAGAAACCTCTTCCCTGTAGTGACGGGCACCCACCAAGGTGGCTCATCTTTTGTCCCGACTGGAAGAACCGGGCATGGCGCAGGCCGATACGACTAAGGTAGTTGACGTTCCAGCCTGGTTCAAGCATGTTTGACGTGGTGTCAAGTCAACCCGACATGAAGGTAACCAGGTCGCCCGTGATTCGCACCTCGCTCAAGGAGTTTCGCCTGGCCCGCGGGTTGAGCCAGCTTCAACTCGCAAGAAAGGTCGGCCTGTCGCGGCAGAGTCTATGCGGCTTGGAGAGCGGCCGCGTGGTTCCAGGGACCGACGTTGCGCTCCGCCTCGCCCTGGTTCTCGGCTGTCGGATCGAGTCTCTATTCTTTCTAAACAATTCGCCGGAGCCGCTGGAGGCGACCATGGCAGCTCCGCCTTCGGCGCTTGAGTTGACCGGCCCCCGCGTCTCTCTAGCCGAGATCAATGGGCAGTGGATCGCGCATCCCATCGACCCCCGGCGGAGCGAGTCCTTTTCCCAAGCCGCCGATGGACTGGTGATTCCTGGGCCGCAGCGACGCGGCCGCGCGCGAACGGTCCGAATCGATCCCCTGGCAGACCTGGAAACCCTTCGCCGGCGACTCGTGGTCATGGGATGCGCGCCTGCGCTTGGGATGCTCGCTGCGCGGCTCGGCCAAGAGCCGGCAGGGATTCACATCTCGTGGGTGCAAGGCTCAAGCATGGCGGCGCTCGAGGCTCTGGGGCGGGGCGAGGTCCATGTCGCCGGCCTTCACCTGTGCGATGAGGCGACACATGAATTCAACCTCCCGTTCGTTCGGCGCGCACTACCTGGCCGCGCCATGCTTTTCGTCAACTTCGCATCCTGGGAACAGGGAATCATCGTTCGCGCTGGCAATCCGCTGGGAATCCGGGGTGTGGAAGATGTCGTTCATCGCAAGATTCGTCTGATCCAACGCGAGCCCGGTGCGGGCGCGAACAAGCTGCTGGAGCAAGCGCTTCGAGCCAAGAAGGTGTCTCTAGGAGCCGTACGTGGCAGCGGAAGCGTAGCCCTGGGACACATGGAAGTTGCGCAAGCGATTGCCATGGGCGCAGCCGACGCGGGGATCGCCATTCGCAGCGCCGCAGCTGCCTTTGGGCTGGGATTCATTCCCCTCGCGGTGGAACGCTTCGATCTCGTGATCCCTCGCACACTGGCGACCGATCCGAGAATCGAGCGCCTGGTCGATACGCTGGGGAGCAGAACCTTCCGGCGCGAACTCGACACTGTGGGCGGGTACATCACGCATGAGTCAGGACATCAGGTTGGAGAAACCCGATCCGGTTGATTGGCTGCCGCTTGAGATCAATCACGACGACTGATCGTCGCTGCTGACCAGACGCCGCAGTTTTGCCGCCACCACCGCACCAAGCGCCAGCATCGCGCCCCAGCGCGTGGCCTTGCGGTCGATCCCGGCCACAGCGCAGCCGCTCCCCGAATTGCCACCGCCGGCATGCGTCCCACTCGCAACGGCCGTTCCGGTGCTGCCGCCACTGCCGCCTGCGGGACTCACGGTCGTCCCGCCCGCGGCCCTGGTTCCGCCGGTCGCCGTCGAGCCTCCCGCTGCCGAGGCAACGCTTGTCGTCGCGCCGCCCGTGCTCCCGACGGCGCCGCCGCCTGACGTCGCGCCACCGCCGCCGGTCTCACCACCGGCAGCACTCGCACCGCCGGTAGCGTTCGCGCCGCCGCTGTCTGCGACTCCGGTTCCGCCGTTTCCGCCGCTGCTGCTCGCGCCGCCGGTAGCACGAGCACCGCCGCTGCCCGCGCCTGCGGACCCGCTGGTTCCGCCGTTGCGCGCTCCTCCAGTTCCGCTGCTCCCGCCGCCGCCTGCGCCTGCGGACCCGCTGCTGCCGCCGCTGCGCGCTCCCGCGGACCCACTGCTTCCTCCGCCACTCGCCCCTCCGGATGCACTGGTCCCGCCGCTGCCACCCGCGCCGCTCGAGCCTCCAGCCCCGCCCGCACCTGCGTCGGCGCCGGTTGCGCCGCCAGCGGGCGGCACCACAACCCAAACCGGGTCGGTGGTGGCGTAGCCGAAAGTCGTAAGGTACGAGTTGATGGTAGCCTCGACATGGGTCAATCCCAGGACCTCTTCGCGGACTTTCTTGATAGTCAGGTAGTCAACCGCGGGAGCAAACACGCCCATGGTCAAATAGCACGGCATGAGCTCCGGCGTTCCCGTGTTCTGTGACTTATTCGTGAACAAGGAATCGACAAAACACAATTGCTGCCGCACTGGGGTTCCCCCGAGAATGGCATCGCTCTTGTTGATGTTGAACAAGTAGTTGATGTCGTGTGTGGGAGTAAAGGTGCCAAAGTGGTTCTTCATACACAGGGTGGCCCCGCCCATCAAGTCGTGCCCTTTGTTGTTTGCGATATTGATGAGAATGTCGATCGTGCCATTGGAGATGTCAGCGGTACAATTCGTAGAAGCTCCGCCAGGAATCGTGACCTTGACCGCGCCCCCCAATGAACCATTGAGATTGCTGACAACCGCTGGGGTCTTGGTGGTGTCGGTCAGGCTGAAATAGGAAGTGTACAGTGAGGTTCCGGTGTAGGCAGACTGCCCATCGTAGATGATTATGTTCGCGGGCAGCACGCCATAGCCCGCGAGGATCGTACAGAACTTCTGCACAATCGCGACGTGGGCCATGTTCTTGGTTTCAAGGCTGTTCACCTTGAGGGCGACTTTCGTGGCATTCCACGCCTTGCCTGACCGGAAGATGGCTTTCCAGGCCGCATCGGCAGTGGTCTGGTTGGCCAGTTGCATCGCCATGGCATCCATGTTCGCCTGGAGTCGGGCCGTATCAATGGCGGTGTTCTGCGCAGCGAAGGTCATGGCCGTGGGAGTGGTCTTCATCATCTTGGTGTCGTAGCACCCGACGACACGCATGTTGCTGATGGTCGGATTGACCGCCAATGTTCCCGTGGTGGGCCACGCCGCAAACGCCCTGTCCGCTCTTGCAAGCGCCAATCCCGCCGCGCCCGCTGCCGTGATCTTGAGAAAATCCCGTCTTTGCTTCTGCATGAACAGATCCTTCTCTTGGGGAGTGAACCGAAGAACTACCGACAGATTTCGCGATTCGCTGCCTGCCCTTTCCTGGTTGAGTGGCAGCTGGGGTCCGGCTAGGCAAAGCTGTTCATGGTTGAATGCCAATTCCCGGTCGAAACGCTCTCATTCTAGTGTGCAGGATTCAGCAGAACAGCTCATTTTGATTCCTGCTCAAGAAAACCAGACGCGCAGCGCCAGGTGACACGGGCGGTGCGATCGGTTCCGGCCCGACGCAAGCACATGGGGAGCCTGGGTGGATGTCACTCCAGCCGCTTTCCGAGGTACTATCCGCCCCGCCCCTGGGGGCATTCATGAGCACAGATCTTTCTCACCTTGGCACCTGGAGTCCCGGCGCAGAGCCAGCGTGTTTCGACGCGGGCGCGCTGGCAGCCGCGGTGACGCGCGTGCGCGAGCCCTTGCATGTCGTGCGCGAGGGACCGGCTGGCCGACTGGGCGTGGGTTTTGGCGGCCAGGCGTCCCCCAACGGCGCGGGCTATCCCCTGCTCGGCACGCTGCCGGCGCTCTACCCCGAGTGGCTCGGCGATCGTTCGTTCTGCGAGACCCACGGCGTGCGTTTCCCCTACGTCGTCGGCGAGATGGCGCGCGCGATCACCACCACGCGCATGGTGATCGCCATGGCGCGCGCAGGAATGGTGGGATTTTTCGGTGCGGGCGGGCTTGCGCCGGCTCAGGTGGGCAAGGCGCTCGACGAGATCGAGGCCGCGCTTGGCAAGGACGGGCCGGCCTGGGGCACCAACCTCATCCATTCGCCGCACAGCCCCGAGTTGGAAAACGTGATCGCCGATCTCTATCTTTCCCGTGGGGTCAGGCACATCTGCGTCTCGGCCTTCATGGGGCTGACGCCTGCCGTGGTCCTATGCGCGGTCAAGGGACTGCACCGCGATCCCCAGGGCCGCATCCAGCGCCGCCGGCACATCTTCGCCAAGCTGTCGCGGCCCGAGGTGGCCGAGGCCTTCATGAGCCCAGCGCCCTCCGCGCTGCTGGAACCTCTCGTGCGCGCGGGCAAGCTCAGCGCCGAGGAGGCCGCGCTGGCCGCCCATGTCCCGGTGGCTGAAGACATCACCGCCGAGGCTGATTCAGGCGGACACACTGACAACCGCCCGCTCGCGGCTCTGCTTCCGGTGCTGCTCAACCTGCGCGACCGGTTGGTGCAGCAGCATCGCTACCCGCGCCCCATTCGCGTGGGTGCAGCGGGCGGCTTGGGCACGCCCGCCGCAGTGGCCGCGGCTTTCTCTTTGGGCGCCGCCTATGTGGTCACCGGCTCGGTGAACCAAGCCGCGGTCGAGTCGGGCCTGGCCGAGGATGGCAAGCGCATGCTGGCGGAGGCGGGGCTGGCCGACGTGATGATGGCCCCTTGTGCGGACATGTTCGAGTTGGGGGTCCGGGTGCAAGTCCTGCGCCGCGGAACTATGTACGGGGTGCGCGCCCAGCGCCTGTACGATCTCTATCGTTCCTACGACAGCCTGGAAGCCCTGCCGGCGGAGATTCGCCAGCGCATGGAGAGCGAGATCCTGGGCGCGACCTGCGACGAGGTGTGGTCCGAGGTGCAGCACTTCTTCGAGACACGCGACCCGCGCGAGCTGGAGCGCGCCCAGAGCGAGCCCAAGCACCGCATGGCCCTGGTGTTTCGTTGGTATTTGGGCATGGCCAGCAAGTGGCCGGTGGAGGGCGAGACGCGCCGGCGCCTCGACTACCAGATCTGGTGCGGCCCGGCCATGGGCGCCTTCAACGATTGGGTGCGCGGATCATTCCTGGAGGCGCAAACCAATCGCGGCGTGGTGCAGATCGCGCTCAATCTCCTGGAAGGCGCGGCGGTGCTCACGCGCGCCCAGCAACTGCGCGCGGCTGGCGTCGCGTTACCGGCTGCGGCGTTCACCTTCGCGCCCCGATTGCTGGGCTGACCGCCGGTGTTTCATGGCTCCGCCGACGCGCATCGTACACAACGCTGACGCCATCGCCTGGCTGCAGGCACAGGGCAAACTGGCTGGCGCGAGCATCATCACGTCGCTGCCGGATGTGTCCGAGTTGCCGCGCCTGGGGCTCGACGGCTGGCGGCGCTGGTTCGAGGACGCGGCGGCCCTGGTGATGGCGTGTACCATCGACGAAGGCGTGGCCATCTTCTTCCAAAGCGACATCAAGCACGGCGGTTTGTGGATCGACAAAGGAGCGCTGATCAGTCGCGCCGCCGAACGCGCGGGCATGAGCCAACTATTTCACAAGATCGTCTGTCGCAAGCCGCCGGGCACGACGAGCTTCGGCCGCGCCACCTACGCGCATATGCTCGGCTTTTCCCGCGCGCAGCCGCGCAGCCAGAAACTGGCGCGCGTTGATGTGCTGCCCGACGGTGGGCTTCTCCCCGGCCGCAAGTCGATGGGCGCCAAGGCCTGCGTCGACGCCTGCCGCTTCGTCCAGGCCGAGACCACCACGCGCACTGTGGTCGATCCGTTTTGCGGTTGGGGCACGGTCCTAGCCGTGGCCAATGCCCTGGGCCTGGATGCCGTGGGCGTGGACATCGCGCCGCGCATGTGCGGCCGGGCCCGCAGGCTACGCATTGAGCTGGAGCCGGGTCAGCTTTGAGCGACTGGGATTCGGGGCGGGTGGTACTATGAATTGCCAAGCAAGCGCCGATGTTCGGTGATGAGATGCTTGCAGGAGCGCCAGCCAGCGCGCCTGCGGCGGGCCTCAGAGAAAGGTCGGAAAAATGATCTGCTGCTCTTGCCGTGAGTCGATGATCAGACTGACCACAATCGCCACCGCGTTGCTGGCTTCTCTGTGGTCGGCCGAGGTGGCGGCCCAGACCTCCACGACCGCGGGGGCCATCACCACGCCCTACCCGACCACTCAGGGCATCTCCATCGAGTGGGCGATCGTGGGAGACTCAAACAACAACGGAGTGGTGACCGTGCGCTACCGCCCGGCAGGGACCACCAACTGGAAGACTGGCATGGCCCTGTTCCGCATCCCCGCGGGCAGCAACGACACCGGCAGCTTCGGGTCGGGAAACGGCCAGTGGTCGAACAAGCACTCGGGGAGCCTGTTCGACCTCGACCCCGCGACATCCTACGAGATCGAGCTGACGCTCACCGATCCCGACGGCGGATCCACGACCCAAACCACGACGGTTGCGACGCGCCCGATTCCGCAGGCGGCAGCGACTGCCACCACCAAGGCGGTCACGCCCGCCAATTTCAGCGCCATGCTCGCGGGCGTGGCACCCGGCGACATCTTGCTCATGGGAGCCGGCAACTACCCCGCCTTCACCGTGAGCCGCAGTGGCGCCGACGGGAAGCCGATCGTGTTGCGTGGGACATCGGTCGATGGGGTTGTGATCCAGGGGCGGGTGACGATGGATGATCAGAACTACGTCTACCTCGAGAACGTGACCGTGCAGGGCGAGGTGCGGATGCACGGCGCCTCCAACATGGTTGTGCGCGGTTGCCACATTCAAAGCACCGGCGAGGGGATCGACTTCGAGATCGGAAACGCGGTTCCGCGCAACAACTACATTGTCGACAACGACGTGGTGGGGGCTGCAGTGTGGGTCGACAATCAGCTCAGCAGCGACGGCTTCAACGGCGGCGAGGGGATCCAGTTCACCGGGTCAGGGCACGTGGTCTGCTTCAACCACGTGAAGGGCTTCCGCGACGACATCTCGCTCATGGAATACGACGAGGCCTACGAACAGGTTTCAATCGACATCTGCAACAACGACATCGAGGAGGCGACCGACGACGCCGTGGAAGCCGACTCGGCCATGGGCAATGTCCGCGTGGTGCGCAACCGGGTGCGCAATTGCTTCGACGGTATGAGCTCACAGCCCGACCTGGGCGGCCCCACCTACTACATCCAAAACACCATGTACAACGTCCTGTACAGCCCCTTCAAATTCCACAACGGCACAGTGGGCGACGTGGTACTGCACAACACGGTGGTCAAGTGCGGCGACGCCTTTGGCTGCTATGCGGGCGCGACCTGGAGCCGGGCGTTTTTCCGCAACAACCTCTTCATCGGCGGCATCGGTGGTGGCACCTACGGCGGCTATGGCAACGGCAGCGGGAACGTCCTCGACCTGGCCGACGCCGACGCCACCTGCTCCTTTGACTACGACGGGCTCGGGTCAATCGGGACCAACACCTTCGCAGGGAAGATCGGTGCCACCCGGTTCACCAGCCTGGCGACCCTCAAGGCCAACACCACCGAAGTCCACGCGGTACAGGTCGACATGAGCGTGTTCGCCGACGCGGTGCCGTTCCCCTCCAACCCTTATCCGCCCAAGCCAGTGGTGGATCTGCAGCTGGCCGCGGGGGGCGCTGCCATCGACAAGGGGGTGGTGATCGTCGGCCTCAACGACGGCTTCTCGGGCGCTGCGCCTGACCTCGGCGCCTATGAGCTGGGGGCCACGTCTCCCGTCTACGGTCCGCGGACGGCCGGGACAGGGGGTAGCGGAGTGGGCGGTGCCAGCGGCAGCAGCGGCGGTGCCAGCGGCGGTGTTAGCACGAGCAGCACGGGCGGCGCGAAAGGGGGCAACAGCGGTACCAGCGGAGCGGGCGGCACGAGCGACGCCAGTGCTTATTCCGGTGGAACGGGAGGCACCAGCGGCGCCAGCGCTGGCGCCAGCAGCGCTGGTGGTTCCGCCGGAAACGGTGGGCCGGGCGGCACGAGCGGAAGTCCCGTGGGCACGGGGAGTGATTCGCCTGATGGAGGCCCGGCCACGGGAAAGGCGGCGGGCGGATGCGGCTGCTCGCACAGTGGCGGAGGCGGCGGGGCTGCGTCGCTCGCACTCATCGTTCTGGTGCTGGCCGTGCGCCGCCGCCAGGCACGCGCCGCGCGATCAGGTGTCAGGACGTAGTCGCGGCATCACTGACAGCGCCGTCGCCACGGCCGCCGTCTTCGCTCACGGGCGGTCGCGGCTACTTCTTCGATGGCGCTGCGGCGTAAACCTTGCCAAGGTCGGTCAGGGTATCATCGGTGTTGTAGACTTCGCAGTTCGGCGACCACTGGTACCAGGCATAGAGCGCAAGTCGTGGGTGCTTGGCGAAGACCGCGAGCGCTCCCTGGAAGAAGGCAATCACGCCCGCTGCCGTCGGCGCGCTCTGGTTCAGGCAGCCCCACTCAGTCAACCAAATGGGCCGATTGCCGGGAAAGGCTTCCGCGTACTTGATGTAGCTCTCGAGCTGCGAGGCCGCGGCGTCGCACGAGCCCGCGTTCCAGCCACTGAACAACGCACGAAGACTTCCTTGCGCGAAATTACACTTGATTGTAGCGCATTTGTGAATCGGGTGTCTGAAGGGCACCTGTTGGGTGCGTGGTGAAGCTGTTGAAAAGCGGACACATCCCCACGCCAGACCAGGCCGGCAGCCCCAGGTTTCCACCACTTGGCCGTATGGCACCCGCTTTGCTCAGCACGTTGGGCATGCGCCCCACCCAAGTAATCATTTTCGCTGTTGCGCTCGTTGCGACCCCTTTGCTGGCAACCGCAGAGACCTCGAAACCAAGCGGCGCTCATCATGCGCCCAAGCAATTGAGCAAGGCTGATGTCGCCGCTGCGCCCAGCGCCTCAGGCTGGGATGCAGCCTATGCCGAGGCCCGAACCGACATGCTGGCCGGCCACTTTCCCGCAGCCGTGCAGAAGTTCGAGGCGCTCCTGCTCACAGCCCCGGATCCCGCCAACCGCCTGTTGGTAGCCGAACTGCTCGCCGCATGCCGAACCTGGGCGCAGGGAGGGTTCGTGCTGGCCACGCCAACCCAGCTCGCACTGTCAAAGCCGATGGTCAATCGCCGCACCTTGGATGAGCTGGCCATTCTCTACACCAACGCCGTGTTCAACGGCGTCTATGCGGGAATCGTGATCGACGTGTACAACAAACCTAGTTCGGCCGCCGGCTACATCTTGCCTCCACTGGGATTGGCCGCGGTCGAGGCAGGAATCGTTGCCCTGGTCGACAACACCGTCGGATTCAGATACGGCGTTCCGCAGTCCACTGTCTCCGGCATGTACATCGGATACGAGGAGGCGCTGGTGTGGTTGCTCTGGCACGATGCGCACTACACCGGTCCCGACAAGTGGGGGGGCAAGGCCGTGGCAAGCTTGACCTGGGGACTGGGCACGGCGGGCGCGCTCGCCGGCGGCATTGCGGGCACGTTCCTTGGAACAACCCCTGGGCGAGCCGCGTTCATGGGATCGGCTGCATTGTGGAGCGGCGCCGTGGTGGGCACTCTGGCGGGCGCAATGGACAAAAAGGCCGACACCGGTTTGCTCGCGGCCGGAATTGCGCTGAACCTGGGAGCGATTGGTGGGGCTTTGCTCGGGGCTCAGGTTTCGCCTTCCATTGCGCGTGTCCGCTTCATCGATCTTGGCGGACTGTGCGGGGGGCTGCTTGTCGGCGGGCTGTACTTCGCCGCGGCGGACAGAAATCCTCGTCCGAGCGGAGCCGCCGTATCCTTGGGGCTCGGCATGGCAGCAGGGGTTGCCACCGGATGGTTCTTCACGCGCCACATGGAAGAGGATTTTCCGCGCACCGAGTCGACCCAAAGTGCGATGGCGAGCGTGATTCCCACCATCGCGCCGGCCAGCAACGGTGCAGGGATGGTTTTGGGCATCGCCGGAGCGCTGTAGCCGACGCTAGCGATAGCCAGCTCGGCCGTGTAGTGTGTGGTTGGAAACACCATGCGCAGGCCGATAGTCGGTTTTGCATTGGGGATCATCGCTCTGGCAGGCGCAGCCTGCAGCAATGGCGCTGGCCCCGGTGCCGCCGGCGGAGCTGGGGGCCGGAGCGGCGGCGCGAGCGGCGCTGGCGGCTCATCCGCTGCGGGTGGCACGACCAGCAGCGTGGCTGGTGGCGCCACCGGCGGCACCAGCAGCGCTGGCGGATCGTCCGCGTCGGGTGGCTCGACAAGCAGCAGCAGCAGCGCGACGGCCGGCACAATCGGCACGAGCAGCGCGATCGGCGGCTCGTCGGTTGGAACGACCGACACCAGCAGCGTGGCTGGCGGCACGACAAGCGCGAGCAGTGCGACGGGCGGCTCGTCGGGGGGCACGACCGGCACCGATGGAAGCACGACCAATGATTCGCGGCCAGACGCAGGTGCGGACGCCACGGCCGATGGCGCGGGTGGCTTGCCCGATGTGGGTCGTGATGGGGCTGCTGACCGGGACGCGGCCAGCGACACCCGTTTCGATGCCGTGGCCGACGGTGCCTCGGACGCGATCGCCAGCAATTGCACCTGCCTCGGCAAACCGGCCCCTGTATGCACGCCCACGGGCCATCTGAACTACACACTTTCCCCAGCAGCCTCACCGACCGCTGACCAAGCCGACGCCTATAAGACCATCACCTGCGCCATGGACATGGCTGTCGCCTACTACAATTGCTACGCCAACATCACCGGGTCGGTCCGGGTCAGCTACGATATCAGCGTGCTAACCGCTGACGGCAACATCAATGGATCCATTCGCTTCGGCGCTGGCCGGCAGTACATGACATGCGCGACTTCCATGCACGAGATTGCGCACACCCAGGGCATCGGCACCGCCTCGCAGTGGGCTGCCCATGTGTCCGGCGGTCTCTTCATCGGGACGAACGCCGCCGCGCAATTGCAGGCCATCAACGCGACCCTGGCCAAGCCGCTCGACACCGAGCTCCACGCAGACACCATGCACTTCTGGCCCTACGGCCTCAACTACGACACTGAAGCCACCGGGACAGACATCCTGATCGACCACTGCCAGATGGTCGTGGCCATCAGGAAAGACCTGGGACTGTAGCGACGACAATGCGAAAAACTACGACCCCTTGGCCACCTCGCTTGCGCGCGTCGGCGTTAAACTGGCGGATGCCTTCGCTCAGCTTTTCCACGGTCATGGCGTCCTCGTTGTCCTGCGCAGCCTTGAGAAGAAGCGACGGATTCGTGGTCGCATCCTGGGGTTTGTGAAGAGCAATCGCGTCGATGTCACCAGTGTCAGCCACCACCGTGGTGAACCGTTTCAGCGAATCAAGCTGGGACATGTTTCCAATCCTCCACGGGCTCACAAGGTCCCAGTCCTTTGGATGACAAACAGCCGGCACCGGTGCCGCTGGGTCGGGCGGCGCGCCCTCAGAAAACTGAGAGGAGCAGGGAGACGTTCCGCGAAAATCCGGTTCTGCCGGCAAACCCCGAGCGCCTGAAGCCGGACAGGAATGTCGCGATCTCGATCGATTGGGCTGCTGCACAGTTGAATAGCGAGGGCGCAGGGCAGCGCTTTTGGCCCTCTTCGCGCGGGCACGAAGCTTGCAAATGTACACGGCTTTGCCACTAAACTGGAGAACGCCCATGGGCAAGCACCTGTCTTCCAATGCTCCCAAGCCACGCTCCCGCTTTCCGTTCCCCGGCTACCCGACCGTGGCTGCCGCGGGACTGTACCTGTGCCTTTCGGGCGGGTGCAGCGGCGAGCCCGGGCTCGCCGACACCACCAACGCCGGAGGGTCCAGAACCGGTGGCTCGACCGGCGCAGGCGGCGCGACCAGCACCGGTGGCTCGACCGGCATCGTTGATACCACCAACACCGGCGGCTATCTGGCGGGCGGAGCGGCAGAACCCTTTGAGCCCGCGCCCGAACCGGATGCAGGAGCCCCGGACGTGCTTCCACCCGCGCCGGATGCAGACACCCCGGACGTCCTTCCGCCCGCACAGGACACGGAAACCCCGGACGTCATGGGCCCACCCTCACTGCCGGACGCCGACCTGACGCCCACGCTGGCTGACCCGACCGGAGGGGGAGGGGCGCCGATCCCCTACTAGCTTCTGAGACTGGAGAACACCGATGGCCAAGCGCTTGTCTGCCAACGCTCCGAAGCCGCGATCGCGCTTCCCATTCCCCGGCTACCCGACCGTGGCGGCCGCAGGACTGTATTTGTGTCTTTCCCCCGGCTGCACACCCAAGTCGGGAGTCACGGATCCCGGATCCACGACGGGGACGGAAACCACGACCGACGTCCAAACCACTGGAGCCGGGCCGAACCCGTACCCACCTGAACCGCCGTCCATGGGTGTTCCGGATGCTTCGCCCCCGCCCAACGCCACCGAAGCGGGGCCGAACCCGTACCCACCTGGGCCGCCGTCCGCAGGCCTTCCGGATGCGATGGTGCCGCCCTCCCCCGGCCTTGCTCCTGAATTCTTCGGTGCCGACGCTGGCGTTCCTGATGTGGAACCGCTGCCCGAGGCTACGCCCGATGCCTCCGAGCCCGACGCAGAACCCACGATCCCCGATCCTGCCGGCGACACTGCGACGCCCTACTAGCGCGGTTACAAACGGCGTACCCTAGGCAGTCGTGGAACTGACCCTCTTTGTCGACCACGCCTGCAATTTACGCTGCGGCTATTGCTACAACGGAAGGAAATTCGGCCGACGCATGCCGGCCGAGTTCATGCGGCGGTCAGTGGACCTGGCGCTGGCGAGCCGGCCGGCGCAACTGGATGTTTCGTTCTTCGGCGGCGAGCCTTTGCTGCACCCAGGGTTCATAGAGGAGACCTTGGCCCACGTGGAGACGGCGGTGCATGCCCTGCCCGAGCCGCGCCCACGCGTGCGCTATGTGATGAACACCAATGGCACCCTGGTCGACGATCGCGTGTTGGCCTTGCTGGCGCCGCCCCGCGATTTCACGGTGTATGTGTCGCTGGATGGGCCAGCTGCGGTTCACGACGCCCACCGCGTGGATGAGAACGGCCAGGGCAGCTTCGCTGGCATCGTGGCCAACCTGGAACGGCTGCGCCAGGCGGTTGTTGCCTTTCGCCTGGTCGCAGTGGTGCGGCCCGATACCGCCCCCCGATTGGGTGAGGTGGTGCGCACCCTGTTGGACTTGCAGCCCGCGCAGGCCACCTTGACCCCCGACTTCCGTGCGCCCTGGACCGAGGAGTCTATCGCTGGACTGCGCACAGGCCTGCACGACGCAGGCGAGGTGTGGATGGAAGCCTTTCGCGGTGGCCGCGCCTTGCCGCTGGAACCGTTGCGCGGAAAGATCCTGACCCATCTCAAGGAGGGCATCCCTTGTCCTGAGCGCTGCACCCTGGCGGGCCGCGCTTTCGCCGTCGCGCCCACAGGCCGGCTGTATCCCTGCGCGCAGATGATCGGCGAGGATCGCGACGACGAACTGGTAATTGGAACCCTGGACTCAGGCTTCGACAGCAAGCGACTGGCCGAGTTGCAACAGGCCAAGGATCGGGTGGAGGAAACCTGCGCGCCCTGTGCCCTGCGTGACCGCTGCCAGAGCCATTGCGGCTGTCGTCATGTGGCCCTGACCGGCGAATTGGGTCGCATCAACCAGGCCCTGTGCGAAATCGAAGAGTCGTTCATCCTGGCGGCTGACGAGGTGGCCCGCGTGCTCACGGCCGAGCGCTGCCCGGCCTTCATCGACACCTACTACCGCAAGCAGTACCGCCCCGCTGCGGGCTCTGTCCTCACCCGTCTGCGCCGCCCGGGCGAACCGCGGCCCGGCTGACCCATACGTGCTGACCACAACGTGTTCCGCGAGCCTGCCCGGATTTCACCACAGAGAGCACAGAGAGCACAGAGACGGATCGGAAGTAAGGAAGGGCTCGGACCCGGATCCGGAACCCTTTCCTTCCGGCCTCTGTGGCCTCTGTGTACTCTGTGGTGAGACTCCGGATCGCGCTGAGCCCTTCGACTCCGCCCCGTGGCTACGGTTCACCTTCGCCGGGTGCGAGCAAGAAAGAGGCGTGGGCCTGGTGCAAGACTTTCGGTGTCATGCTGGCGGACCAGAACGCCTGTGTGGCGGACAGGGCGTGCGTCCCGAGGACGATCAAGTCGGAGTGCATTTCTCGCGCGGTGGCGAGTACGCCTTCAGCGGGATCAGCGCGCATGACCCGACCGGAAACCGAGACACCCATTTCCTGCAATTCGCGAACGTGGACGGTCAGGTGGCGTGCGGCTTCTTGCTCGGCCAGGCGCAGAACTTCTTCCGTGGCTCTTGGCAGCAGAGCGGCGGTAGCGGAATCCTTGCCCGTAAGCGCACCGGCGAGCGGGATCGCCGTGAACAGCAACATCGGGATCTTGAGCTGCAGAGCCAGTTGCGCTGCGGGCCCCAGTCCCTGCTCGTGTTCGTCGACGCCGTCCAGGGGCACCAGAATGTGGTGGAAGGGATAGTCCACCTGGCCGCGCTCGTCGGGCTGAACCAGCAGCACGGGCACGGGGGTTTTGCTCGGTGAGCGATCCTTTAGCGCATGCAAGAGGCGCTGGGCCAGGTTGCCGCGAAAGCGATCCTTCCACCATTGGCTGCCGTGGGCACACAGCACGACCAGATCGGGCTGGAATTCCCGCGCGTGCAGCGCGAGGCTCTTGGCCACGTTGCGTGCCGCCTCGTCATAGACGTGCCAGTCGACCCCGGGCAAGCCAGAAAATTCCCGCGCGACCAGGGCGCGCAGATAGGCTTCGGCGGAATCCTTGTCCTGCAGGTGCGCCTGCCCGTGCTTTTCTTTGCTGACCGAAACCTCGATCACATGCAGGAGCGTGATGCGGGCGTCGCTGGCTTGGGCCAAGCCACGCGCGACCGGGATCACCCGTTCGGCTGTCGCAGTCCCATCGAGCGGCAAGAGCAAGTGTTTGAACATGGCCGTCAGCTCCCGAAGAAGGTTTCCCATAGCAGGTAGATGTTCACGGCGACGATCAGCGTGGCGATCCCTGCCGCGACGGCCGTGGTCGCGGGCCGGTTGACGAGCGGGCCCATCAAGCGCTTGCGGCTCGAGAACACGACCAGTGGGACGACAGCGAAGGGCAGGGCAAAGCTCAGCACGACTTGGCTCAACACCAGGGTTCGGGTCGGGTTGGCCCCCAGTCCGATGACCAAAAGCGCGGGGGCCATGGTTGCCACCCGCCGAACCCAAAGCGGGATACGGAATTCCAGAAAGCCTTGCATGACGACCTGGCCGGCCATGGTGCCAACGGCCGAGCTCGACAGGCCCGAAGCCAGCAGCGCAATCGCGAACAGCGTGCCCGCGGCCGATCCCAAGAGCGGCCGCAGGGTCAGGTGCGCCTTCTCGATCGCGTCCACATTGACCAGACCGCGCGCGTGGAAAGTGCACGCGGCCACGATTAACATCGCGCCGTTGATGGCGCCTGCCAGCCCCAGGGCCAGGACCACGTCAAGCGTCTGGTAGCGCAGCAGTCGCTTCCTCTCTTCGAGTCCAGCCACCACGATGCGGCCCTGGGTCAGCGCGGAGTGCAGGAAGATCACGTGCGGCATGACCGTGGCGCCCAGGATGCCGGAAGCGAGCAGGACGCCATTTCTGCCGCCAAATGCGGGGACCACGGAGTGAAACGCCGCCTGCTTCCAGTCGGGCCGGGCCAGAAGCAGCTCGGCCAGATAGGAAACCGCGATGGCCGCGACCAACAACGCAATGACCAGTTCCAGGCGGCGGAATCCATAGCGTTCCAAGCTCAAGAGCAGGAAGGTGACCACCGCGGTGAGCAGGCCGGCCAGCGCAAGCGGCAAACCGAAGAGGAGATGAAACCCCAGGGCCGCGCCCAGGAATTCCGCCAGATCGGTGGCCATGGCCACGATCTCCATCACCCCCCACAGCAGGAAACACAGTCCCCGCGGCAGACTCAGCCGACACTGTTCCGCGAGATTGTGCCCGGTGGCGATGCCCAGCTTGGCCGACAATGTCTGGAGCACCATCGCCATCAGGTTGCTGGTCACCACCACCCAAAGCAGGGTGTAGCCGAGTTGCGAGCCGCTTTGCAGATCAGTGGCGAAGTTGCCCGGATCGACGTACGCCACCGACGCGATGATGGCCGGTCCCAGGAAGGGCAGCAGGCGCGCCAGTCCGCGCCGCCTCCCGGTGCCCGACAGCACCTCGATGGCCGCGGCCACCGTGGCGCGATCACCCGGCGGCCCGGTGGCTGATGACGATTGGGAAGATCTCAGCAAAGCAGCCATGGCGGCCTGGTTCCGGTCTCAATCGGCCTTTCCATCCCAGGGATGCCGACTGCGAAACCGCTGGCCCGGGGCCGGTCAGTCTTCTTTGATCTGCTGGCCCAGGAAGACGCCCACACTCATTTGTGTCATCTGGTCGCGCTGGGATTCCAGCATATCCAGGTGGCCGTCCTCATCCTTGATGATCGACTCCAGCAACTCGCGCGTGGGCGCGTCTTGCACTTCCGTGGCCACCGGGATGGCCGCATTGTAGCCGCGGATAGCGGTGAGCTCGGCTGCAATGTCGTTCGCGATNNNGCAAAGCTCCGAGTGGACCATGTACTGGTTGATGGCGGTCAGCTCGTCGGCGAGCAACTGGTTGAGAACGTCGATCAGTTTCTGGTTGCCCTTCATGTTGGTCTCCTGTGGCTTGGATGCGGGTACCTGCCGAGTTCTAACAGGATTTCAGCAGGCAAGAATCAAGAACAAGTCAGAGTCGCAATCCCCCGCGCCACCTGCGTGATAGGCTTGGCCGATGCCGGTTGATGACCCCAGTGAAGGCCAGGACCTCGTCACCCTGACCACGGCACCTGATTTGGCAGCCGCGCGCCTGGTGCAAGGACTGCTGCAGTCGGCCGGTATCGACTGCTTCATCCCCGACGAGAACCTCTTGTCGCAAGCGTCATATCTGGCTGGCATCGTCGGTGGCCTGCGGGTGCAGGTGCGCACCGCCGATGGTGAGCGAGCGCAGGCGATGTTGGATGACTACCGCACATCCGATGGGCCTGCCGACGACGAAGAAGACGCGGCAGAGCCCAAGGCAGTCGCTCAAGCGGAACGGCTGGCCCAGCGCGCCTTGCGGGTGGCGGTTCTCGGTTTCATCCTGTGGCCGCTGCCCCATCCCTACGCGCTGGCCCTCGCGCTCTCAGCTCTGGCCCGCAAGGAACTGACCGGACACGCACGACGCCAAGCCCGGGTGGCGGCGGCGATCAGCCTGCTCGCGCTGGTGGTTTTCCTGGTGCTTCTGCTGTCACTGCTCAGGCTGCTGCATCGGCCGAGTGGCTTGCCCGCCCACCCGTGAGAAGATCAGATAGTCACTGGAATTCTCAAGGGCATTGGCAATCTGGGTCCAAACTGCGGTGACCTCAGCTGTCATCGCGCCATCACTTCCTACGCACCGGAAACGTGGAGCGTCCCCTGTCGAGCGGACACCGAGGTGCGCGCGCCGCCCCGGCCCTCCCAGGTGCCGAGGTCGAAGGTCGCTCCCTCGTCCGACGCGCAGATGCGGTGGACCAACACGTTCTGGTAGGTGAGCGGCTGACCAGGTTGGCAAACCTCGGGTGGCCCCGGCGTGCTGAGAAAATGCGCCGCCCCCCGGTTGCCGGCAGGGCGATTGTCGACCACCGTGGCCAAGCCGTTGCCTTCGACCAGCACCGCTGTCATCTCGTCAACGGCGATAGCTCGGGCTGCGCTCGCCCATCCATCCTGCGCCAGCCGCGCCAGAAATGTCAGTAGGCGGCCCATGCGATCGCGATCCTGAAAGTGGCTGTCAGTGATGAGGTTTCTCAGATAGGTGTAGGGCGCGAGTTCCAGGTTGGGCGAATCGATGAGAACGCGGTCCAGGGTGACCCGCTCGTGGTACGGGTCCGCCAAGGCCTCTCTGGAATAGACCGTGCCGTTGCGGGCGGAGAACACGAACTCCCCCAGCACGGCCAGACCCGCACTGGAACCGCCCACCGGCGCGCCGCGGGCGATGACGTCGGCAATGGCCTGCTGGACCGGCGTATCCTTCCACAACCTGAGATAGTCCCATTGATCGCCGCCCTGAATGAAGAGCGCATCGGCCTGGCGGATGCTCGCAAGCACGGCCGGATTCGAGGCAGCCTCTCGCGTCTGGAAGATCAGCGTCTCCACGGAAACTGGGTGGGGGGCAGGCAAACGATCGTAGATGTAGTGGCTATACTCGTCGACGCCATCAGCACCGATCACCACGAAGCGACCCCAGCCCGACTTGGCGAACAGCCAGACCAACGCCGCATCGACCTCAGGCGGCGGGCCCTCAGGTGGCCCGCCGAGCAGCGCCAAGCCCGGCGTGACGGGTCCGCCGACCGCGGGCTGCGCGGCACAACGAAAGTAGGAAAGATAACCTGCCGGCATAGTCGCAGCCCTCAGCCCGACTCGCAGAGCGCCGATTCTATGCGCGTGGCGATGGCAGCGACGGGCGCGGCCCAGGCCGCACCGGTGGCCGCCGGGACCACGACCACTGTACCCGCGAACGACTCAGTCATGGCCGCGGCCGTCGGGTCGTTGGCCTCGATCGCCACGACACCATGGGGGCTGGTGGCAGCGACCAACACTCGCGCCGCCTGTTCCAATTCGGCCTCAAGGGGCTCGCCGTCGCCCGCCAGGCGGGTCAGGATAGCCACCTGCACACGATCCGACCCCAGCCCTTCATGGCGGATGCTCGCCAGGTCGCGTTCCAGTACGGCGATGTCGACCTCGGGACAGAGCAACGCCGCCAGGCTGCCGGCCAGGTTGGCCTGGTCGCCTGGCTTGAGCCGTTCCGGTTGAAGAAACAGCCCCTCGCACGACGCTCGACCGATCCCGCGGCCGGATTCGCGCAAAAACTCGGCCAGCCAGCGCCCGGCCCCCACGCGATCGCCGCGGCCGCTGATGACAGCCACGGGAATGCGGCCGGTCCGACCGTCAGGAAACAGCGACTCGATGATGGCCTCGCACACCGGACGATATCGGTCGCACAGGGGCGGGAAATGGAAAGCAATGGTCGGCTCGGCGTTTACTTCCAGGATCACACCACCCTGGTCCTCCAAGGGACGACTGATGTCCTGGGCGACCACGTCGAGGCCGGCCACATCAAGACCGATCAAACGCGCGGCCCGGATCGACTGCGCGGCCACACGCGGATGAACCACGTCGGTTACGTCGCTGACGCCGGCTCCTGCCCAAGAATGGGCGATGCGACTCAAGACCACCTCCACGCCCGCGGGCACCAGCGCGTCGAGGGTAAACCCTTGTTCGGCCAGCACCTGGGACGTGTCGTCATCGGCACAAACACGCTCCAGCGGCAACCTCAAATCGTCCCCGCGGCGCGGATCGAGATTGGCCTGTTCCATCAATTGCGAGATCGTATGCGTGCCATCGCCCGTAAGGCGCACGGGCTCGCGCCGCACAGCCGCAACCACCTGATTGCCGACTACGGTGATGCGGTACTGTGCGCCTTGCGCGAATCGTTCGAGCAGAACCTCGTCGCGATACTCTCGGGCAGCGACATAGGCGGCGAACACTTGCTCGCGCGTGCTCAGATTCAGGCCGATGCCGTGGCCGTAGTCAGCGTTGCGTGGCTTCACCACCACGGGAAGGCCCAGCTCGCAGGCCGTGGCCCAGGCGTGCTCGGCGCTGCTGACCGGCCGCCCCAGCGGCACCGGGAGCCCCAACTCCGCGAGCAGCTTCTTGCTAAGCTCCTTGTCGAGCGAAATCCATTCGGCGAGCTTGCCGGTTCGGTCAGTCACCGACGTGCGGATGCGCCGCTGTTGCCTGCCGTGGCCAAGCTGCACCAGACTCTCGTCGTCCAGTCGACGAACAGGGATTCCCCGAGCCCGCGCTGCCGCCACCAGGGGACCGGTCGCCCGGCCCAGACACACGTCCTCGGCCAGCGCCCGCAGACGGTGCATTTCATCCACAACATCCAAGTTCTGGGCTGCCAGCGCCGCCAGGCAGATGCGCCGAGCAGAGTCGAGGCAAGCGCGCCCCAATTTCTCCTCTTCGTACTCAACCGCAATATCCAGCGTGCCAGACGCTGAAATCGGACCGATGCCGCCCGAGCTCACAGTTGTGCTCACCAGGGTCTGCAGCGCCAGCGCGACCTCCCACAGCGCCTCTGCCAGCGCGGTGCCGGGCCCTGCGTGCACAATCTTGCCGTCGATGGCCGCGCGCTCAAGCGAGCCGCCGGGCAGGCTGGCAGCAAGCCGCTGCCGGAACGCGAAGACATCCGCGGCACCCAGGTGCTGCCAAAACGACACACCGATGCGGGCCTCAAGCACGGAAGCCTTGCTCCAGACGTTCGGCCCACGCAGGGCCTTCACGGCCAACAAATCCATCAGCTCACCCTCGACGGCCGCCGCCTGGCTTGGTGGGCGCGGCCCCGGTGGTGAAGCTCCAGTCGAAGTGAACGCTGCCCGCCGAACTCGTGCCGTCGATGGTCACGCGGTAGGTGGTGTTCGCGCTCAGCGGTGCCTCGGTATAGAGCACTTTGGCGGTTGTGCCCAGCGAACTGTCCCCGTCGAGCCAAATGTGAGCCAGCGGCGTGGTCGTGCCATCCACGACAATCTGGTGAGTACTGACGGTGATCCCCTGACCGTAGAGGGTGATGGGATAGCCGCTCGGCCAACCAGTGGCAGGCACAGGCGGAGTAGGGCCCTCGTTTGCGCCATCGAAGGAAAGCGGCACATCGATTTGGCCGTCGTAGGGGTAAGTCGCAGTCACGGTCTTGGCCGTGGTGGCTCCTGGCCCAAAATCAATGGTATCGCAGCCAGTCCCGCCGCCGTAGCCCATGTCGCAGTACCAAGGCGAGAGCACCGGCGTGCGGTGATAGACCGAATCGATGAAGGTCTTCACCGCGCCTGCCGGATCATCCAGGTACGCCATGCACTCGGCCCAGCCCATGCCCGTGTATCCAGCGGCCTTGATGCGCGCGCCAGGATCCGCGCCAGTGAATTGCGGGCATCCGGCAATCTCACTGTGTGAACTGGCGGCCTGGCAGGTCGCACTGCCCTGGTTGGTGGTGTAGTAGTTACAGTGATTCAGCGCGGAGGTGCACAAGGTCAGGACCAACGAGGCGCAGGGAATTCCCATGCCCACGCGCACGGCGTTCTCAGCATTGATTGCTGCGATCGCATCAGCCGGAGCGCCGGCGGGTGGCGCAGGACACTGGGCCGGTGCCGCTACCTCGGCGCGCGGAGAGTCGGCATCCCTCGACCCACCCACGCCCCCGGCAGCCGCATCGGGAGTCCCGGTTGCGACGGATGACCCCGCCGTGCCTGCCGTGAACAGCGCTCCGCCTGTCCCAGGGGGCGAGCCAGGCCGCGAATTTCCCCCACAATCGGCAACCATCAACCCGCCCGCGAGGGCTGCCAGGACCTTCAGCCGATGTGTGATCGTCTTGTTCATGCAAGATCCTTCATAGAGTGCGTCTCCTGGACCGCGGCTCGCTTTTGAAGGATAGCACCTGGCCTGCAAGAGACGGCGAGCTTCCACAAGGTCGTCCTGCACGAGACCATCCCGGGCCAGGCCTGCTATCCTTCGTTGCGAACCCGAAGGCCCAGAAGCCACAGCCATGGCAAGCCACAAACAAGATGCGAAGCAGGAGGAGCCACCGCCGAACAGCGAGCCGGTGCTGGCTGCCATCAGCGATCTGGGGCGCGGCTTCTACCGCGAATTGCTCGATCGTGTGGACGACGGCGTCTACTTCGTGGACCGGGATCGCCGGCTGCTGTTCTGGAACAAGGCCGCGGAGGAACTGACTGGCTTCGCCCGCAGCGAGGTCGTGGGCCGCGGCTGCCCGGACAACATCCTGTGCCACGCCGACGTACGCGGCCGCGGCCGCTGCAATGATGGCTGCCCACTGGAGCAGGCGATGGCCAGCGGAAAGTCCGACCAGATCGACGCGTTCCTGCACCACAAGAACGGGCACCGGATGCCGGTGCGGGTCAAGGTCACCCCCATCCTGGACGCGCAGGGGCGCGCGGTGGGCGCGATGGAGGTGTTCAACGATCGCACGGCGCGCATCGAGCAGGCCGAGCGAATCAAGGAACTAGAGCGTCTGGCGCTGGTCGACGAGTTGACCCGTCTGCCCAACCGGAGGCACTTCGACGAACAACTCGGCCACCGCCTGGCCGAGTGGCAGCGGCACGGCCGGCCTTTCGGTGTTCTGATGATGGACGTGGACCTGTTCAAGCAGGTGAACGACGAACACGGTCACGAGACCGGGGACGCGGCGCTCAAGCTGGTGGCGCGCACGCTGCGCGCCAACTGCCGCAGCTTCGACATCGTGGCACGCTGGGGCGGCGAGGAGTTTAGCGCCATCATCTCGCACGTCGACGCCGAGCAACTGGTGCTGGTGGCCGAGAAATTCCGCTCCATGGTGGCAGTCAGCAATTTGCGCCTGCCCGGCCAGGCGATTGGCGTGACCATCTCGGTCGGCGCCGCCCCTGCGGGCGCAGACGACACCGCCGAGACCCTGCTCAAGCGCGCGGACGAGGCGCTCTATCAGGCCAAGCGCCAGGGCCGCAACCGCGTGTGCGTGGGATAGGTTCCCATGTCGAACGAGCCGGTCTTACCTTGCACCTTGGCGTGGGCCGAACGCGTTGGTCGTCACCTGTCGCGCATGCTCGTGCAGCGAACGCAGCAGATCGACCTGGCTTGATGCCTCCACGGTGTCTGTGCCGATCAAGCTGCCGCCCTGGGTTTCGTGCAGCTTCAGTGTGACCACGTAGATCTGTTCCATGCGCACGACCTTGCCAGAAATTACGTAGTCTGCGCCTATGTTGCGCGCGGTCTCCACTTCGCACTCGCCCTCGCCGCAGTCCTGCTTTCCCATGTCCCGCAACAGCACTTGCATGTTCTCACGGGTCATCACCATGACCCCACGACCCTCGATGCCCTGCAGCGCACCACCGCGAACCGTGTCGGAGAAGGTCATCAAAATGTCCTGATCCAGGTTCTTGCCCGCGAACTCCAACACCGCCATGCGCTTGTTCCCTTTTTGGGCGGCCGCGGAAACCGCTGACTGCCGTACCGGCACTGGTGGGCCGCTCACCGTCGACGGCGCGTAGCGTGGATCGCCGCCCGGCGCTGCGTAGCGTGGGTCGCCGCCGGACGCCGTTGCGTAGCGTGGGTCCATGCCCAAAGCGGTCTGGTTGAGAGGTTCAAGCTCGAGGTGCAGCGAGCCATCGTCGACCGTGAACATGGAGCCGGTGAGCGCATCAACCAGCGCAAACGGATAGAGCCAGAGGCAGTGCCCGCTGAAGGACGTGGTCAGGATGCTCTGAGCTGGCGCATAGCCAGGCATCCGAACCTCGACCACCTTGTCCCGTCCGTGGTCAACTTTTGCAATAACCGGCGTCCTTCCTACGAACCTGCCCTTCACATAGACCGAGGCGCCTTTGGGATTGCTAGTGAATGCGACGTCTCGCCCCGTGCCCTTGATGATCGTTGCACACCCGCTCGCAGCCACCACGACCAAGGCAGCAACAAACCTGACGACAGGGGAATCTATGGTCATGCGGGCGAGACTATACAGACCTGCTGGGCACGTGTTTGACAAAAGAGCAGTGGCTACTCCAGATGGGGCGCGGGGTCCGGGCACGGTGGAGCTGAGACGAAAACGCCGCTGGATTGGCCAGCCCTTGCCGCGGCGCGCTTCCCAAACCCACGATCACGTCCCTGCGCCCACCGCCCTGGTTCGACCGTCGCTAGCCGCCCCCGTCCCGATGTTGGGCGCAGCTTTCTTGGCTGGCAAAGGATTCTGCCATGTCACACGGGTTCAAAATTGCCATATACTGCGCCGATGTTTGTCGTCCCGCGCCATCGGTGCTGGCATCTAGTCCTCCCGCTCGCTTGTGCATGTGCTGCCACGCTGCCGGCGCATCTCACTGACCCGGATCGGAACCCACCGCCTGGGTGCCCGCGCAGCACTCACCTGTCGGCAGTGGGTCAGTCCAAGCAGGGACGTGACGCCGCGGTGGCCAGCGCAAAAAAGAACCTCCTCACCAAGCTCGGCAACAGCATACACGTGGAGGTCGAGTCCTTCTCGCGACTGGTCGGCGGCACTGGTGGGGAGTCGGCGGAGTATCGGGAAATCGCTCGGGTGCTGGAGCGCGTGGACTTCGCACACTCGGAGCTGATCGAGATATCGGGTGGCCCTTCCGTCGAGGGCGGCGATACCTACGTGGTCGCGTGCATGCGGCGAAACCTGGCGGTGGAAGCGCTGGAGCGTGATCTCGCGGTCGAGGTGAAACAGTTTGATACCTGGGACAAGACTGCGACGGACGCACACACGCGGGGCGACCGACCCGCCTTCGTGGCGGCGCTGGCTAGTCTGTCGTCGGTGATGGCTGCGGCTGCGCCCAAGCTGGTGCAGATTCGGGCTCTGGCCGGTGGTCCAGCCGACGTGGAACAGCACCTGACCTCGCGCTGGCTGGTTCTGGTCAAGGCATCGGAAGAGGTCCGAGCGCAGATTCGCTTCGTGCTCGATGTGCAGTCCGAGCCGCGCATGGCGGCCATCGCATCTGACGTCACCGAGGCCTTTCGCAAAGCGCTCGCGCCCCTGGGCAGCGAGGTCCGCCTCGGCACCGCCTGCCCTGCGGCAGCGTCTGCCACCTACCTCGTCGGCGTGCGCGCCGATACCGACTGCCGACTGGGCAGCCTGGGTCCCACCTGTCGTCTGGTCCTCGACGTGCGTGGCCAAGAATGTGCGTCTGGCCGCCAGGTTTTCCGCTCGGGCCTGGAACGCGTGCATGCCAGTGGAACGGATGCTCGGGGCGAAGCACAGGCCCTGCGCAAGTTGGCGCAGAAGTTGGACTCGAAGCTGATTGGACAGGAACTACGAGCCGTGTTGAAATCCGAATTGCCGGGAGGCGAGACTAGATGAGACGAAACCGAAGTAGACCTGCAACCGCTTTCTTGGCTGGGCTGGCGTGCGTCGTTCTTGCCACCACGTCGGTGGCTGCACCCAGCCGCACCGTGAATGAGGCCGGCCCGCTCAAAGTGGGAAAGCCTTGCCCCAGCTTCGGTGGCTACGGATTGAACAACGACATGTTGTCCCTAGCCAAGCTGCTCAACCCGCCCAAAGGCTCGCCCGCGTCCGCCGTGGTGATCTCGTTCTTCGCCACCTGGTGCAAGAACTGCAAGGAGCAGCTGCCCGTCATCGAACGCGTGGTGGCATCGCTGGCCGGCAAGGGCGTGCGCGGCGTTCTGGTCGACTACGGCGAGGATCCCGAGCTGGCCGCGTCCTTCGCGGCAACCCAAAAACTCCGTCTGCCGATCATCCCAGACCGTTTCACGAAAATCGCGGTGCGGCTGGGTGTGGACCAGACGCTGCCCCGGACCTTCGTGGTCAGTCACGATGGAATGGTACGCACCATCTTCGATCACGAGGGCGATGATTTCGAGAAGGCCCTGCGCACGGCCGTCGAGTCGGCCACGCACTAGAGCGGTTCGAGGCGTATCTGTCGGGTGTGCGGCGGAAACCCCAGGACCTAAACGACCAGTATGTCTGCGCGCAAGGAATCGAAATGGCGATGAATGTGAATGGCGGACGGGCCGGAGATAGACCGCAGCGACGGGCGTGCATGAGCCTGCGGCTACTGGTATTCGTTCTTGTCTCAGGGCTCACCACTACAGGCTGCTCCTTCATCTGGGTGACACGTCCTATTCCTCCAGAGGAAGCGAAGGAATACTCGATGCCTCCGCCGTGCACGTCCAGCTACTGGATGCCGGTGATAGACACAGCGTCGGCGCTGATTTTCGGCGGCATGGCCGTGTACTATGCGTCCATGAGCAAGGAGAAATACCTTGCCACGGAGGCGTCGTCATCAAGCACAACCGATCCAAATGAGCGGTTCTATTTCGCGGGGACTGCTGGAGGCATGGGCCTGGTAGACCTCGTGAGCGCGATCTACGGCTTTCACTACGTTGGCAAGTGCGGGGAACAGAGGAAATCCCTTCCGGCTGCCGAATCATCCTACCCAGCGCAGGCGCTTTCCAGCCAGCCACTGCCGCCGGTGTTTCCGTCTCCAGTCGCAGTCCAAACCCGCGGCAAGCGCATGGCTGTGCTGGAGTTTGCGGGCAAGAACATGGACGAGGACATCTTGATGACCTTCTCCGACACCGTCCGCGGCGGTGCCCTGCAAGGCCTCGAGCCCCATGGGGTCGTGGTGATGACCCGCGAGAACATGTTGGTGTTGTTGCGGGACATGGGAAAGAAGGAATGTGGAGAAGGCGATTGCGAGGTCGAGACCGCGCGCAACATTGGCGCGGACTACGTGATTTCCGGCAAGGTCGTGCGCATAGAGCAAATCTACGCAGTCACACTGAAGCTGCACGAAACCCAAGGCGGCAGCTTGCTGGGCACAGACACCGTGGAAGGCACGAGCCAAATCGATCTGCTGCGCTCGCTACGCGAGCATTCGCGCATGTTGGTCACCGCCGCGTTCGGCCCCGCCCCCGGGTCGCGCTAATCGGGAGCGGGCTGCTCGAGCAAATGGGTTTGCGCGTGAGACACAGATGATTGGCCCACATAGATACTTGGGACGGGCTGCTCACGGGTCGGAGCCGTGGCGGCGGGTGCGCACAAAGGCACTCGTCTTGCTTCTCGTCTCAGGGCTCACCACCACGGGCTGCTCTTTCATCTGGGTGACACGGCCTGTGCCTCAAGAGGAAGCGAAGGAATACTCCATGCCTCCGCCGTGCACGTCGAGTTACTGGACGCCGGGAATAGACACGGCGGTGGCGACACTGTTCGCCATCCCGAGCATCGTGTATGCGTCCATGAGCAAGGAGCAATACTTCAGCGTGGTGGGATCGTCGTCATCATCAGGTCCAACGGATCCCAATGGACGATACTATTCGGCGACGGCTTTTGGGACGATGGGTCTGGTAGGTCTCGCAAGCGCGATCTACGGCTTTCACTACGTCGGCAAGTGCAAGGAACAGAGGAAATCCCTTCCGGCTGCCGAATCATCCTACCCAGCGCAGGCGCTTCCCAGCCAGCCACTGCCGCCGGTGTTTCCGTCTCCAGTCGCAGTCCAAACCCGCGGCAAGCGCATGGCTGTGCTGGAGTTTGCGGGCAAGAACATGGACGAGGACATCCTGATGACCTTCTCCGACACCGTCCGCGGTGGTGCCCTGCAAGGCCTCGAGCCCCATGGGGTCGTGGTGATGACCCGCGAGAACATGTTGGTGTTGTTGCGGGACATGGGAAAGAAGGAATGTGGAGAAGGCGATTGCGAGGTCGAAACCGCGCGCAACATTGGCGCGGACTACGTGATTTCCGGCAAGGTCGTGCGCATAGAGCAAATCTACGCAGTCACGCTGAAGCTGCACGAAACCCAAGGCGGCAGCTTGCTGGGCACAGACACCGTGGAAGGCACGAGCCAGGTCGGTCTGCTGCGCTCGCTGCGCGAGCATTCGCGCATGCTGGTCACCGCCGCGTTCGGCCCGCCGTGATAACGTAGTGAGACTCCGGATCGCGCCGGCGACCGTCAAGTCCCGAGAGAATCGTGGTTAGCACCTATGGTCGAGGTGGGGTGGGTTGTCCGTCCCGAAGCCCCCGCAGGGGGAATAGCTAACTTCGCTCCACGGTCCACGCAATACAGGCTAGCGCGCCTCGGCGGCGTAGTCGTCCAGCAGCTCCTCCATTCGTGCGAAGACCTGGACCATGGTCTCCTCGTCGGGCAGAAGCGTGATGCGGAAGTGATCGCGGTAGGGAACGTTGAAGCTGGTGCCCGGGGCCACCAGCACGTGCTTGCGTTCCAGCAAGTCGAGCGCGAATTTCTGGTCGTCGAAATTCGGCAGCTTGCTGGTGTCCACCCGCACAAAGGCGTACATGGCCCCGCGGGGCGGAACCACCGACAGATACTTGCTGCGTTTGCAGCCGTCCAGAACTGCCGCGCGCGTCTGGAACAGGCGACCGCCCGGCCGCACCAGATCGCGAATCGACTGGTAGCCGCCCAGAGCGGTCTGCACGGCCCACTGGCCTACAACATTGGAGCACAGCCGCAGCGACATGATGGTGTCGAGGCCCATCAGGTATTCGCGCGCGTGGTCCTTCTCACCTGAGAAGCTGAGCCAGCCCACGCGAAAGCCGCAGGCCCGATACACCTTGGACAAGCCGGAGAAAGTCCCGCACAGGGTGTGCCTGGCCAGGGTGGCCACCGGGGTGTACTCGGCGCCCTCGTAGGTCATCTGGTCGTAGATCTCGTCGGAGAACACCACCAGGTCATGGGATTCGGCGATGTCGACCATCTTGGCCAGCACCTCGCGTGGATAGACCGCCCCGGTCGGGTTGTTGGGCGAGATGATGACCATGGCGCGCGTCCGCGGTGTCACCAGGCGCGCCAGTTTTTCGAGGTCAGGCAGCCAATTGTTCTCGGGCGGGCACGGGTAGTGTACAGCGGTGCCGTCGGCCAGATGGGTGGCGGCGGTCCACAGGGGATAGTCGGGGCTGGGCACCAAGACCTCGTCCCCTTGGTTGAGCAAGGCGCGCAGCGAGAACAGGATCAGCTCGCTCACCCCGTTGCCCATGAAGACATCGTCCGCGTTGGCGTCCATGATTCCGCGGCTCTGCTGCTGCATCACCACCGCCTCGCGGGCCGAGAAGATTCCCTTCTGGTGGCAATAGGGATCGGCGTCGCGCAGGTTTTCGATCATCGCCAAGCGCATGGTTTCGGGCGCACGAAACCCGAAGGCGCCGGGATTGCCGATGTTCAACTTCACGATCTCGTGCCCCGCCTTCTCCAGTTCGGCAGCCCGACGCGCCAGCGGACCGCGGATCTCGTAGCGGACGTTGGCAAGTTGGGAGCTGGCTTGAATTCGCGTCGGGGACATTGTGACCTCGGGCGAAATCTCCCAGAAACATGCGCCGCGCGCCAGATCTTGTGCCGAGGACGCGGGATCAGATGCCGCGTTCGGCTACGCGCCCGAGGCTAGACTAGCGCTGAATGACAGTGGTATCAGCCATCTGGAAACAGCCTGAGCCGTCGCCCGCCACCCAGCGGAACACGTTGTACCAGAACTGCGGGATGGCAATCCGTGGTTGTTTGGGGCCGCAACTCACGATAACCTACCTGCATGCTT
>PMLB01000003.1 GCA_003158735.1 Myxococcales bacterium | reverse complement strand
CTAAGCCTATGCTAGACCCCATGCCGAACTCATCATCCCAGCTTGAGCCGTTTTCCCCACGGGTGGATTTGGTGGCGATTGAGGACCTCCAGGCACGGCTGCGCGCGACGCGCTGGCCGGATGCGCCCGGAGACGTCGGATGGTCGCTCGGGACTGACGTCGCGTACCTCCGCGAACTCGTCGCTTACTGGGCGGAGGGTTTCGACTGGCCAGCGCAGGAGGCAGCGCTCGCCCGGTTACCTCGCTTCCGAATGCGGCTCAGGGGCATCGGGATGGTCCATTTCGTGCACTCGCGCGCTGCCTCGGTCGGTGCGCCTGTCCTGCCGCTCGTCCTTTGCCATGGCTGGCCAGACTCTTTCTGGCGGTATACGAAGGTCATCCCACTGCTCACGGACCCTGGAGCATACGGCGCCGATCCAGCCGACGCTTTTGACGTGGTCGTGCCTGACATGCCGGGTTTCGGATACTCCGACCGCCCGAGCCGGTCGCCGCTCGACTCCGTTGCCGTCGCTGGCTTGTGGGCTGAGCTGATGACCTGCCTCGGCTACGCGCGGTATGGCGCGGCAGGTGGAGACATCGGAAGCCACGTCAGCCGTTACCTGGCGCTCGACCATGCCGATCGCGTCGTAGCCGTTCACCGCATGGACGCGGGTTTGCCCATCTTCAGTGGTGATCGGGCAGACCTTACACCCGAGGAGCGTGCTTGGTTCGACGGCGCGGCGGCTTGGGGCGCGACCGAGGGTGCCTACGGCGCTATTCATCGTACGAAACCTCAAACCGCGGCCGTGGGGCTCACCGACTCGCCGGCTGGGCTCGCCGCGTGGATCGTCGAGAAGCTTCGCTCATGGAGCGACTGCGCTGGCGACATCGAGCGGTGCTTCTCGAAGGATGAGATCCTCACCAATGTCATGATCTACTGGCTCACGGGCACGATCGGTTCGTCAATGCGCATGTACGGCGTGAACGCTGCGATTCCGGCAGCGCAGCACGCCCGTCGCGTCGAGGTGCCGTCCGGTTTCTCCCTCTTCCCAGGCGACATCGTCCGTCCGCCGCGGGCGTGGCTCGAGAGGACGGCGAACGTCGTCCGTGTGACCGAGCCCGCGCGTGGGGGGCACTTCGCGCCGTTCGAGCAGCCCGAGCTCTATGCCGAGGAGTTGCGTGAGTTCTTCCGCCCTTACCGAACGGTGAAACCGACGTGATTGGGGATTGCAGCGGGAAAGCCATTCGGCTTCAAGCTCGCAGACATCAAGGAGCGAGAGTCGGTGCTCCACCTCGCGAAGGCGCGCCTCCATACGCCCGAGTTGCTCACCGAACTCCTGCAACTTCGCGTCGAGGAGCCGTGTCTACCCGGTGGAGGTCGATGGTGCTCACCAATTTTGGACGGCTACCCGGTCGGCGACATACCCTATGAAGGGGTCTAGGTTGGTCCGGACGATCTTGCCAGCTTCTCGTCGGAGTCGGCAGGAACGCGGCATGCGCTTTCATAGCGGTTCACGAGATTGAACCAACTCAGCATTAGAATCAATTTGCGCGTGTTATCCACGCCCCAACGCTCGATGGCCGCTTTCAGCAAGTCGTCTCCGAGGGTTGCGTTATCCGCGATGTCGTCCGCCATCCGCGCGATCAAAACGACGGCTGAGTCTATTCCCGTGACTGGACCGTCAGCGGTGAGCGCCTCCACCTCGGTTTTTGAAAGCCCGCTATTGAGCGCTATACGAGTGGAAGCACGCACGGCATAACCGCAATTCAAGCGCACGGCGGTTCGCACGATCATGGCTTCCCGCAACCTGGCGTCGGCAGCGGGGCAGGCGAAGACCGCCCTCATTAGCGCAACAGCCGGACCCGCGAGATCCCCCGCCGCCGCCAACGAGACTACCCCATTGAGCGTTTTGTCAGGATTGAAATCACTTCCTAAGACGGCTCGCGCTTCCTCGGTGGTTGGCATCGGCAAACAGAAATCGTTCATTGCTCTCCTTAGTGGATCAGACATGAAAAATGGGGTCAGGCACCCATTATTCTGGCTACTACACCCTGCGCATAGGACATTCGAACCGCAAATTTGCCCCACCGTCAACGCAAAATTCCCCCGCTGCACATCCGCCTCGACTCACGCCGTCTGCTTCTTCGCCCGCGAAGCGGCGGTTGCGCGCTTCGTGCCTCACGATTTTGCACGCAAGCCGCACGTAGTCCTCGCATCACAAAAAGCTGCGCTCAGAGGCGCGCTCACCGACCTCAATTTACCGCCCAAACGGCAACCGCAACTGCCCCTTCGGCTCCGGAGTGCGTCGTGTGGGCGGGCCTTGTGCGTCCAGGCCGTGAGCGATCATTAAGCGCGCGATGTCGCTGGTTTTCAGGGCGATTTCCTTCCATCGCATCGGCCCCGCGCATTTTGGACACGACTCCAAGTCTGCCGCGAACACATGCCGCAAGAGCCACGACCAGCGCTTTCGCATGACGTTGTCATGCGAGTCTTCTTCGCCAAAACGCAGCGCGATTTGATCGCCGGGAGCTGGCAGCGGATGAAACCGCCCCTGATCTTCGGGCGGTTGGGGAACGACCTCCGCGCGCGCATTGGCGTGGCTCGAAAGCACTCCGAAGTACCGAATCATGTGCGATCGCGGTGGCGGAATCGCAGCGACCAAGCGTGCAATCAG
>PMLB01000075.1 GCA_003158735.1 Myxococcales bacterium | reverse complement strand
TCAGCGCCCCGCACTCAGGAACGGGCGACTCTGGCTTTCGGGGGTGACACAGAAGGAGCTGTCCTCGCCTGCGGAAGCGGTGCCTGCGACGACCGTCTCGCGCAGGGCGCCCCGTGGCGCCGCTCCCTCGACCCGGAAGTCGGCGACCGCCAATCGTGGAACGGGGCGCGCCTTGGGCTGGGCAAGCTGCGGCACCCAAGCATACGGATAGCGATAGGCTCGATAGACCAGATTCAGTGCGATCGGCTGCGGCCGCCAATAGGGGTTCAGGTATTCCCAAACGATCTCGTGCCCTCGCGTGACTTCGAAGATGCGGCCATCGGAGCCCTCGGTGATAAGCGTGTTGCCATTGGGCAGGCGTTGAGCACTGCTGATGAAGGGACTGTAGAAACGTGAGGCATCGAGTGGAATGACGAATCCGGCCTCGTGCGGGGTGTACTGCCAAACGACAGCAAGAGTCACGGGGTCGATTTCGAGCACGCGCGAATAGTCGCGCAAAGCCGTCTTCAGGCCGTCTGGGGCGCCAGGATTGGCAGCTCCGTAGCCAGCCCAGCCGCCATTGTCGAAGACCAGCAGGTTGCCTTCACCGGGCAACCCGCGCGGAATCAGATGGGCGTGATGTTGTCCGATGATCCACCCCAGCCGCCTCTCGGCGTCGCTGCCGTCAAAGCGGGGACCGAGGCGCCAGACGATCTTGCCCGTCGCCTTGTCGACGATGGCGATGATGTTGGCCTCGCGCGCATCCCAGATGATGTTGTCCGGATGAAACCGCTGGTCGCCCGCATCGTACAAGCGATTCGGCCCGAGGTACGACACGGAATTGATGTGGAGCCAGTCACCATGACCGTCCCCAGGACAATTTCCGTCGCTGAGCGGTTGGCCACCCAGGGGCAGCAAGTTCGGGTTGCGGCGAAGAACTTCGCGCGCCGCCGTGTCGAATCCTAATTCCTCGAAGTGCTCATGGGGCCTCCAGCGCCAAACGACCTGGCCCGCCCAGTCGACCTCGATGATGGTGTCGTCCAGGAGAGGGTGGGCCGAGATGGTGGGATTGACCACGTTCTCGTGAACCAGGAGCAGGGTCTTGCCGCCCGCGACCTGCGGTTCGAGGCCGGGTGCGAAGTAGCCGACCGGGTTGCCCTCGCGCTGGAAGTCGTGATGTTGCCGGGCTGCCCAGCGGGGTGGCTGTCCCGGGTCGTGTAGCTCCTCGAACCTATCGAAGCGCCAGGTGATGCGCCCGTCCCAGTCCACCTGAGCCAGATCGAGCTGGTCCTGTGAGCCAAAGCGCGCACTGCGCTCGCCTGTGCTGCCGAGGATCTGTCCGCCTGGGAGCAATTTGTTGGGGAAGCCTTGAAGCCCACGCCAGAGCTGGACTTCCGCGCCGTTCAAATCAATGAGCAAGGCGCCGAGCTGGGGTGCCTGAAACAGGGTGTAACCGGCATACGCACGATCCGGGTCGAAAATGGTGACGCCGGTTGGATAGATTGTTGGATGTCCCATGTGAACGAAGATCTCCTGTTGCTTGATGTCGAATGGTCAGCAGCACGCCAGACGCCGTGAAGGCACGAACGGTGCCAAGCTGAAGGTGTCTCCAACCGGTGCAGAAAAGCCGGCACCACGCTATTCGCGCAGATATCGATTGCTGCTCCAGAGTCACCCTAGATGAAGGGTTGCTGCTCTGAGAGCAGCCAATCATCGTCGCCGTGGCGCTCCGTCATGGGAAAGAGCGTGGCGCGACGATTGCACGACACGATTTCCAGAGAGAGAGCGAGACATCGCGTCGGTTCGAACAGAACCACGCGGTGGGGAACAAACCGATTGGAGGTCACATGACAGTCCTCCGCAAAGGAGGTGCTCGCATTCAGCGCGTCCAGCTCGTTCGGTAACTTTCTTCGGGAGTTGCCCCCTAAGCGTGCCGGTGCCATCCGGGCGGAAATCGTGGCACAGCTCGACGGGCTGCGGACGCAAAACGGAATTCCCTTGGAACGGCACACGATTTTCGCTGTCGCAGAGAAGACCTGACGCCCGTTCGCTTCCGTTCCGTCATGGCGCGCGTCCGGCGGCTGCGACTACCCCCTCTATAGGGACTGGCCACGACAGGCGGCGGGGCGCCATGGCCTGGATCTGTTGCTTGCACGACAGCATATCTGCCGTTGCTGTGTTGCGAGCGCAGCAGCCAACTCTTGGTCACGGTCAGAATGTCGATGATTGTTCTCGAATGCAGGACAACATTGATGGCACATGGGTTGCAAACGGAGACAGCGAGAAACCATGCCCCTTTTGACCGATGCCCTGGTGGTGAAGAAACTTCACTTGAAAAACCGCCTCGTGGTGCCTCCCATCGTCTCGGGGCTGGCGAAGGACGGCGTGCCGGGACAGGCCCAGCTTGCATGGTACGGACGACTTGCTCGCGGCGGCGCCGGACTGGTGATCGTCGAGGCAGCTGCCGTCGCCCAAGGTGCCCACATCCTTCCGAACCAACTCGCCATCTGGAGCGACTCGCATATCGCCGGGCTGGCGCGCATTGCCGATGTCATCAAGGCGGCAGGAGTGCCGGCGGTTCTGCAGATCGTGCATGGCGGTGCCCGCGCCTGGCGAACGGACCCGCTGGAAGAGCGCGTCGGCGCCTCAAATGCACCCATCGCAGCGGGCCGCAAACCGCGCCCATTGCGGGAGGATGAGATCGAGGAAATCATCGCCGCCTTCGCCGCCGCCGCCCGCCGTACCAAGGCCGCCGGTTTCGACGGCGTCGAGATTCACGGAGCGCACTACTACCTGATCTCGCAATTCCTTTCGCCCTACACGAACCGTCGCACGGATCGATGGGGCGGCAGCCGCGAAAATCGCGCGCGCTTCGCCGTCGAGATCGTGCGCGCCGTTCGACGCGCGGTTGAAGCCGACTACCCGATATTCTTCCGCTTGCACGCGTTGGAGCGCTTCGAGGGCGGTTTGAGCACCGAAGACGCGGGCGCTGCGGCTCAGGCCCTCGCGCAGGCGGGCGTGGACGTTCTGGACGCATCAGGCATCGGACAGACCTCGGTTGGCGATTGGCAAGGGATTTCGTTTCTCAACACCATGTCCGTATTGCCGAAGGATGCTCCTGCCGGAGAATTCGCCGTGGCGGCCGGCCTTATCAAGGGTGGACTGCGAATTCCAGTGATCGCCGTGGGCAAACTGGGTGAGCCAGGACGGGCCCAGTTGGTTCTCGACCAGGGCCAGGCGGATCTGGTGGCCATTGCACGACAAGTGATCGCCGACCCCGAAAGCCCCAGCAAGATCCTCGCCCAGCGGGATGACGAGATCCGGCGGTGCCGCGAGTGTTTCGCTTGCCTGGGTGCCATCCGAAAAGGCGCTGTCCGCTGCTCCGTCAACCGAGATATTCCTGGAGAACTTCATGCCTAGTGCGCCCCAAGCAATCGTCGACGCCCCGTCTGTTCATTTCCGGCCTTCGGACTTGGACGAGGTGGCGGCCACCTATCCTGACGTGCCTCGATTGATCGTCATCAAGATCGATGTCCAGCGGCGCGGTGTTTTCTACACCGACCGCGCGCTCGCCGCCTTTGACCCTGCCAAGCACCAGGCCCGCAGCCACGCGTTGTTCGGTTCGCGAGACGGGCAGGTCACGCCCAAGCCCGAGGCCTTGCTGTTGCGTGACGGCACCTCGATCCTGGCCGACTCGACCCCGCTGGACGGCAATCCCTACACCGTAGACGTGGTGGATGGCCGTTTGGTTCTTGTCGATCAGGGTCGTGTGATCGAGACCGTGCAGTTCTGGCCGCGGCCCGCCTATTACGGAAAGCTGACCAGTTCGGGCATTCCCATGGAACATGTCGTGACGGCTCGCCCGCAACGACTGAACGTCTTTCCCTCCAGTTATTGCCACTTCTGGAGCAACGACCACGGCTGCAAGTACTGCGATATCGTCAACCATCACCGTCAGTCGGTTCGCGAGCTCAAGGTGCCGCCCCGGTTGCAGGCCAAGGACGTGGCGGAGGTCATTCGCGAGGCGCTCAAAGAGACCGGCCGCTTCACTACCATCTGTCTGACATCCGGCAGCGACACGCGCGGCGAGAAGCCTTTCGATGCCGAGGTGGATTTCTACGAGGAGATCCTCTCTGCCATCACCGGGGTGTTTGGCGGGCGCCAATTCCCCAGCCAACTGATCTCCAGCGCCTTCGACGTCACGCAGTTGCGGCGCTTGAAAGAGCGAACCGGGCTGACCAGCTGGACCGCCGACTTGGAGGTCCTCGATCCTCGGCTGTTCGCCTGGATCTGTCCGGGCAAAGAGGAATGGGTCGGCTACGCCGGCTGGAAACAGCGATTGATCGACGGTGTCGAGGTGTTTGGCCGGGGCCGCGTCGCCAGCGGCATCGTGGCCGGCGTGGAGACGGCGAAACCCTATGGCTTCCATGACGAGGACGACGCCGTGACGCACACTCTGGCCGAGGCCGATTGGCTGGCGGAACGTGGAGTGTCGGTGATTTCCTGCGTGTGGACGCCGCGGCCCGGTTCGGAGTTTCGCGACCAGCAGGCGCCCTCGCTGCGCTACTACGTTCGTCTGGTGCGCGGCCTGCACGCGCTCCGCCTGAAACACCGACTGAACATCGATTTCGACGACTACCGACGCTGCGGCAACCACGCCGACACCGATCTGTCGCGCGTCCTGCCCGATTTTGGCCACGTCAGGGAAATTTGAGATGTCGAAACAAGTCCTGATCCAAGAACTGTCCCGCTTGCTGCAAGACCCCAGTGTAAACAATGCGCTGAGCACAGTGGGGGAAACTGGCATTCCCACTATTGTGTTGGGCGCCGAACTTTTCGCCACCGACCGTGGCACATTGCTTTACCGCGAACCACTGGAGTCGTCGATCACCACGCTGAATTTGACCCGCAGCCTGTGGTTCAACCGCCCAGTGGCCTTCTCGGTTCGCGCGGGCGATACCAGGTTGCACGGTCGGGGCGTACCCGTGCAGGCGCACATCACGGGCGATGTGTTTGCGGCGCACTATCGCGACCTGCGCGCCCGCGATCCGCTCGCTGACCTGGCCGCGGTCTGGGAGATACGCATCGACAGCATCGAGGACACGTCGCCCCTGTTGCAACGTCGCCAGGAGGACGAACGACGGCCATTTTTCCGTCATCTCGATCGCTTGCTGTGAATGGGGCGTGACCCGCGTTGGGATGCCGACGCGGGTGTGACGGGATAGACTCTCGCGTGGTCGAAAGCCTTTCATCAGGGCCCGGAAACCGCGGCAAGACCCGCCCTGGCAGGCTTCGCGGACGCCTCCCACGTCGTACAGGCGCGGGTCGGGTGGGGGGCCGGACGCTCACCCCCGCCCTGTGGATTTGCCTATGGCCATGGAGCACCGTGCCTTCCCGGGAAGGCCGTGTCTCCGGCCGACTGGAACCGAAACATGAATACAGCTAGCTTTTCGGGATGCCCAAGGAATCAGGCGGGGCAATGCCCGCCAACACGCGGGAAGGCTTTCGCTCGGAAACCCTTGCCCGCTTCGCACTCTCCGCGTTCGGTCCAGTCAGTGCAGTAGAGGTCCCGGACGACCACGGAATTGATCTCGTATGTGCGACGTCCCGTCGAAATGGACAGCGATTGCACGTGGGCGGTGGATATCTTGTGCAGGTCAAGAGCAACGACGCGAAGGAGGTCACCTACAGTGGCCCGCACGTCCGAGAATGGCTGGAGAATCTGGGAAGCCCACTTTTTGTCTGCTGCGTCGACAAGGCTTCCACTGAGATCCGCCTTTACTCGACTTGGAGCATTTCGCGCGTGCTCCTTAATGTGGCAGCCTATGACAAGGCTTCGCCAGAAACATTTCGGCTGGTAATGGACCAAGATGTGACCGGAAAGGAACCGGAACCCGACGCCATTCCCCTCGGCAAGCCGGTGGTCAAGTTTGCAGTTACCCAACTCCACGACTCAAAACTCGTGGACAACTTTCGCTTGTGCATCGAGGAATGGGTCCGCATGGACTCGGAGAACCTCTTGAACCGGCGCTCCAAACTGGCGATTGCGCACGGCTTCACCGAGTGGGAAACAAACAAACCGCCTTCCGTTTTCAACCGCTGGTATCGCCCCTACTTCTACTCCGCAAAGACCGCCGTTGACGCCCGGCGAATCATTTCCGAATGTGCCGTGTTGATTGCCCTCATGGGCGAGTCGGAGGAGAAAGGTGTGCTCGCATCGTACGTAAACAAATTCTGCGACCTCAAGGGCGAGTGTGCGGAATGGACGCGCGGAAGACTAGGAATCTAGCTTCCGGCGCTCGAAAGGGCACGAAGATCTCTCCGTCTCCTGAAGTCGTCTGCGTTCGGCACGCGATGGATTAAACTGCGTCTTGGACCGGGACGCCATGGAACCGCTGAACAACGAATCCCCTGGGACGCCCGGCCAAATTCTTGCGTCCTCGACGACGCCGCCGCTCGGGTTCGAGGATCGCTCGACTGGCCTGCTCATCTTCGGCGTATTCGAGATCATCGGCGGCGTTCTGGCGGCCCTCGAAGTTCCGGCGGCGTGGTTCTTCTTGCTGTCCCCCAAATTTCCAAGACCGCCGGGCAGCGAGATGTCACTGCGCTCTGTCGTCCTCAATTGCGCGAGCTGGGCCGTTGCAGCGGGCGTGCTCATAACCTTGGGTCTTGGCGCGATGCGAGCCCGGCGCTGGGCCTGGGCACTCAACCTGATCCTTTCGTGGCTCGGTCTCGTGGCGGGGACAATCATCGTGGGCTCGATGTGGATCGCCACCAAGCCCGGCGGCATGGGTCGCTTCATGCTGGGTCCCGCCCTCCTCATGCCCGGCATCACGGGGTTGTTCCTGCTCTTCTATCGCAGCAACGATGTCGAGCAGACCTGCAAACATCGCGATCCAGTCGAGCGCTGGACTGACCGCCAGCCTCTGCCCGTGCTGGCCGCTGTGCTGCTCGCTGCTTGGGGTGCCGCCTGCGGGCTCGCCTGGAACCACACGCCCCACGTGGCGGCTTTCTTCGGGCGCTACTTCACTGGTCTGCCCGCCAGTGCGCTCCTGCTCCTCTGGCTGGCCGCAGACGTCTATGTGGCGTTCGCACTGTTCAAGATGAAACCCTCGGGATGGTGGGTCGCGGTCGTAGCGGTGAGTGCCCAGACCCTATCGATGATTCTGACCGTCAGGCGGACCAGCCCTCTCGACGCCATGACCATGGCAGGGTGGCCGAAAGAGAAGATCGATCTCACGCAGCAGGTGGCCATTACCGGCATCTGGACCAGCATCGCCTTCGGCATCGCGCATCTCCTGTTCCTGCTCTGGCTGGGACGCTACTTCCGGCGCGCGAAACCCGGGCGTTCCGGGGAGATCTCCACCGGGTATGGGGCCGGGCACAGGTTCTAGGTGACAGCGCAGCCTTCGGCCGCAACCAAAGGTGGCAGGAGGCTCCCGGCCGTCGAGTGTAGGCGCTCGGACGTGCTCTGCGTGGGCTGATGGGTAGACCGGGACGCAAAACGGCGCTCGTTCCGCTCGGGTTGTCCAATCAACCGCAAGCGGAGGAGCACCGTGAAGACATTCCTACAGAAGTTCGGCCAGTATGCCTTCGCTGACCCAGGCTTTGGGCGATCAGCCTTTTGTGATGTCTTGCAAAATCACCACCAACCGGTGAATATACCACCATGATCCAACGCCACATTCATGCTGCGGTCCGGATGGCCTTGGCCGACACCCCCGTCGTGTTGCTCAATGGCGCGCGGCAGACGGGCAAAACCACGTTGGCCCAAGAGCTGGCGACCGCGCCCGGCCGCCAGTATTTCACCCTGGATGATGCCGCCACGCTCGCGCTGGCCGCCGGCGACCCGTCCGGGTTCATCCGCAATCTCACCGGCCCCGTTGTGATTGATGAAATCCAGAAGGCCCCGGACCTGTTCCCGGCCATCAAGCGGTCGGTGGACCAGGATCGCCAGCCCGGCCGCTTTCTGCTCACCGGTTCCGCCAACGTCATGACTCTGCCGCGCCTGTCCGAATCGCTCGCCGGACGCATGGAGATCATTCCGCTCTTTNNTACCCGGAAGCCGTGCAACGCAAAGCCGAGGATCGTCGCTCGGCGTGGTTTGCTTCCTACATTTCCACGATCCTGCAACGGGACGTGCGCGATCTGGCTCGGGTGGATGGCTTGCACGCCTTGCCCAACCTGCTCAAGCTGCTGGCTGCTCGTACCTCCGGTTTGTTGAACCTTGCCGATGTGGGCCGGGACGCCGGCCTGCCGCACACCACTTTGACCCGCTACCTGGCCTTGCTGGAGACCGCATTCCTCGTTCATCGCCTGCCGGCCTGGTCTGCCAACCTGGGCAAACGCCTGGTCAAAGCCTCCAAGCTGCATCTGGTGGACACCGGTCTGGCCTGCCACTTGGTCGGCACCGACCACCGGCGGCTCAGCGAAGACCGTTCCCTGCTGGGGCGGATGCTGGAGACCTTCGTGGTCGGCGAGCTCCGCAAGCAGCTTTCCTGGGCCGATCCCCACACCGCGCTCTGCCATTTCCGCACGGCCGCCGGTTCGGAAGTGGATGTTCTGTTGGAAAAGGCCGACGGCACGGTGGCCGGGGTGGAGGTCAAGGCCAGCGCCACCGTTGGCACGTCTGACTTCGCCGCGCTCCGCGAATTGCGCGATCAACTGGGCAAAAGATTCCGCGCCGGGATAGTGCTTTACACCGGCGACCAGTGGGTTCCCGTTGGCGACAAACTATGGCTCGTGCCATTGCCAGCTCTGTGGCTGGCGTGACAACAGGCACTTGACTGGGGCATGCGCGATCTGAACTCGGCCGGTCGCGCTGCCATTCGCGACGGCGATCTGCGGGCGGGTGGCAGGCCAGGAGCCCGCCGCAGCCGCTACGGCGGTGCCGGCGACACATTCAGAAATGTGGGCTGTGCCTACCCACGGGTCGGCGACGGTTGCTCCTTGCAGAAAAGGGGTCTACGCTTGTTTGTAGATGGCCACAACACGCGCACGCATAGAAGAACTGGCCAAAGAACTGGCTGCTCTGAGCCCTGAGGATCGCACTCGCTTCCTCGTGGAGGTGAGTCGTCGGGGGCCAAGGTCCGCGCACGAAAGCCAGAGGACCGCTGTTTGGCAGCG
>PMLB01000373.1 GCA_003158735.1 Myxococcales bacterium | reverse complement strand
GGCGGGCGCGAAGCTCGCGAGACGGACCACCACGGCGTCGCCCTGGGTGCTCATTCGTGCTCGTCAGATCAGGCTGCGAATCTTCTTGATTTTGCGCCAGAATTCTCGCGACGCCTTTTGGGACAGCAAGGGGCTAGGCTCTAGCAAACAGCCTCTTGCTTTTGCATGCCGAGAGCCTACTATACCCCCCCCCCCTCATATGTGGGTGAGATGTTCCCAGGCTTTGAAACCAGTGAGAGACACCATGAATAGTCGGGTCCGGACCTCTAATTGTTTGACCAACAAATGGCTCCTGGCGGCCGTTGCGGTGAGCCTCGGCGACTGCGCCGCGAGTCAGCCTTCGGTGCTAACCCAGCAATCAACTCGCACATCTGACAGTGAAATCCACGCCCGCATCAAAGCGGCGAACCCCGGATACTCCGGAACAGGCAAGGTGATCAAGGACAACCACGGTGTGATCTGGGGGCTGGACATTCACATGTCCAACATTACAAGTCTCGAGCCTCTGCGCGGCATGCAGCTGACGGCACTCATGTGTTCGAACAACTCGATTGAAGATCTATCGCCGCTCAGAGGGATGAAGCTGCTTCAGCTCGGCCTCACGGGCAACCCGGTCTCGGATCTGTCTCCGCTTTCCGGCATGCCCCTGTGGAAGCTGTGGATCAATAAGACCAAGGTGGCTGATCTACGACCACTAACCGGCATGAAACTCGAGGAGTTCTCCTTCTCACCAGAGAACATCACGGAGGGTATTGATGCTGTCAGAAGCATGAAGAGCATTACCAACTTCCCGATGCCCAAGTATCCCAATAACCCGACTATAGGTTCCAGCGTCACGAAGAAGGTAGTTGCGGCCACGTTCTGGGATCTGTACGAAAGACGGCGGTGTCCCGACGGGACCGTCGCCGTGGATGGACCCTGTGCGGATGGTTGCGCGGGAGGCGGGGTGCTGTCCAACGGTCACTGCTGCTGGCCTGGGCAGGCCTGGGAGGCTAGCAAGGCGACATGCGATGGCAATACGACGTGTCCGAAAGGTACCGCATGGGATGGAAACAAGTGTGCACGCTACACGATTATCGACAACGACCTCACGCGTGACAACAAGACGGGGCTCGTGTGGCTGCGGCGGAGCTACTGGCCACGCTCGCAGCCCCGAGCTATTGAGTTCTGCAAGGGCAGGGAAATGCGGATACCGACCAAGGAAGAAGCTCTCGAAATCGCGGATAGCAACTATGATGGTACAGTATTCGTGGAATGGAGCACTTGGACTTCGTCTTCAACTCGTGACGGGTACGCGGCGATCATCTCCTTTTCGGGCATCACATCTGGACTGAAGGTTGGCCTTGCCAGCGCCACCCCGACGGACGCCGTCCAGACGTCCTCCGTACCCATCGCTGAAACTAGCGCTGCCCTCGGCGCCACCTTGTGTGTTCGCTGACGACCTGCGAAGCAGGCCTCAAAGCGCAACCGCAGTACGAGGCAATGAGATCAATCAACCGACGGCGACGCGAGCCTAGCGCGATGTCGTCCACGCGAAGCCCGACGGCGCAGAGACCGCAACAAGACAAACCCGAGCAACCCCAGGCTCAACCGCGCCGAAGCTTGCGAGGACCTCGCGGCTACGCTGCAGCTGCAGCCACCGGCGCTCTTCTGGGAAACCGGGATCCCCCCGGCTCCGGACGGGTCAGTCCCGCTGGCCGTCCCCCGCCCTCCTCCACCGGCCCCTCCGGCGCTGGTTGACCCGCCACCCACCGCGGCGCTCGCTCCGGCCGAAGGCTGACTGGTGCTGATAGCACCGCTCGCGCTAGCGGAGCCACCACTACCGGACATCCCACCCGAGCTGGTCGTGCCGGTCGCACCGCCCCCGCTAGCGGAGCCACCGCTGCCATACCGCCCACCCGCGCTCGTCGCTCCGCCCATGCTGGCGGAGCCGCCGCTGCCCGACCGCCCACCCGCGCTGGTCGCTCCGCCGACGAAGGCAAGGCCGCCACCCGCCGACGTCCCACCCGCGCTGGTGGCTCCGCCGACGAAGGCAAGGCCGCCACCCGCCGACGTACCACCCGCGCTGGTCGCTCCACCCGCGCTGATGGATCCACCGCCGCCCGTTGTGCCACCCGTACCGAGCGGTCCGGAGGATGAGGCAACGGTGGTTATCGTCACATCCGCCAAGGTCAGGGTTCCGGAACTCACCGTGAGCTTGATCGTTCCCGGATCCATGGTCGACTGGATGACGATGAGCGCCTTGCCACGGTAGACTTTTCGGCTGGTTGCCTTGTAGGGATCACTGCTCGTCCAATCGGCATTCGCGATCCCAAGGCTCCTTCCCGCGCCGGTCAGCGTGAACTGTACCGTATCGGAGGCGTCGGCCACCAAGACATCATTCGCATCCAAGATGTCGACCTCGATATTGGACACGTCGTCGCCATCTGCATACAGGTTTGTCCGGTCGGGTCTAAGCACGACCTTCGCCGCCGCGCCGGCGGTCGTGATGCTGTCGACGGCCACCTGAACGCCGCCCTTCATTCCCACGGCCTTGATCACGCCTGAAGACCAGGGGACATTAGTCCATTGCATGATCATGTTCGGAAAATCGGCGAGCTTCTTGGTACCGATCTTGGTCGAATTCACGTACAGATCGACGGTCTCGCAGTTTGTGTACGTCGTTACGGTGACAGACCCGGCTTGGTTCCAGCTCTCTGTATATTCCGGCGAGGACCATGTCATCGTCTGCGTAAAATCCCCGATTCCTATGTGCACCACCGGCGCATCGGTCCACTGGCTCTGTTGATAATAGAACCAGGCCTTGCGGAAACCGCAGTAGTCAATGTAGCCCGAAGGCCCGCCCCCTTTGCCAATGCCCTCCCCAAGAAAATCCACGCCCATCCACAGATGATGGCCGATGACATAAGGGGAATCCTTGACCGAAAACCAGGTGGGTTTGCCATTGGCCAAGTACGGCGCCTGTTCGGTTCCACAAATCAAAACGTTGGGGTCCAGCGAATGGATCGTGGCGTAGGCGCCTTCCCCATAGTTCATGCCCACCACATTGTTTTGAATCTTGGCAAGGCTAACCATTCCCGCCGGATCCTGTATGACAGAGGCGTGAATTACAGGCCGCGTCTTGTCGAACTGATTGATATACGGGACAAGCTGTCCCATGGTGGTCGTGACATAGGCGGGAAGAGTTGCGCCCGAGGCGACTTCATTGCCCGCGCTCCACAGCACGACGCTCGGATGGTTTCGGTCTCGCTCAATGAACCCCTTCAGGTCCTTCTGCCAATTCTGGTCCCAATTCTCGTAGGAGACGCCGCTGGCTGCCTGACCCCATTTGTCGGTGAACTCATTCAAGACCAACATGCCGTATTGATCGCAGAGATCGAGAAACTCCGGGCTTACCGGGTTGTGCGATGTTCGTATCGATGTGGCGCCAGACACAATCAATTCCTTGATAATTCGCTCCCACATTCTTTCCGGGACCGCCGCCCCCACCGGTACCTCCATGTGGTGCATACAAACGCCCTTCAGCTTCGTAGAGACGCCGTTGATGAACAACCCTGTGCCCGGAGTGAACTTCAGCTCCCGGATGCCGAAGGGCGTAATATAGTCATCGGTCGGGTTGGTGCCGTTCAGAACCCTTGTGTACGCATAGTAGCGTACCGGCGTGGAAGGCGACCACAGCTTGCACGGCGAAAGAGTGAGGAGCTGCGTACATGTGGTGCCAGTGGTGCCCGTTGCAACGGTCACCGGCGTGGAAACCGACTTGAGCGCATTGCCGTCTTCGTCGTAGATGGTGGTTTCGACAGTGCGTTGCTGGTCGGTCGTCAGTTCATTCATGAGGTCGGTCTGGACACTGATTTGCGATTCCGTGGCTGCGACAACTGGGGTCGTGACAGCGGTGCCCCAGTTCCTCACGTACACCTTGTCAGTCGCGATGAGCCACACATGGCGAAAGATTCCGGTGCCCGAATACCACCGTGAATTGCGGACCGTTTGATTGTCCACAAAGACCGCAAGTACGTTGTCGCCGGTGGCGTTCAGATAGGGTGTAAGGTCGCAATAGAAGCTGACATAGCCAAATTGCTGACCACCGACCTGTGTGCCGTTGAGATAGATCTTTGAGTCGTGATAGACACCGTCAAACTGGACGATGACCTTCTTCCCGGCAAAGCCTTGGGGAAGCGTGAGGTGCTTTCGGTACCACCCGAGCGCCCCAGGATCCGTGGTAGTCGCGTCCGTGGCTTTGTACAGGGTAATGCTCATGTCGTGCGGGACGTTGGTCGGCGTCCATGAAGTGTCGTCGAAGGTCGTGGCCTGAGCCCCGGCGACATTTCCGGTCTGCACCTTCCAGCCCTCGTCGATGCGAAGCTTGATGCGGCTCTGGAGAAATCTGGCCTCAAGGCGCTCAGTCAGGTTCGCGCGGGCAATACCGGGCGCGAGAAGGAGCAGTACCGTGGAAAACGAGACGAGACGCAACTTCTGCATGTCGGGATCCCTTTCTGAAGCTCAGCAAGTCACAAGGGCTCGTGAGCCTTGAATTCGGAGAATAGTAAGTCGTAAGGGGTTGAGCGTGCGGAAACCTTCGCAACATGCGCCGGCGCGACCTGGAGCCGACAGCCCGGCGGGGCGGGCGGCACGTTTCGCGGCTTCCGGATGCTGATGAGGGCCACCGGCGTGAGTCTACTCCATCCCGGCCCTGCAGCGTCTACAACACGGGCGGCACAAGTTCTGTCAGAGGCGGTACCAGTTTTGCCACAGGCGGCGTGAGCCCCACAGACGGCGCGGTCGGAGGGGCGAGAGGCGCGGGCGGGGTCACTGGCGGCGACAGCGCAAAGGGCGGCTTTTCAGGCGGCGGCAGGGCTGGTGGGCTTGCCGACGCCGGCGCTGGCGGTGGCGGGACCGGACCAAGCCCGGACACTGGCTCGGTGGATCCTTCAAGGAAGATCACCGTCTGGATGGTCGGCAACTCGACCATGCGGAACTGTGGCGGCAGCGTTGGCCAATGCGGCTGGGGCACTCTTTTCCAGCCCCGCTTTGGTCCCAACGCCACCGTCTCCAATCAGGCCCGCGGCGGCCGAAGCATCTCGACCTGGATCTGGGGCGATCCCAATGTCTCGAAGACGGCAACCGACGCGAGTGGCGAATGCCAGATCATCGAGAACAAGACGTACTCGACCAATTGGACAACAATGCTCGATTTCGCAACAGGCATGAAGGCGGTCGACTGGGTGTTCATCGAGCTCGGAATTAGCGACGCCGGTGGCGCTTGCGATCGGCACGTTGGCAGGGCCCTATTCCAATCCGACCTTATCTATTTGGCGAAGGCCATCAGGGACAAGGGGGCCAACCCGATCTTCACCGAAGGTTCTTCTCAAAAGCTCGGACCGACGGATGTACCTCGATGTGTTCTTGGCTGCCTCAGCTGGCCAGCTTGGCGATTAGGTCGCCGACTTCGCGCATGCCCATGCCCATCTTACCGGCGGCCAGGCTCTTGATCTGGCCACACCATCACGCTGGCCAGCGCGTAGGGCATCGGCACCATCACGCCATCGCTGCGTACTTCGAGGTCGCAAAGCTCGCACTCGCGCGCATCGCACAGGGTGGCCTTTCGGATGGGACGGCTGGGGCAGGACAGGCGCACCTCGACCGCGGCGGGCGCGAAGCTCGCGAGACGAACCACCACGGCGTCGCCCTGAAAGGCCGGCTTGAGCGCAGTGACCTGCACGTCGTCGCGGTCGACCAGCATCACGCCAGGTCGTCGAGATCCGGCTGGTTCGGGCCGAAAAGGGCGGCGCGCAGGGCTCGCCGCACGTGGTGGGGCAGACGGTTGCTCCTGGCATCTCCTTGGGGAGTGAACCACACGGCATAGTCGCGCACAGCCGACGAAGTGTATCAAGCTTGGAGGGACGGCAAGGGCTAGAATATCGGGGCGCAGGTCGAGACCCCCGCGCCCACAATGTGGCGGCCGCCGGTGTAGGCAACGACGGTGCGGATGGTGCCGGGCGTGTCGCGCGGCACCTCGTACACCGATCCGATGCTGTCTAGACCGTCCTCGTCGTTGTTGACGAAGATCCAGAACGATCCGCCCCAGAACTTCATGGCCCAACTGCTGTTTCCGTGGAGGGTTGGGTATGAGTAGATCGGCGGTAGCGTCGCACCGCTGGCAGGATCGATCTGTACCAGCACGGCTGGGCCCTCTGGGTCTGGCCCCATACCGGCCGGGACGAACCCCCACAGGCTGCCGTCGCCCGTTCCGGTCAGCTCCGCATCGCCGGCGATGATCATACCGACCGGCCTCACCACGAGCGAAGGAAACGACACCGTGGCCAGCTCCGATGGTCCGGGGATCGCGCCGTCACCACCGGCAATGTACAGAGTGTCGACGTTGGTCGAGGGATCGAACACGAAACCCATGCCGAAGCCAGAGTCGAATGGGCCGTCTTCATCCACTTGGAAGCTCGTCGCCTGGCATTGTCCCGTTCCGGTATCCACCTTGAATAGATTGCCGTCACCGTACACCACCCAGGCAACCGCGTTCTGATCGACCGCCATCGAAAAGGGATCGCTATCCGTCGGGCAGTTGAGCACAGCGATGTCGGTGAAGGTCAAGGTCGCGGGATCGAAGCGCGAGAACATGCCGCTGGCCCCATCGACGGTGTAGATCCACTGGCTGGCCTCGCTGCAGGCGGTGGCGACGGTGGCTGTCAGCGGGATCGACGCATCCGGCGCGCGCGAGTCGCCGGTTTGCAACACCAGGGTTCCGGTGCGAACGTGCGGTGGCGCGCTGTCGAACGCGCCGAAATTTACGGAGACGGACCGTTGTGTGCCCGGCGCGACAGTGAACGCGAGCGCCTGGCCCGGGTCAAACGTGAAGCCAGGGTCGGTGCCCGGGCCGAAGGCGATGCCCGAAACCTGGCAGGCTTCGGTGTCTTGGTTGACCAAGGTGATAGCGCGGCTCGCGCTGGTGTTGAGGATGACCTTCCCGAAGTCCAGCCTGTCAGGCGAGATGGTCAGCACACAGCCGGACGTCGGCAAGAGCGGCGTCCGATAGCACGCCACCCAAAAGAGCAGCGTGCACCCGAGGAGCATTCGTCCGCCCAGGCATTTACTCATCGTTGCTGCGTTGCTGTTACGCATGGTTCTGCTCCTTGCACTGCTCGCCAGGTCACCAAGCCCAAGCCTGCCGCAGCATACAGCAGCGGACCGTCCGGGTCTGCTCCGACTCGCGCAGGCCGCTCGGCAGGCGGTGTTCGGGGTAGTGGGGCAAAACGCGGCCTTGAATTTCCTCACTTGACCAGCTCATAGGCGCCGATATCGAAGGCGCTGCCCTGTGGACGTAGGTTACCGTCGATATCGGTTGTGGCACTAGTCGTCTTTCCGTGATCGACAGCCGGGCTGGTCGAAGTGAGGTGAAAGTCATGGGATGTCGTGGCCACGAACATGGGATCATCCGAAACGCTTGAGGTGAGGACGGATGGCAGCGTGCCCCCGCCGTACAACAGGTTGTTCGAGCCGATGATCTTAGGCGAGCTCCCAGTATCAGATGAGAAGTAACCCTCGTTCGTCAACGCAACGATCAGATTGTCGTCCATTTGAATGCCCACTGGGCCCGAGGCCAGGGCTATCGCGCCAGACGAGCCCGTGCTGCGCGAGCCGCAATTGTACAGAGTGTTGTTGTAGAGCTGCACATTGCCGCTGCCGGGCGAGCCTTGGTTGGTTATGTTGGCCACATAGATACATGCGTAGTCAGACGAGCCATCAGAGGGGTCAGGACCTTGGCCGACGTCGTAAATGACATTGTTGTAGGCGATGACCGCTCCCTGTGACGGGTCAACACTGGCAAAATTGAGTCCGTCGCACACTGTGCCGTGAATCACGTTGTCATGCACGACCAGATCGAATTCGTTGGGGCCACCCGAATCGTGAAACTGGATCGCACGACAGGTCTTGCCGTCACGCACTGTGTTCCAGCCAAGCTCAATGTGATCCGAGCCAAAGTAGATGCCGTGATAGTACTTGGTGATTGTTGTGACACTGGCCGCCGCGTCGTGCACAACGTTTCCGAGGAACTTGAGCCCCGCCGTGTTGTCACCTTGACCGCCGGTCACACAACCGCTTTGACCAGAGCCGTTAGGGCAAGAGATGTCGTTGCCCACGATGCGCCAATCCACGGCCCCCCCTTCGAGGTCGATGGCCTCGGTTTCGCCACGTATCGAAAGTTGCGAGATGACCCAATGGTCAAACGTCCCGGTGATCGCGGGCGTCAGGATGCCGCGTTCAAGACCAGAAATGACGCCGATAGTGACGCTGGCCCCCGGATAGGCCACCAGGGCCTTGGGCGCATTAGCGGTTCCCGAGTTGGTGCCATCGTTGGTGCTCATGCCGAGGGCGCAGCGATAGGGCGATGAGGAATCCTCCACGGTCTGCGCGAGGGTGTCGCCGGCACTCTTGCCGAGGTAGGCGATGTCCCCCGCCAAGATCGCGTTCTTCGCCTTGGGAATCGTCTTCCAGGGATTTGCGAAACTGCCGTCGTTCGAGTCGTTGCCGTTCTCAGTGACGAAGTAGATCGCGCCAGCGCGCACTGTGAACGGCAAAGCATTGCTGTCGCCGTTGCCGACGACGTGGACCACGATAGCGCCGGTCTTCGCGCTACCTCCGAGTTGGAACGTGATCTTGGTTTTCGTCCAAATCGGATAGTTGTCCGCCGTGCCGCCGCCGATCGTCACCGTGGACGCACCTTGCGTGTCCCCGAATCCATTGCCGAAGACCGTAACGTAGGCGCCCTTGCCGGACTGGCCGCCGCTATTCGGACCGCTGGTCAAGTCAGAGAAGAACAACGAAAGGCCAGTGGTTGGCGCGGGACTTGTCGAACCAGACGTGCCACCGGTGTTGCTGGAACCACCCGCGCCACCCGTGCCGCCACCACTGGTACCACCGGTCGTCCCGCCGCCAGTGCTACCTCCGGCACTGGTTGTCCCTCCTGTGCTGAAGGTCCCGCCGGTGCTAATCGCGCCTCCATTGGTGCCGGTCGTACTTCCGCTGCCACTGCTGCACCCGGTTGCAACCGTGGCGATGACCAACACGGACAGCACGGTCAGATTGATCAAAACAGAACACACACGATTCAGCATGGTGCCTCCGGTTGCACGTGACGCAAGAGCCATGGATGCTCTATCACCCACCCGGGATAATGTATCTGGGATAGTCCCCCAAGGAAACGCTGGCCTCGGTGGATGAGGTTTGCCCAGCCGGTAGGGAAGGCTGGCAGGTGTGATCGTCAGTCCATTGGGGCCACGAGGCAACTGAGTGCAAGGCCAGACGAATTGACACGGACTTGACGTTGGCTCGAGTCCTCGACCGGGCTATTCACCCGAATCCGCGGGATTGCTGCCCCCCAGACGGTCCCCAGTCGCGCTATCTGGGAACCCCAGCAGCCCGAGCAATCTCTTGCTCGCCACTTTCATCCGCGGGCGCGAGCAGTCTCTGCTCGGCCGATCTCTCGATCGCGAGCGCGGAGGACTTGCCGTGGCCCGTCCACGAACCGCTGGAACGCAGGAACGGCACGTGGTTCTCCAAGCGGTTGGAATGCCTCCAGGCAAAACTCGTGGCCAGATAGAAAAGCGGATGATGCCGATTCGTCCAGAAGCGGCGAAGGATCTTCGGCGTGCTGTAGAAGTTGACGCCCATCTGGCGGGTGCCTTCCTGCAATTGCTCGGCGGTCATCATCTTGGGCGAGAACACCGCGGTCGCCCCGTCATACTTCGACCAATCGTAGGTTGTGATGCGTGACTGGGCGTGCAGCGTCTCGAACAGCTTGGTTCCTGGGAAGGGCGTGAGAGCCGAAAAGGATCCATGGCCCACGCGGTTCGCGATCAGGAACTCCCGGGTTCGATCAAATACCTCGGGATCGTCGTCATCAAACCCGAAGATCACCCCCGCCATGACCACGATGTTGTGATCGTGCAGGACACGGATGCTCTTTCCGATCTCTGCGGGCGTGCTCACCCTGTTCTTGGCCAGCGAGCCGGTGGCCTTCAGGTTGGAAGCGGTCAGCGACTCGATGCCCACGAAGAGGGAGATGCAACCGCTGTCAAGCGCGAGTTTGAGCAGGCTGGGGTTGCCTGCGGTGAGGTGCAGTGAAGCCTGCCCGACCCAGATGATGTCCAGTTTCTTGATCTCGGTGAAGAGCGCACGGCAGTACGACTCGCTGGAAAAGATGTTGTCGTCAAGAAAGAGGATGACGCGCGTCTTCAGCGCCTTTATCTCGGCAATGACGTTCTCCACCGGACGGTAGCGGTACTTGCGACCGGAGAACAACGTGGCCGAACAAAAGGAGCAATCATAGGGACAGCCCCGCGCCGCCTGCACCGACGCGAGCGACAAGGTCGACCGCTTGGGGAACAGGTCGCGCCGGTAGGCGGGAAGCTGGGTAAGGTCCGCGTATTCCTTGCCGCGATACAGGCCGTGCAGCTTGCCCGTCGCCGCATCTGCGAGCACTTGCGACCAGACCGGTTCGGCCTCGCCCACCACCACCGCGTCGGCGTGCTGCAGAGCCTCGGCGGGCTGCACCGAGGGATGAATTCCGCCCAGGACCACCTTCTTGCCGGCGCTGCGATACCCGTCGGCGATCTCGTAGGCGCGGCGGGCCTGGATGGTCATGGCGGAGATGCCCACCAGATCGACGTCGGCGTCGTCGAAGCGAATCGCGTCACCCAGATGCTCTTGCATCACGGAAACGTCGTGCTCGGGCGGCGTGATCGCGGCCAAGAGCTGAAGCGCGGCGCTTTCGACCCTCCGTCCACTCAAGCCCACACGAGGGTTCGGATCCGGGTAGACGAACCGAATTCTCACGTTGCCTTGGCCGCCGTCAGCCGTCGCTGATTGAACATCTAGGGATAGAATCTCGCAGCCCCAGTCCGCCCCGTCCATCGTTTCTTCTGCATCAGACGACGTGAAACCTCGACGGCCGCTGTGCTTGCAGAATCCTGACACGCCCAACTGAACGAAATCGTTGGGTCTTCACGCCTGAGCACTGTGCCGTGCTGCCGGAGTCAGGCTATTGTCATCTTTTCGTCAGCGCCCTTCTTTCTCTCCTGGTTGAGCATGACCAATGCTTTCTGGTTCGGCTGGCACACGATCGACGGTTGGAAGCAAGTCGAGGCCGATCCGGGAACCCCAAGTTGTTCGAATCAATCTCGGGTTGCCCTTTCTTCTTCACGCGTGAAGTTGCAATCCTCGGGGCAATCTACAGGGGTTGGGTCTTGGCGCAGGGCCCATAGCCTCGAAGATAGGATCAATCATCAGGGCCGGGCGAGGCCTTACACTACATCCACCTACACACCCAAACTATGGCTTTCCTGACATCCTCGTGGGTGAGAACAACGGAGTTTAGTCAGGTCTTTGCCCGGCAAGTGCCGCTCCCGTCCCCCTATCCCGGCGGGGCAAATTCCTCGAAGCGCTTCTTGTTGATCGCTTTCAGCCACGCGTCCTCGCCGCTGATGCGACCCTCTTGGGCGAAAGCGTACAGGGCGTCGTCCATGGACTGCATGCCCTCCTTCTTTCCGCCCTGGATGATCGAATTGATCATGGGGGTGTTGCCCTCCCGAATGACGTTGGCAAGGCCGGTCGTGCGTAGCAGCAGTTCTAAAGCGGCTACACGGCCTTTGCCATCGGCGGTGCGCAAAAGCAATTGCGAGGCCACCCCAGCGAGCGACGAGGCCAACATGCCGCGCACTTGGCCCTGCTGGTCGCTGGGGAAGACGTCGATCACGCGATCGATGGTTTTGCTGGCGCTGTTGGTGTGAAGCGTGCCAAAGACCAGAACACCCATCTCGGCAGCGGTGATGGCCAAGGCAATGGTTTCGAAATCACGCAACTCGCCCACGAGGATGACGTTGGGATCCTGACGAATGGCGGCGCGCAGGGCCGCGGCGAAGCTCTCAGTGTCGGTGCCGACCTCGCGCTGGGAAATGGTGGACCTCTTGTTGGGGTGAACGAACTCGATCGGGTCCTCGATGGTCACGATGTGGTGGTCGTGGTCTTGATTGATCTTGTCGATGATCGACGCCAAGGTGGTCGACTTGCCCGAACCCGTGGGTCCCGTCACCAGCACCAGTCCGTGCTCGAGATGGGCCAGGCCTTGAGTGGCAGGCGGCAGATTGAGCTTCTCAAGGGGAATGATCTCCTCGGGGATGATGCGAAAGACTGCGCCCACGCCGTTTTCTTGGTGCAGATAGTTGGCACGAAAGCGGGCCACGCCGTCGAGTCCATAGGCGAAGTCCAAATCCAGGTTCCTTTCGTAGTGCTCCCACTGTCTGGCCGATGGAATTTCGCGCAGCAGGTCCTGCAAGGCTGCATCGCTCAGGATCGGCCATTTGGGCACCTGTTCCAGGTGGCCATGTCGCCGGATGCGTGGTTCAAGACCGGCCGCCAGGTGCAAGTCCGATCCCTTGTGCTCCTTTAGATAACGAAACAATTCATCGAGGCGTGCCATGTTTGCCTACGCAAAAAGTTTGGGATCTTCACAGTAGCGCCGTGCCGTTTCCTTGCTGATGGTGCCTTTGCGCACGAGATCCAGCAGCGAATCGTCGAAGATACACATGCCGAGGTTGCGGCCCATCTGCATGACTGAGCGCAATTGAAAGATGCGCTCCTCGCGAATCAGGTTCGCGACAGCGACGTTCACCAGCAGGATCTCCAGGGCCGGCACGCGCCGCGAACCATCGACGGTGGGAATCAGTCGCTGTGAGACGATGGCGCGCAGCGATTCGGAAATCATGGAGCGGATCTGCGACTGCTGGTCGGGCGGATAGGCGTCGAGCACACGGTTGATGGTGCGGGCCGCGTCGTTGGTGTGCAGGGTGCCAAGGACCAGGTGCCCGGTTTCCGCGGCCGTGATGGCCAACGAGATGGTCTCAAAGTCGCGTAATTCACCGATGGCTATGACGTCGGGATCCTCGCGCAAGGCCGCGCGCAGAGCGCTGGCAAATGAGCCCGTGTGTTTGCGCACCTGGCGTTGGTTGACGACGCAGTTCCTTGAACGGTGTACGAACTCGATGGGATCTTCGACGGTGATGATGTGGTCGGGCCGGTCTTCATTGATGAGATTGATGAGCGCGGCCAGGGTGGACGATTTTCCACAGCCCGCGGGTCCCGTCACCAGCACCAGTCCCTGATGATAGGACGTAAGACGCGCCAGGGAGCTCGGCAGCCCAAGTTGTTCGAGCGTGGGCGGTTCGGGCGCTATCGGGCGAAAAACCGCGTCGATTCCCCGTCGCTGGCGGTAGACGCTGCCGCGAAAGCGGCCAACGCCAGGGATGGCGTAGGCGAAATCGAGATCGTTGTGGGCCGCAAACACGGCGCGGTCGTCAGGTGTCAGAATTTCCAAGATCAGGGACTCTGATTGCGCCGGTTCGAGTGGCGCTGAGTTGGTCCTAAGCAGTCGGCCCCCGATCCTCACTTGAAACGGTAGGCCGGCGTGGATGTGAAGGTCGCTGGCGTGAAGCTGCATGGCTTTGGCCAGGATGCGGTCGAGCATTGGCTCGGCCGCTGGGACGGCGTGTGCGGGTGGCGCCTGCGCCGGTACGGAGTCGGCGGCTGGGGATGTCGCCGGCGCCGGCGCTGGTGCCAGCCGGACCTGTCGCTCGGGCATGGCGATGGTTCCGTCCGCGGACGCAGACTGTTGCTGGTCGACACCCGCGCTGCGCCCCGCGTCGGCTTCCGCCTGGCGTTGGCGCTGTATGTACGCCTGCTGTGCATTCAATAGCCATTGCAGTTGAGCCGGCGAGACGTAGCCAAGATCGAGCAGGAGGTCGCCGAGACGCTTGGTCGGTCCAAAGTGATCTTGCGCGCGCAAGGCCTCAAGCAATTGATCTTGGGTGATGAGCTTGGCGGAAACCGCAATCCGCCCTAACAAGGAAATCTGCCGGCCTGCAGCCATGGCTCACAATTCCTCCTAGGTGACGTTCACGAATCACTCTTCGATAGAAAGACTGGTGGCGCCACCACGGGGTTCGGGTGGTTATGGCACACAACCCGCGAGCGCGCGAACAGGAACGGCAGGACGGTGCCCGGCGTCGTCAAGACCTTCGATGGGACGATACGACAGCATCTCAACGAGGTGAAGGACTGCTACGAGATGGAGCTATCCCGCAAGCCCAGTCTGCAAGGACGTGTGACTGTGCAATTCACGATTGTAACCACGGGCCAGGTGATTACCGCCGTTGTGCAATCCTCGACCCTCGGCAATACTCGCGTCGAGAACTGTGTGGTGAATGCCGTGCGCCGCTGGGCGTTCCTCAAACCGAGCGATGGGGGCATCGCGATCGTCAGCTATCCCTTCAACTTCACCGCGGGTACCGGCGCTCTCCCCGAGCCAGCGCAGGCCATGGTTGCCCCGAGCAGCTTCTGGGACACGTCCGCCTCCATCCTTCGCGAAAGGTCGGATTTGCCATCGCGGGTCGCCAAGGTCGCCGAAGCCGTGAGCGCGCCCAAAGAGACCCGCCCCGCACTACTGGCTTGGTTGCTGGTCGAGCACCATCTGCGCCCAACCACGGCCCCTGTCGCGGCCTATCTGGTAATCGCCAACCTGCTCAAGGAAGCGAACTCGCTCGACGACGCCGTTCGCATCCTGTCCGAGGTGGCCCTCTTCGATCCCGACCTCGCCGCCGCTGAACTACGCCGGCCAACTGGAAGACGACGCCAAGCGCGTGGAAGCGCTGAAGTCGAGAGGAGAGCGGTAGATTCGCCATCGCCTACATCCGGACCGACAAATGTACCTCGATGTGTTCTTGGGTGTCTCAGCTGACCAGCTTGGCGACTAAATCGCCGACTTCGCGCGTGCCCATGCCTATCTTACCGGCGGCCAGGCTCTTGATCTGGCCACACCATCACGCTGGCCAGCGCGTAGGGCATGGGCACCATCACGCCATCGCTGCGTACTTCGAGGTCGCAAAGCTCGCGCTCACGAGCATCGCACAGTTTGGCTTTTCGGGTGGGACGGCTGGCACAGGACAGGCGCACCTCGACCGCGGCGGGCGCGAAGCTCGCGAGACGAACCACCACGACGTCGCCCTGGAAGGCCGGCTTCAGCGCAATGACCTGCACGTCGTCGCGGTCGACCAGCATCACAGAATTGGCCAGGTCGTCCAGGTCCGGCTCGCACCTCGAGCACGTCATTGCGCACATGCACCTTGATGCGAGCCGGCTGCTGACTGGATCGAGCGTGCTCGACAAAGAACCCCCCACGGAACTCGTGCCCCATGCGCCACAAGCCGCCGCTGTCACGATAGCTCACCAGATCGTTGGCGGGACCAGCGAGCAACTCTTCACCTGAACCGTTGAGACGGAAACTGGTGATGGCACCTCCTAGCTGCTCGCTCAGTTCAATCCGATAGGCGTCGGTCTCCACCACCAGCTTGCCTGAGTCGAGGCTGAAGAGCGGCGGCGGGCTGGGCGGAAACTCGCGCGCCGCGGGTCGGATGGTGGGAATGCGGGCGAGCGCGTGGTTGGCCATGTCTTCGGCTTGTTCCAGCCAGGGCTGTCGCTCCTCCTGCCAGATGCGATCGGGCGACGTTCCGGTGATGAAGTCGTGGTGATTGCTCAACACCACCAAATCCCAGGCGCGGCGCAGGTCGCGCGCAATCTCGGACTCGACGGGGGCGTGTTCGAGCGACACTCGACGTCGGTGCCCCATGTCCAGCGCCAGAACGCCGCATTAGGCACCCATCAGAGGATACTCGACGTCCAGGCCCGGGAACCTCGCAAAGTCGCGGTCATTTGTGACAAGAGTGGCACCATGCTCGATGGCCAGGGCGGCGAGGTGGGCGTCCGAGACGAGCGGCCCACTGGCCTGACCAGACGTCAGCAGACTGGAGAGAAGAGCCCAGTGCCGATCCGTCGGCAACACGATCGTGGAGATGGGCTGCTCAAGCCACGACTCCACAATCTGGCGTGCGTCGTTCACAGCTAACGGCCTGGCCATGGCCTTCCCATTTGTCGCGATGCGAATGAAGGCAAGAATAGTCGGCCAACAGAAGGCGACCGGGGTAGACCCGGATAGCGCCTCTTCCAGCCAGCGCCGCGCGTCTGCACAGTGGGGTGAAGAACGGTCATAGGCGTACAGCAGGATGTTGGCGTCTGGAAGGTTCACTTGTGCACGTGCCCTTCCAGCTCGTCAAGCAGGGCACTCACCTTGTCGATGTTGATCCCTGGGCGCAGTCCCAGGTCGCGCGCCTTGACACGGAACGGCCGTGCCGAATCGCCCTGCTTCCGCAGGGTGAGACCGGCCCTCAGACACGCATTCACGGTGTCCCGGAACGGCCGGCCGGTCTTGCGCGACTCGGCTTTCAGCTTGGCAGCAATGTCGTCGTCGAGGGTCAGTGTCGTTCGCACATCTTGATGCTACTGGATAGACATCACGGTGTCCATGGTGGCGGTTGAACCGGGGGCCGTGCTGGCTACCATGGCTATCCGTTGGATGAGAGACCTCGCCGAGGTTGACCTTTTTGTCGTGAGATTCGCAACAGAAAGAACCGCGACGCAGTGGGCATGGCACGGGTCATCGAACGCGGTTCGGACCGAGTATCTGCCCGCGGCAAGCAACCTGCGCGGCGCCGCGGCCGACAATCTCGGCATGTCCCTTCCTCGCGCCATCGTCCCAGGTCGCCGCTACATGATCACGCGTCGCTGCTCCGAGCGCCGCTTCTTCATGCGCCCGGACCGCGAAACCAATAACGCTTTCATCTACTGTCTCGCTTTCGCTGCCCGCAAGGCCGAATCAGCATCGTCTGCACCGGCACAATGTCGAACCACTACCACGAAGTTGTCGTCGACAACCACGGCCGGCTGCGATTTCCTGGTTCGTACCGACTTTTTGCGGCGCACAAGGTTGGCAGCAGACGAAATTCAATTCGGGCCGTGAACGCCGGACCGATGTTGGGAATTCATCGCCGCAGGGAACTTTTTCCCTGAAACGTGGTCCAAGAGAATGTGCGTACGACGTTGGTTCTTGCGTTGCTCACGGCTGCCTGTATCGCGGCGGCACCGCCAGCAAGGGAAACCGGGGATGGGGCCGCCGCTGCACCGTCGCCCGGGCCGGAGCCTGATCTTCGCCAGGCCCAGTTCTTTGCTCGAACGCAGGGAACCGCGGAGCAGCTAGAGCTGCAGGCGGAGTCCTTCACCGCGCAGGTCGAGACCGGACCGCAAGCCATCCACACGCACCTTTCCATCACCATGAAGAACCCTGGCAATGGGCGGGTCGAAGCCGTGATGCGCCTGCCGATTCCGCCCGGCGCCGCGGTCACGCGTGCCGTGTTGTGGGTGGGCAACAATCCGATGGAAGGGGCGTTCGTGGCCCGCGAGCGAGCGCGGGCCGTCTACCAGGCCATCACCGAGCGCCGGCGCGATCCGGCCCTCATTACCTGGAGCAGTCCCGAGTGGATCGATGCCACGGTCTTTCCCGTCGAGGCGAACGACAGGCGGAAGTTGGAGCTGGAATGGATCGAGCCCGCGGCCGCGGCCAACGGGAAGATCTGGTACCGCGTTCCCGTCCTTGCCCAGCAGGGCCGCCAGGTCACGCGTCCTCACACTCTCAGCGTGGACGGCCAGACCGTGATAGGGCAGGACCGCGCCTGGCTCGCGCTGCCGGCACCGCGCAATTCCGGCAATGCGGCCGTGGCGCGAGAGCCCGGCAATCCGTTTGGCTACGCCTTCGCGCCGGCCGAGCCGCAAGAGAGGACTCAAGTGGGCGCGCCGACCCGCATCGTGCTCGTCGCGGAAACCTCGCGCGCGATGTTACCCGAGGATCGCAAGCGCCAGAGCCAGGCACTGGACGGGCTGCTGGCCGCTCTCCCCGCCCACACGGAGCTGGATCTCCTGGCCGTGGATTGGCGAGCGCGAACCCTGGCCGATGCAGAGTCGCCCTCCATGATTCGCAGGGCATTGGATGCACTGGACGCGATTCCCTCGGCGGGCGCCTTGGATTTGCAGAACGCGCTGCTGGCCGCCAGTGATCGAGCCCGCGCCCGCCATGCGAGTCGCATCGTCTTTCTCGGGCATGGTCTCGATGCCTTTCGCGGAGACGCCACGGCTCTTCCGCTTCAGCGCATGCAAGAGGCCGGACAGATACTCATCGTGATGGGCGCTGACCGCGCAAGCGCACCCATTGTCGATGCCGCGGCGCTGACCGGCGGTCAGAGCCTGCCGTGGTCCCAGGCCAGCCATGTGGCGCAACTGCTCTCGGCCGTCGAGCGCACACCAGCCAGCCTGGCTCTCGACAGTGCCGAACCCTTCTTCCCGCTGGAAACCGTCACCAGCCAGACGCGCTGGCTGGCGCGCTTCATCGGTCAGGCGCCGGCCGGTGTGGCCCGCGGGGCCGAGCAGGATCTGGAGGCCTTGTGGACGCGCGCGCATGTGGCGGGAACCGCGGATCGCGAGCGCGACCAAGGCCAGCGCCACCGCGTGCTGACCCCGCTCACTTCGATCCTTGTTCTGGAAACCGTGGCCGACTACGCGCGCTGGGGAATTCCCGCGCCAGGAACCCCCGAGGTGCCTCACGAGCAGGGCGCGCTCGGCGCGCTTCGCGAAGTGAACAACTCGCATTTCAGGTCCATCTTTGGCCGCGACACCGCCCTTGGTGTCGATCCGGACTCTCACCTGGGCGGAATGATCGGCAACGGGATTGGCGAAGGCACTGGCGTGGGCGGCCTGGGGTTGGCTGGCACTGGAGGCCGCGGGGTAGGCACCATCGGCTTGGAAAATTTCGGTACGATCGGCATAAAGGGCTACGGGCGCGGGCCTGGCGGGCTCGGCGGCCGCCTCGCTCGCGCACCGCAGGTGCTACCCGGTCCAGCCGAGGTACGCGGTTCACTCGACAAGGAAATCATCCGTCGTTTGATACGACAGCATCTCAACGAGGTGAAGGACTGCTACGACATGGAGCTATCTCGCAAGCCCAGTCTGCAAGGACGTGTGACTGTGCAATTCACGATTGCAGCCACGGGCCAGGTGATTGCCGCCGTTGTGCAATCCTCGACCCTCAGCAATGCTCGCGTCGAGAGCTGTGTGGTGAATGCCGTGCGCCGCTGGGCGTTCCTCAAACCGAACGATGGGGGCATCGCGATCGTCAGCTATCCCTTCAACTTCACCGCGGGTGCCGGCGCTCCCCCCGAGCCAGCGCAGGCCATGGTTGCCCCGAGCAGCTTCTGGGACACGTCCGCCTCCATCCTTCGCGAAAGGTCGGATTTGCCATCGCGGGTCGCCAAGGTCGCCGAAGCCGTGAGCGCGCCCAGAGAGACTCGCCCCGCACTACTGGCTTGGTGGCTGGTCGAGCACCATCTGCGCCCAGCCACGGCCCCCGTCGCGGCCTATCTGGTAATCGCCAACCTGCTCAAGGAAGCGAACTCGCTCGACGACGCCGTTCGCATCCTGTCCGAGGTGGCCCTCTTCGACCCCGACCTCGCCGCCGCTGAACTATGCCGCTGGGGCCAACTGGAAGACGACGCCAAGCGCGTGGAAGCGCTGAAGTCGAGAGGAGAGAGGTAGATTCGCCATTCGCGCGCAGCGGTACTACACGCGCTTCTTCGTGATCTGCGTGACCGACTGGGCTGGCGTCAGGCAGGTGACGTGCGCGGAGAAGTCCTTGAAGTCATCTTCGTTTAGGGTGACCACGAGCGGAACGCGGTGAACCATGGCCGCCGCGACGATGTGGACATCGTGGATCCGCTTGCCCATGGCAGGGGACTGCGCAAGGAGTCCGAGTAGTGTCGGCAGCAGCGGCTTCTCTTCAGGCAAAAGCCGGATATGCTCGCGAAACCCGGCCAGGCTTTCCAGCGCCTCCAACAGTGCCAAGCCGAGGCCGTTGTTGGCCGGCGGGCGGGTGGCGGCCACGAGAAACTCGCGTGCCACCTGGGCCGGAAAGACCAGCCCATCGTGGCGCTCGATCAGTTCGCGCGCGGCGCGGTGCTGGCCGCGAGCGCGGTTCGACGCCTCCAGCAGCACACAGGTGTCGACCAGCATTGCGCTATCGGCCATTGTCGTCGTAGATCTCGCTGCGCGACCAAGTCGCGCGCGTCGGGATGTTCACGGTGTGGATCTTGAGTTCTCGGCGACCTGGCTGCCCCGGCCTCGTTTTCGCCGTGCGCGCCTCCGACTCCAGGATGCTCTTGACCTCGCCCTGCAAGCTGCGGTTGTGACGCCGTGCCCGCGCTTTCAGTCGCGCCACGGCCGCGTCGTCCAGGTTTCGGATCAGTAGTGATGCCATAGCAAAACGATAGCATAGCAAAGACCGACGGAGGCCTCAAGGTGTGGCGGCAGCTTGGACGCGAGGGAGTGGTGGTGGCACGCCAGACAATCCCAAAAACCGAAGGCTCCTCTCAAAAGCTCGGACCAACGGATGTACCTCGATGTGTTCTTGGGTGCCTCAGCTGGCCAGCTTGGCGATTAGGTCGCCGACTTCGCGCGTGCCCATGCCCATCTTACCGGCGGCCAGGCTCTTGATCTGGCCACACCATCACGCTGGCCAGAGCGTAGGGCATGGGCACCATCACGCTATCGCCGCGCACCTCAAGGTCGCGCAGCTTGCGCTCGCGCGCATCGCACAGTGTGGCCTTTCGGATGGGACGGCTGGGGCAAGACAGGCGCACCTCGACCGCGGCGGGCGCGAAGCTTGCGAGACGAACTACCACGGCGTTGCCCTGGAAGGCCGGCTTGAGCGCTGTGACCTGCACGTCGTCGCGGTCGACCACCATCACCGAGTTGGCCAGGTCGTCCAGATCCGGATCGTTGGGGCCGAAAAGAGCGGCGCGCAGTGCCCGCCGCACATGGTGGGGCAGACGGTTGCTGCGGGCATCTCCTCCGGCCGTGAACCACACGGCGTAGTCGAGTTGCCCTTCATGCGGATCGGTTCCTGAGGCTGGGTGCGCGAGAATCGGCAGCAGGTGAAACGCCGTCTCGCGGGGCGCATAGCGCAGGGCAATCCACTCCAAAGCGCCCGCGCCGTCGCTGGCGACCGCCGCAGGCCCGCCCAGGAAAGCGGCCAAGCCGATGTCGCTGAGCCCGTCGCGCAGGTGCACGAAGGAACGCGCGGGCCAGAAGGTGGGGTGGTAAAGCTTGTGCGCTGGGCGTTCGACGATTCCACCCGGCACGTCCATGGTGAGTACCGGCGAGATCAACCGCGTGGAAAAATGGCAGGTGATGGTCCGGCCCCGCTGGGCCGAACCTTCCAGGCGCATGCGCAAAACGGGCGCGTTCTTGCGCATCCACAGCCGCCGAACAAAGTGACGCTCGTCGAACTCCGAGTCGATGCGCACTTCGAGCACGTCATTTCGTACATGCGCCTTGATGCGAGCCGGTTGCTGACTGGCGCGTGCGTGCTCGACAAAGACCCCGCCGCGGAATTCGTGGCCCATGCGCCACAAGCCGCCGCTGTCCCGGTAGCTCACCAGATCGTTGGCGGGACCAGCGAGCAACTCTTCACCTGAACCGGTGAAACGGAAACTGGTGATGGCACCTCCTTGCTGCTCGCTCAGTTCAATCCGATAGGTGTCGGTCTGCACCACCAGCCTGCCTGAGTCGAGGCTGAAGAGCGGCGGCGGGCTGGGCGGAAATTCGCACGCTGCGGGTCGGATGGTGCGAATGCGGGCGAGCGCGTGGTTGGCCATGTCCTCGGCTTGCTCTAGCCAGGGCTGTTGCTCCTGCTGCCAGATGCGATCGGGCGAGGTTCCGGTGATGAAGTCGTGGTGATTGCTCAACACCACCAGATCCCAGGCCGCGCGCAGGTCCCGCGCAATCTCTGATTCCACGGCGGCGTCCGCAGCGGACTGGCCTGACGCCGCCCGCGCCGGCAGGACGGTCAGCTTCTCCGCGACGACCAGCTGGCGCACGATGCGGCTGGCGCGTCGCTTGGCCTCTGGGCGGCTGGCATAGAACCCCATCCAGTAGGGATTCGGGTCAAGTGCCAGCACCGGCAGCGCTGCGCGATGGCAGTCGACCAGCGCCAGGTAGTCGTCCAACCCGGCGTTGAGCGCCCAGACCCCGCTCGACGGGTAGCGGGTGCGGTTGTAGCGGTCGAGCAGTCGCCACAGGCCCGCGATGGGACCGTTGAAGTCGCCACCAATCGGGCAATAGAGGTAGGGCGTGCGGGCGAGCGGCGCCAGGTCGCGGACATAGCGCTGGATGCGGCGGGCGATATGGGCTTCAGTGCGCCACGGGAATCCATAGATGCGGTCCATCCAGCGCACCACGCCCACGTGAGCCAGAAGATCGCCTTGGAAATAGGTGAAGGCATTCCAGTGGCACAAGACCTGCGAGCCATCCGGGCCACGCCATACGAAATCGGCGGTTTTGAGTCTTTTCGCGAGCAACTCGGCGCTCGATCCCGGCAGGGGAAAGGCCGACCTGCGGCGATAGTCGCTGCCAACGAAATGCATGCCGTCAATGCGCGTGATGGCTGCCATGTCGAAGCCCAGCGCGACCAACATTGTCGGCAGCGCCGGCGAATGGCCGAAGTCGTCGGGCAGATAGGCTAGCCGCGGCTCCACCGTCATGCCGTTGTCTTTGAGCCAGCGCTGTCCGTCGGCGTAGTCGCGCAGAATCGCCTCGGTGTCCGGCAGCACGGTGTCGGGCGTGGTAATGCCAGTGCCGGTCAGGCGCAGCCGGCGCTGGTTGATCAAGCTGCGCAGTCGTTCGCGCTGGGCCGGGTTGGACTGCCAGTGGCGCTGCAGAAAAAACAGACTCTCGATGGAGAAAACCCGGCGCGGCTCCCGTTCGAGTGCTGGCAGGACTCGCTCGAAGATGCGTGGAATGCAGAGCTGGTAGTATTCCTCGGCGGTGTGCAGCCAGTTCGGATCCCAGTGACTGGTTTCGCCGAATAACAGCACACGGTTCGCCCCTGGGGGAATCCCCAAGCGGGCGCGAAGTGTAGCTTCCCCAGGATGCGCGGCTATTGCGCCTTCAGGGCTCAGCTGTGATTCATCCTTCCTGCACACCACAGTTCACTGGTTAAGCCTCCCAGCAGCCCGGTTCATTGGCAACAACGGCTGTTCCGGCTAGGGAGACACATAGTCCTTGGTCTGTGCTGGGGCGAAGTTCGAGCTGCCGAAGAGAACGCGCAGGCGTGCGACGAGCCCGCGATTGCGGCGCAACTCGTAGCCAAGCTGGAGCAAGCCGGCGAGTCCCAGCCGAAGCGGATTCAAGTGCAGGCGAGGCGAGCCCGTCAGCCCCACCGGTGGAGGCGTCTCGGTGGGCGGGACATAGGTGCCGAAGACGCGGTCCCACAGCATGAACGGGGGGCCGCCCAGGTTAATGAGCGATTGGCCCGGCAGGGCCGAGTGGTGCATGTAGTGGTAGGGACCCTCGCCGAAGAAGGCGCTGAGCACGCGCAACGTGCGGCTTTTCCAAAAGGTCAAGTACAGAGCGGTGTTGTGCGAACCAATCAGAACAACTTGGCCGATCATGCGCACGAGCAGTGCTTCCGCAATCATTGTATCTGAGTAGAAGAGCTTGGCGCAGATGCCGACGCCGAGCTGAAAAGGCACGCTCAGGAGGATAAACAGTGGAAAGGCGGAAAACACCGGTTGTGTGGTTGGGATGGTCAGAAAGGGAGGCATGTGGTGCGGGCGATGCCAGAGTAGCCAGAACGGCCGCCAGGTGTGGCCCAGACGGTGGAACCAATACTGAAAGAGATCGACCAGCGCCATGCTTGCGAAAAGCGGAAGCGGGTAGGGCAGGTGCACCAGGGTCGGCACGCGGGCCACCAAGGCCCTGCACCAGACTGTGTAGTGGCGGACAAGAGAGAAGCCGAAGAAGAAGCCATGCCCCATGGCAGCGCTGACAGCCCCGGCGAGCGCCAGGCCCACATACAGCATCAGCGAAACGGTCATGGTGAGCAGAAACAAGGAAACGATCTGTCGCCGCGGCAACCCGTTGGCGAGCGAAAAACCGCGATACAGCATGACGCCGTTCCAGGCGAGCACGAACGCGGACAGGGGAACCATCACGGCCAGCCAGCGGAGCGACACGCCGGCGAGTTGGCTTTCCAGGCGTGTCAGGGCGCTGCCACGTTCGTCCACCAGACCGAGGCCGAGCATGACGGTTTCATGCGCGAAAGCATCGACGACGACGGTGAGCGAAAAGGCGATGGCGAACACCAGGTAGCCGGCCCGGATCCAGGGCTCCCAGCGAGCCTGCGGTTCCGCAGGTTCCCACTCGAGGAGCTTCAGCAGACGACGGCCTCGCGCGAGTGGGAGAAAGCCACCCCGGCGAACAAGATCCCCGGGGGATTGGCTTTGCAATGTGCGGAAAGGAAGATCCACAGCGCCATCTCCACCTATTCGCTGGCACTATTGCGACGTCGCGTCCGCCCATTGGCGCTCGAAGGCCAGTTCTGCCTCGAGGCTTTCCCGATCGCGGTTGATGGTGGCCACGGCCAGGCGTTTCCCGGCGGCGAGGTAGTCGATGCGCGCGTCCAGACCATCAATAGTGCCGTCCACGCGCACCTCGTCCCAGCCCGCGGCGTGGCCTACGTACCTCAGAGTCACGTCGTAGTGTTGGCTCCAGAAGAAGGGAACAATCGCGAGGCGTCTTCCTCGACCAAGCATGTTCTGGGCTGCCAATGCTCCCTGTCGCTGCGCCACCACCCAGTGCTCGATGCGGATGCGTTCACCTGATACGGGATGGGGAAATCGCGCGACATCGCCAGCCGCGAAGATTCCGGGCTCGCTGGTTTCGAGCTGGTCGTCGACCAGAATCCCATCGTCCACCTCAATACCCGCTTGCTGTGCCAACTCTGTCACGGGCCGCACACCTATCCCGACTACCACCAGATCCGCCGGGACATCTTCGCCGCTGCTCAGGGTTACAGTTTTGTGACCTATTCGCGCGGGAGAGCTCCCAAGACGGAACATGACACCATGCTGTTCGTGGAGGCGTCGCAAGAAATCGGCCACCGCCGGACCAAAGAGGTGCCCCATGGGACGAGCCGCGGGCGTCACCACCGTGACCTGGATTCCCAGCGTGCGAAGCGCGGCCGCGACCTCTAGGCCAATGAAGCTGGCTCCCACCACGACAGCGTGACGGGCTCCGCGCGCGGCGGCTCGTATCTTCTTGCTGTCGGCCCAGGTGCGCAGGGTAAGCACCGAGGGACCATCAGCGCCAGGCACGTCAAGGCTGATGGGCTGCGTGCCGGTTGCCAGAAGCAGGGAACCGAAGGGCAGCGAGCGGCCGTCGCCGAGCTCGACCGATCGCGATGCGACGTTGACCTTCACCGCCGAAGTGTCGACCAGAAGGTTGAGGTTCAGTTTCCGGTAGTGGTCGGCTGGCCGCAGCGGAATCCACTCCTCGGGCGCGGTGCCGGCCAAATAGTCCTTGGAGAGGTTGGGACGATCGTACGGCTGTGATTGATCGGCGCTCACCAAGGTGACCGGACCCGCGTAGCCCTCCTGGCGCAGCGTCTCTGCGGCGGCGTGGCCAGCGGCTCCACCACCCACGATCACCACCGAGGCTGGGCTGTCGGCAGGTGTTGGTCGCGCGGCCACGGCCGGTCGCTGCCCTCGCAGATGGATCTTCCCCTCGACCTCTTCGACATTCCAGCAGGCCAGTGGGTTCAAGGCAGGCGAGCGCGTGGCCTCGCCGGTGGCGAGCGCGAAGCGGGCGTGGTGCAAGGGACAGCAGATCTGCCCCTGCGCCACTATACCTTGGGCGAGCGCGCCCCCGTAGTGAGTGCAGCTGGCGCCCAGGGCAAACGCTCGTCCCTTCTCGCGAACCAGCAGGACGAGATCGTCTGCTAGCTTGCCCACCAGGGCTTTGCCTTCAACCAGCTCGCCGCTGGGAATTCCGAGCGACAGGTCCGGTGGAGTCCGGTCATCGGGCGTATTCATGAATGGCCCCAATGCTACCCGGACAATCGGCGCACGACCACCAGGGTTCGGTCGTCGCGGGGCAACTCGGTTGTGCGCCGGTCCGCGGCTTCGAAGATAGCATCCTGAATCTGGTTCGCGCTGCCCGTGCCCGCGCTGCGGACGATGTGGGCCAGTTCGCGGTCAGCGGCTCCGGGTTCGGGCCAGGCGTCGCTGATGCCGTCCGAGTACACCACCAGCGTATCGTTTGGCTGCATGGCCACCTGGGCCTCTTGGTAGCTCGAGTCGGGAAAGGTGCCGAACGCCGTACCTCCTTCGCCCAGTGTCTCGAATTGACCATTGGCGCCGATCAAAAGCGGACGATTGTGGCCCGCATTCACGTAGGCGAGCCGGCCGTTGTCAGGAGATAGACGGCCGAGAAAGAAGGTCGCGTATCGGTCAGATGGAATGTTGAGATGAAAGTGGCCGTTGATCCTGGTCGCGGCCTCAGCCAGCGGCCCGTGCTGCCAATTCGCGCGAACCGTGGCGCGCAACTCGACCATGAGCATGGCCGCGCCCACGCCTTTGCCTGCCACGTCCCCCAGCGCCAGGTGAAGCAGGCTGCCGTCATAGGCGAGGTCGTAGTAGTCGCCGCCCACGGCTTCGCTCGATTGGGTTCTCCCCGCCAGATCATAGCCGGGCACGCGCGCCGGGAAGCGCGGCAGCAGGCTGGCCTGGATCTCCGCGGCCACGCGCAGCCCTTCCTGCAAACGCCGCTGATCCATGCCTGCCTCAAGCAGTCGGGAGGTCTCGATCTTGGCCGCAGCCGTGTTGGCCAGCACGGTCAGCATCTCCAGGTCGGCCTCCCGAAAGAGCGGACGATCCAGACGTGCGTTGGCGTAAAGCACGCCGATGACCCGCACCGGTTCGCCCGGCTGGGTCGACACCCAGAGCGGGGCACAGATCACGCGGTGGATCGGCTCACTCGCCAGACTCGGTTGCTGGCGCAGGTTTGCTTCATCAAAGGCATCCCCGGCCATCACCGCCACCTGTCCCTCGATAGCTTTGTGTACGATGGTCTGACTGATCCGCTCCTCGACCGGCCGCCCCTGCCGATCGCGACCTGCTTTCAGTATGGGCTCGTGGCTTTCTTGGTCGAGCAACATGATGGCGGCAAAGTCGGCGGGCACGACCTCGAAGACCAGATCCAGGATGCGATCGAAGAGCACGGAAAATGGGTGGTGCACCAGCAGACTGGCGGTGGCGTTCGACAGCACGCGCATGGCGCGGCTTTGCAAGAGAAACTCGGTAACGCTGATGGTGCGGTTCGGGATGATGCTCGTGCCCACGGCAGGCGTCGTTCCGCGCACAACGGAGTTCTGGGTCTCGTCGCCATCTGGCTCGTTGGGAAGGGCCAGGCGGAAACGAATCTCGCTATCTCCCACCCTGATGACGTCGTGCTCGCGCAAGGGCGCCTCGCCCAGAACCGGTTTGCCGTTTACCAAGATGGGTTCGTCGTCACCCATGGCGACAATGAAGAACTCGCCCTGCCGCGAGACGATTTCCGCATGTCGCGGACAAACTCGCTGACCTCTGAACAAAGTGTCCCGTTCTCCGTCTCCGCACAAGGCGATGCGCCGCCTCGATCCCCCTGCCTGGTCCGCGGCTCCTGGCCACCGTATGGTGATGCTCGGGACGGGCTTCGCATCGATCAGCCCAGCGGCTTCTTTCGCCTGTCTCATCGGAGTTTCTTTCTCGCGCGGTGGTTCACGGGCTGACACCAATGCAAACCAGACGCCACGACGTGGCCTTGGGACTTGCTGGCCCGATCACGGGCCGCGTTTGGAAAACGCGCAATTCTTGCGTTCAGCTCATCCCGCGCGATCCTGGCCCCGATTCTGCTTGGTCAACGTGTTGTGGTAGCTGCGGCGCTGATTCCGGTCGTGGAGCGAAGCCAGGAACGACTATTCCCCGAAGGTGTATCGCTGGTGACTCGCAGTGACCGCTCGGACGATTCGGAGCTATTTCCCGAGGAGTTGCGGGCCATAGCGCGGGCAACGCCCGCGCGTCAGCGGGAATTCGCGCTGGGCCGGTGCTGTGCGCGCGAGGCATTGGCCCTCCTGGGCGGACCCCGTGTCGCAATTCCGGTGGGCCGTTTTCGTGATCCTGTGTGGCCCTTCGGTTACGTCGGCTCGATTGCGCACTGTCAGGGTTTCTGTGCAGTTGCGGTGGCACGGACGCTACCTGCCAGCGGCTGCCCCACCATCAGGGGCCTCGGTCTCGATAGCGAGATGGCCGTGTCACTGCCCGAGGAACTGATAGGGATAGTCTGTTCCGCGAAAGAGTGCATATGGCTCGCCAGCCGGCAGGGTGATGGTTTGCCCTGGGATCGGCTTTTCTTCTGCGCCAAGAAGAGCGCCTACAAGTGTCTCTTTCCGACCACCCACCACTTCCTCGAATTCCGCGACATGGCCGTGCGTTTCGATGCGGAGCATAGCTCGTTCGATGTGACGCTGCCCAGTCGGTACGGTTCGCCGTCGCACTTGGCGGGGTGCTACCTGATACAGAACCGCCTCGTGCTGAGCGCAACGACCTGGGTGCAGGAACCAGACTGTCCTTGACCTGCTACTTGCCAATGCCTTTGGAGGTGAGCCAGTCGAACATGGCCTTCTCCGCGTCGGGCCAGGCAGTGGCCGGGGTCGTAAATCCGTGACCGGCGCCAGCCACCTCATGCATGGTCACGTCTGCACCAGCCGCCTGCAGTTTGGCGACCAGATTGAGGCTGTCCGCGAGCGGTGCCGTGGTGTCCAGCGATCCCTGAACCACGATGAGCGGGGGAATGTCTCCGCGAACATAGGTCATGGGGTTGACTTCTTTGGCTACCGCGGCGCGATTGGGCAGGCTTGCGGGAATCTATCTCCAGCCTCCAGCACATTGCCCGACTATCGTCGGCATTGCCCCGCGCAAGAAGGCTTGCCAGCAGGGGTGGGCGGTGTGAGCATTCGATCGTGCGAACTCTCCGCAAACAGGGGCTCACCTTGGCATGCACTCTGGCATCGTTCGCGAGCGCAGCCCATGGCGCCACCATGGAGAAAAGATGATCTACCAAGACATACTGAGCAACCCCGACCAGTGGAGCTTTGCGGTGCAATCGCTTGGGCCGCGCGCCGAGGTTTCGCCGTTGCTGGGCCGGCAATTCGTCGACGATGAGGAACAGATCACCTTTGCCAGCCAAGTGAAGAACATTCGGGCGCTCATGGGCAAGGCCAGGGTGTTCCCGGCTTTCCAGAAGGCGGGACCGCGCGCCAAGATCTTCCATCGCCCCGCCCACACACGGGCCGGCATCGTCACCTGCGGCGGCTTGTGCCCCGGCCTCAACAACGTCATCAAGGGCCTGGTGAAGGTGCTCTTCCATGACTACCAGGTCACCGCGATCAACGGCTTCAGGTACGGCTATCAGGGCCTGGTGGCGAAGTACGGCCACGTCCCGATGGAACTGACGCCGGCGCTGGTGGACGAGATCCACAAGAACGGCGGAACCATCCTGGGATCTTCCCGCGGCAACCAGGATGCGGGCGCTATGGTCGATACCCTGGACAAGATGCAGGTGAACCTGCTCTTCTGCATCGGCGGCGACGGAACCCTGCGTGGGGCCAAATCGATCGCCGACGAGATCGCGCGCCGCCAGCGCCCCATCAGCGTGATTGGCATTCCCAAGACCATCGACAACGATCTGCGCTTTGTCGAGAAGACCTTCGGTTTCGAAACCGCGGTGCAGGCCGCCGACGAGGTCATCACCTCGGCCCACAACGAGGCGGAAGGCGCCGACCATGGCATCGGGATCGTGAAGCTGATGGGACGCGATTCAGGCTTCATCGCCGCAGCCGTGACCCTGGCCAACTCGGTGGTCGATTTTTGCTTGGTGCCGGAGATCAAGTTTGCCTTGCAAGGGGAGCGCGGGTTGTTCCAGGCGGTGGAGCGCAAGCTCGCGCAGTCCCATCACGCGGTGATTGTGGCGGCCGAGGGCGCGGGGCAGTGCCTGTTCGCCGCGAGCGAGGCCAAAAAGGACGCCTCGGGCAATGTCCTCAAACACGACATTGGGGTGTTCCTCAAGGACGAGATGGGCCGGTATTTCAAGCAGTCAGGCCGGGACGTGTCGATCAAGTATCTCGACCCCAGCTATCACATCCGCAGTGTGGCCGCGAACTCGGCCGACGCGATCTTCTGCTACCTGCTGGCCGAGAACGCTGTGCACGCCGCCATGGCGGGCAGGACCGGCATCGTCGTCGGCCACTGGAACAACTACTTCACCCATGTGCCCATCGAGTTGGCCACGGGCGAGCGTCAGAAGATCGACCTGGACGGGGCTCTCTGGAATGGCGTGCTCAGCGCCACCCAGCAGAACGTCCTCTTGGGCAGCTAGTGCCTCCGGTCAGAAGANNGACGTATGTAACCGAGGAGCAACGCAGCCGGCCGGGATGGATCGGCCGCCCAAACGTGGCCGAAGTTCTGACCGGAGGCACCAGGCCGAGGGTTCCGGCAATTCGTGAGGGTTGGTCGCTTCACAGTCCCGCACAGGCCGGCAAGGCCTCCGCGGTGTAGGCCAGGCTCCTCAGGTCATCGGCCAATCGCTGGATACCCGCTGGAATGGGCTGACACGAATTCATGTTGAGCGAAGGACATTGGGTCCCTACCAAAATGTTTCCCCCGCTGGCCCGCGTGATGGACCAGACCGATCCGTCGCCCGGTCTGTTGTCGACGCCGTAGACATGCGAAAGTGTGAGCCCAAAGGCGAACTGAACATCGGCGTCGGTCAGATCCTGGGCAATGGTAGAAATGGAAACAACTCCCGAAGCACCACAGGCCGGCAGGCTCGGCGAACAGGTTCGGACGCTGGGGCCATCCATGCTGCTGTAGTAGTTGCGAGTCACGGTCATGTGGCCTGCGGTATCCAAGGCGAAGCTGTCCTGAAAAGAAACCTTGCCGCCGTTGGAGCCGAAGGTCAGCGCGGAAGGCAGCGAGCAAACCAGCGTGGGAGCGTCAGGAGGAAAGCAAGCGCGCCCAGTGCAAGCAATTCCAGCGACGGTGCATTCGCAGATGTTGCACCCATCGCCAGCGTCTACCTGTTGCCCGACGGGAATGACCTTGCCCTGCCAGGTGCAGCCTGCGCTGCCGGCGTCAGGAATACCCATGCAGGGGCCGATTTTTCCTGATGAAGGAGCCGAGGTGTAAACGACGGTGGAGGAATTGGGTGAGAGTTGTTGGCTCTGCACGGGAGAAATATACTGTCCATCGCATCCACACATTCCCGCCGGATTCAGGCAAGAAGCGCTGTTCTGACAGTTGTTCTGTACGCACACACCCTTGGCCGCGCATCCGTCGGCAACAGCATAGCCGCAGCTCAAACCCGCAGGACAATCGCCGTCTCTCACGCAGGCGTTTCCTATGCCTGCGTCGGGCTGGTGCATGTCCGGAGAATAGGGATAGATAAGAGATTCAGGTATGCCGAGATCCTGCGCTAGCTGGCTCCAATAGGCATAGCCCGTGGAGCGCACACATGTGCCTGGTATGGACACCGACTGGCAGCCGTTCGGGTCGGCTGTCACTGTCAGTTTGCTTCCGTTGGCCAGGCTAAAGATAAGCTGGTAGGTGACGCCCCAGTCGCCAGGACATGAGTGGTACCCTGGTTGAACTCCTGTTGGAGCCACGGGCAACGCAAGTGTCGCCTGGTACAGATCCTGAGCTTCGGTCGCGTCGGCCGTGGTCTGCACCAGAGGCGGAATATTGGACGGTATTGTGCTGGAAGTACTGAAACTGAGGCCGGTCACTTCGTCGACGGCTGGAGGTGAATCTCCAGGTTGAACCGTACAATCCCCCGAGCTGGTCGTGCCGCCGTTCCCGCCGGTGCCGATCGTGCCGCCCGTGGCCGCGCCTGCGGAGCCGCCCACGCCCCCGTCGGGTTCACAGTCGGGGATAGGGCAACCACAGAGATTGGCTCTTGGTTGCCCAGCTGGCACACAGAACTCCCCCACGGGGCATTCCGTGACGAGGCACGTACTCGTTCCACTCGTGCCGCCGCCGGCGCCACTCACTCCGCCAGCCACGACTCCGCCGGCACTGGTGGTTCCGCCCACGCCGCCGCCTGCCTGGCCGCCGTTTGCCGTGGCCCCAGCGCCTGCGGTTCCCCCACCAGGCTTCAATCCCGACCGGCTGCTACACGCCGGTCCCAGCAAGAGAGCCGCCAAGAGGGACACGACGCCGGTAGACATTCTGCACATGGGATCCTCCAGGTGGTCAATCAGGCAGCAATCTTCGTGCCGAAGCCAGCGTTGCGGTTGCGGGAACGATTTCCTCGCACCGTCGCTGATATCGGTGCGGGCCGGCTCAGAATCCTGAGCCCGTGACCAAATCAACGCAGCGCGGATTCAGAATTCTGAGGTCACCAAGACGGTTTGATCAGGGATCGGCGGGACCGTCTACTGTAGCTTGCCCACGACGAATTCGTGCACCATCGCCAGATCGTCGAAGGCGAGCTTGCGTTCCAGGTTGTGATCGCGGTGCACACGATGAACGTGCTCGGGCGGAAGCGGTCTATGCACGAAGATGCCACGGGAACACAGTCGCGCGTCGGCGCGAGCGGTTCGCATAATCTCGTCCATGAACGTGCCGAAATCGGCCTCGCTCAGGTACGAGGACACGTCAGCGATCGAGTAGGCGTCGAAGGTGCCGTCGGGGATGTCGGCGAGCGCGGCGGCGGCCGGTGCGGTCACGATGGTGATCTTGGTTGTCTTGAGGGCCTCGCGGATGCGCTCGTACGAGCCCGGCAGCAGATAGATGGGCATCGCGGGCTCGTAGATGTAGCGCGCGAAGAAGACCAACTGCAGAAGGTGACTGTCGCGCGCGAGGTGGTTGCGCAGGTACTCGTGCATGAGATCAAAGATGCGGCGATGCAGAGGTACCTCGGGGGGCACGAAGCGCCAGAAGCCCGGATCTTTCGAGAACAGCTCGAGGAAGGAGCGGCGGCACAGCATCTCGCCGACAAAGCGCCAAGCGCGCGTGTTCCATCCGTCGAGGAAGTGGCGCTGTTTCTCGATGTCGTCGAACTTGAACAGCCGGTTGAGCCAGATCGGCCGCACCACGTGGGAAACGCGAGCCACGTGCACGAGAAAGCGCTCGAGGCTGCCCTGGAAGAGAGCCCCACGCCGCACGATCTGCGGGTGAGCATCGAAGTAGGCTCCCGCGGCGTGGGACAGCTCGGGCCGCAAGTTCTTGTAGACCTTGAGGCGATCGCGCGCGGGCCGCACCCCCAGAAAGGCCAGGTAAGGCTCGTAGGCGAGCGCGCGCATGGCCGCAATCTTGAGTTCGAGCAGGTGGTTCTGCGTGGGGTTCACGTCCACCGCCACGACTTCCTGCGGGCGATCGTGAAGCAGGTTGAGCACGCGTCCTCCCCCGGCGGTGATGCAGAACACGCGTTTGCCGGGGGCGATGTGCAGGGCTTTGAGTTCGCTGCGGGAATCCTCGTTGCACGACGAGTAGCTGATGCGCCCGCTGAACTTCTTCCAGGGAATTGCGCCGGGCTCACCTGTGGTCGAATCGCCGCTTGCTGAACTCTTCTTCGAATGCGACGGATGGGTGGCCGACCGGTGGGCGTGTTCACGCTGCATGTTGGTGCCTCGCTGGCTCAAGTCTGTCCTATGAATGCTTGTCGGGCCGCTTTTCGGTTTCCATCTTCATGCCGAATTTCTGCATGCGGCGCAAGAGCTGATAGCGACTGATGCCCAGGAGCCGAGCCGCTTCCGTGCGGACGTTGCGGGCGCGAGTCATCGCCTGGCGGATCATGCGCACCTCGACATCGACGAGGGAATCGACGCCCGGCACGACCTCGAGCGGCCGGGTGGGTGGCAAAGCTCCCTTGCGGCTCAGGGTGAGCACCCGCTGGGGCAGATGTCTGAGTTCGATGCGCGGGGATTCCGTCAAGATCACGGCACGCTCGATGATGTTCTTGAGCTCGCGCACATTGCCCGGATAGGCGTAGCCCAAGAGCGCTCCACTGACCTCCGCGGCAAATGGCTCGGTGGGCTTGTTCAGGCGCTCACCGTACAGGGTACGGAAGTGCTCGGCCAGAAGCAGGATGTCGTCCCCGCGTTCGCGCAAGGGCGGGATGTGGATGGGGAAGACCGCCAGCCGTTGGAAGAGATCCTGGCGAAAGCGGCCGGCCTCGACAAGGGCCGACAGGTCCTGGTTGGTGGCAGCAACCACGCGGGCCTTGAGTGGAATATCGCGACTCGATCCCAGCCGGCGAAAGCTGCGGCTCTCAAGCACGCGCAGCAATTTTCCCTGACCCCGCTCCATGTCGCCGATCTCGTCGAGGAAAACCGTGCCGTCGCGGGCTTCTTCGAACGCGCCGGTGTGTGAATCCTGTGCACCGGTGAAGGCGCCTCGCTCATGTCCGAAGAGCAGACTCTCCGCGAGATTCTCGGGCAAGGCCAGGCAGTCGACCACCACCAGCGGGGATCCCGCCGGTCGCGACAAGGAATGGACTAAACGACAGGCTACTTCCTTGCCCACTCCGGTTTCCCCGGTGAGCAGCAGGGTGGTGTCCTTGGACGCGGCCACTTTGCTCAGCTCGTCGACCACCAGGCGCATCGCGCTTGAGCGCCCGAGCAGGCCCTGACAGTTGGCCTCGGCCGCCCCGCGCACCTCCCCGCGCAGTTGAGCGCGCTGACGCAACTCGAGCACACGCTCGAGGATGGGGGCGACGCTGGCCTCCTTGACGATGTAGTCNNGTCGGGTTGCTGGGTGAGGAGCTGGGGGATGATGCGAATGCCATCGTCGTCGGGCAGGCGGTGATCGAGCAGGATCACGCCATACTGCCGGCGGGCAGCGAACTCGAGCGCCTCGCGGCAGGTGTAGGCGAGATCACAGGAGATGCCCTGACGGCCGATCTCGCGCCCGATGGCTTGGGCGTAAAGATCCTCGTCGTCGACTACCAAGGCGCAGAAGGGCTGACTCATGCCGCACCGTCAATCGCGCTTCGGCGCATGGGGAGGACTACCGTCGCCTGGCACCCGCCGCCATCGCGATTGCGGAGATCGACGAAGCCGCCGTGGGCGCGCGCGATCTTCTGGCTCACGGCCAGGCCCAGGCCGGTCCCGTTCTTCTTGGTGGTGAAGAAGGGGCGCAAGCAGTCGGCCGCGCTTGCCGGCAGACCTGGCCCGCGGTCCTCGACGGTGATGGCCAGCTCGAAGCCGCTCTGTGCGACCTGACAGGTGACCTCACCCCCGGCCGGGGTGGCCTCCAGTGCGTTGAGCAGGAGGTTGAACACGACTTGCTTCATGGCTTCGTAGTCAGCCTCGATGGTCAGCTCCGGATCCACCTGACAGCGAATGGTCTTGCCTGCCAGGCGATGGGCGCCCGCGAGCAAGCTGCGCGCGTCGTCCACCAGTTCCCCGATGCGCACCTGGGTCACGGTCATCTCGCGGCGAGCGGCCAGGTAGTCTTTGAGAGTCATATCCATGCGCACGATCTCTTTCACCAGCGCGGCCAGAATGGTGCGCTGGCTGGCCGCGGTTTCGGGCTCGCTGATGAGACTCTCCAGCGTGGCGCCGATGGCCACCAGAGGATTGCGAATCTCGTGGGCGAGATGAGCCGCCATCTCCCCCATGGTGGCCAAGCGTTCCTGTTGCACGAGATGGTCGGTATCCCGCTTGGTCGCTTCCCGCAGCACCAGCAGGAAGCCAACCAGCTGGTGGAAGTCGTCGGCCAGAAGCAGCGCCTCGACGCGCACCGGGATGAGCGAGCCATCGCGGTGCCGAAGCACGGTGGAGCGCTCGGAATAGGCTTTCTGCGGATCCAGGGTCTGATGGCTCAGGATGTCCCTGACCTCGTTGGGCGCCGAGAAGAGCACGCCGATGGGCCGGCCGGTGATTTCCGCCGCCTGGTAGCCGAGAAGCTGGGCCGTGGCGGGATTGCACGAGGTGACGAGAAGCTCGGGATCCACAAACAGCGCGGGCGCCGGATCGCCCAGCGTCAAGCGCACCAACTGGGTTTCCAGCGACGTTGCCGACTGCCTTGGCGACGAGAGCGAGCACAAGACCCCCTGCACGCCATCGAAATCGAGACGCGTCAGCGATATGCGCAGATCGCCGTCGAGTCGCGTGGGGAGCCCGCCGGCTTCGCCGGCGGCGCACCATCGCGGGAGGGTTTGGGAACCCTTTGAGGGTTCCCATGTCAGATCGAAACTGCGCTCTCGCTGAGACTCCGGCCCATCGAGAAAGGCGCGGACGTTGGTGCCGATGGTGCGCATGAGGTCGCTCTCGCGCAGGACACGTTCGATCGCAGCACTGCCGCGCGGACCGTGGCCGCGCAACTCGCCGCGCGCATCGAAGAGAAGGCTGTCGGGCTCGTCGTCGGGGAGATGGTCGAAGAGGGTTTGGCTCTGGCCCTTGAGGTCGTTTTCCAGGATCTCGCCGATGCGCCGGCCATAGCGCAGAAGCACTTCGCGTTGCTGACGGTTGAACGGCTGGATCCCTTCCTTCTCGAAGAGAAGGACACCGTAGTTTCGTGTGCTGCCGAGCGCGGGGACGCAACCATAGCGACGCGCGCCGACCAGACTGGTGATGGCCCCGAGGATGAAGGGAGGCAGGGCCGCGCCCACCAGCTCCTTTAGGGAGGTGGTTTCGCAGAACCGGGCCTCGCGCCAGGAGCGCGTGACCAGGCTCCCGTCGGCGCTTCTCATCGGCCATGTGAAATCCCGGAACGACGAGCCCAGCATTTTCTCGATCTCGTCGATGACCGGGAAGGCGTCAGCTGTGATGCCCAGGTGAACGCGAATTTTTTGCGTCTTCTCGTTGTAGAGAATGAGGTTTGTGGAACCGCAACCAAAGATCTTGGCAGCGCCGCGCAAGACGGCCTCCAGAAACTGCCTGAGCTTTGGGGACTCCACCTTCATGGGCAGCGCGAATGATACCCGAGCGACCACCGCCGGCCCAATCGGAATCGGGCGGGGGGGCGTGCGATTTCGCACGCTCGGGTGCTTCTGCACGCCTGAGCGGCTGAACGACGTTATCGAGTCGTGATACAACTTGCGGGAAATCTTAGGGCGCGCGCGACCGCAAGGGATGGTTCAGGGATTGCAGATCGTCGCCCGGTCACGAGAAGAAAGGTGCCACACGATGAAGCTCTCCGTCGCCTGTAACTTCGATGAGGCGCTCCTCAAGGGCCTGGCCGGATACCCCGTGTACGAAGTCTACGGGAAACTCACCACTGACTACTTCGGTGGCGGGCGTCCCGCTTTCTACTTGCCCCAGGTGAATCGCCAGGTGCTCGAGCGCNNCATCCAGTTCAACTACCTGCTCAATGCGTCGGCCATGGGCAACACCGAGTTCACGCGGGTCGGGCAGCGCAAGATGGAAGAAATGCTCGATTGGTTGGACGGCACCGGGATCGATTCGATCACCGTCGCCAACGTCTACTTCCTGCGCCTTATCAAGAAACGTCATCCGCGCATCAGCGTGCGCGTGAGTTCGCATCGCTTTACGGATACGCCGCGCAAGGTGCGTTTCTGGGTGGATAACGGTGCTGACGTGATCGTGGTCTCCGAGGTGGGTGTGCATCGTGAGTTCCAGACCCTGATTGGCATGAAGGAGGCCGCGCAAGGGGTTGACCTGCAGCTCATCGTCAACAATTGGTGCCGCCAGGATTGCGCCATCGCCGGCAACCATGCCGTGGGTTTGTCGGCGGCGTCGCAGGCCAAGAGTCGCGGGTTCCCGCTCGATTACTGCTCGATCTTATGCAACCAGATTCGCTTGCGCGACCCAGTGAACTACATTCGCGCCAACTGGATTCGTCCCGAGGACCTGCACTACTACGAGAAGCTCGGCTACGAAACCTTCAAGATCGTCGAGCGCAACACCCCGACGCAGATCCTGCTCGAGCGGGTCAAGGCCTACTCGGAACGCCGCTACGATGGCAATCTTCTCGATTTGGTGCAGAACTACGCCTACCCGAAGGACAAGCTGGGCGCCGTGGGCAAGGACGCCTATTCGTGGAAGCGCATGTTCAAATACTTCATCAAGCCGCGCACCATCAACCTGCTGCGCTTCCGCAAGCTCATCGACTTCGGGCACGCGGCCAGCATGCTCTACCCGCGCGAGGGCGATAATCCAGTCATGATCGACAATCGCGCGCTTGACGGATTCATGGAGCGCTTCACCACCAAGAATTGCCAGTCGACCGATTGCGAGAGTTGTCGCTACTGCCACGAGTGGGCAGAGCGCTCGGTTACCATCGATCCAAGTTGGCGCACGAAGCTGGATCCGATGTACGCGGACTTGCTGGGCGATATCGAGGGAGGCGCTTTCTGGGAGCCCTACACGCGCACGGTTTCGCAGATGGTGCGACAACGGTTGCACGACGGGCGGAACCCGGCGTGAAAGAGCCGAGCGCGGCGACCGCCCCCGCGACGAGAGACGACCTCGCTCTCGCCTCGTGCGAGCGCGCGGTTGTGCGCGGCCTCGACTACCTCGCCTCGCAACAGGAGGCCGACGGTGCCTGGCGCGGCGACTACGGGGGACCGATGTTCCTGCTGCCGATGTACGTGGCGGCCTGTCACATCGGCGGCAGGCCCATCGAGCCGCTACGGCGCGACGGCATGATCGCCTATCTCAGCGCAAGCCAGAAGATCGACGGCAGTTTTGGCCTGCACGTGGAAGGCTCGGGGTGCCTGTTCACCACGGTCCTGTGCTACGTGGCGTTTCGCCTGCTCGGGCTTGTGCCCGAAGACGAACGGGTCGCGCGGGCGAGGGCGTTTATCCACGCGCACGGCACCGCGCTCGGGTGCGCCAGTTGGGGAAAATTCACGCTCGCGCTCCTCAATCTCTACGAATACGACGGTCTGCAGCCGGTCCTGCCGGAATTGTGGCTCTTGCCTGCGAGCTTGCCCTTCCATCCCAGCCGCTTCTGGTGTCACTGTCGGCAAGTCTATCTGCCCATGGCTCATCTCTACGGGATGAGGGCGCGCATGCCGGCCGACGAACTCACGCACGCGCTCCGGCGCGAGATCTATGATCGCCCCTACGACAGCATTCGTTTCATCGATCACCGCAACACCATCGCGCCCAGTGATGTCTACGAACCGACGTCGTCGGCGCTCAAGGCAGTCAACTTCGTCGCGGGCCTCTACGAACGGGTGCACGGGCGGGCACTGCGTGAGCGTTCGCTCGCGCGACTTCTGGATCACATCGAGTTCGAGGACCGCGCCACCCAGTTCATCCGCATTGGCCCGGTCAACGCCGTACTCAACACCCTGGTGCACTTTTTTCGCTCGCCTAACAGCGACCAAACGGTGCGTAGCTTCGCCGCCCTCGAGGGCTATCTGTGGGATGGGCACGACGGCACCAAGATGAACGGGTACAACTCGACCGCGTTGTGGGACACGGCGTTTGCGGCGCAGGCGATGCTGGATACTCCGGTGGGGGCGGCTCCTCGCGAAACCTTACAACGCGCCCACGCCTTCGTGCTCAACAATCAAGTTCTCGAAGATCTGCCCGACTACCAGCGCTACTACCGGCACCCCTGTCGCGGCGGGTGGCCGTTTTCCGATCGCGCGCACGGCTGGCCGATTACCGATTGTACAGCCGAGGGTCTGACCGCGGCGCTCATGCTGGAGCACGCGGGGCTGCCCCCGCTTCCCGAGGAGCGCATCCTCGATGCGGTGAAGCTGCTGCTCACCTGGCAGAATCGCGACGGCGGCTGGGCCACCTATGAAAGACAGCGCGGCGGGCGCTGGCTGGAACTGCTGAACCCGGCGCACGTGTTCGGGGACATCATGGTCGATCACTCATATGCCGAGTGCACGGCCGCGTCGTTGCACAGCCTGGCGCTATGCCGACAACACTTCGCCGCGCATTCTGATCGCACGCACGATGAGCTCCTGCAGCGACGGGCCGGGACGGCCATCCGCCGCGGTGAGCGCTTTTTGCGCAAGTGCCAACTCGCCGACGGGAGCTGGGAAGGATCGTGGGGCGTGTGCTTCACCTACGGCACCTGGTTCGGTGTGCGCGGGCTTCACGCGGCGGGCGTGCCGAGCAGCGATCCGGCGCTCCGGCGCGCGTGCGAGTTTCTCTACCAGCATCAGAACGCCGACGGTGGCTGGGGCGAGAGCGGGGACAGTTGCCGCGAGCGGCGCTACCTGACCAGCGCCAGTCACGCGGTCAACACCGCGTGGGCGCTCCTGACGCTGGTGATGGCGGGCGAAGCACGCGAGCCCCGTTGCGAGCGCGCGGCTGGCTTCCTGGTGACGACTCAGCTCGAAAATGGCGACTGGCCCCGGCAGTCGCTCTCGGGAGTGTTCAACAAGACAGCGCTCATCAACTACGAGAACTACCGGCGCATCTTCCCCATCTGGGCCCTGACCCGTTTCGCCGCGGCCTCGGCCTAGACAAACTTCGCTTGTCGAGAAATTCCCAGCACAGATCGGCCAGCGTGAGCGGTAGCGACCAGCGGCAAGCGACATGGGTGGGCGGCTCGCGCGACGGGCACGCGAAGCGCGGGGTGGGCGGGGCGGGTTGTCCGTCCCGAAGCCCCGGTGGGGTGAGCGTGAGCGGCCCGCGACACGCGGAGCGCTCACGCCCCCGCCCCGCGCCTTCCGCCTCCCGCGCACCCC
>PMLB01000073.1 GCA_003158735.1 Myxococcales bacterium | reverse complement strand
CCTTGAACCCGCCACAGTCGATTGTGGTCAGCAATGGCTCGGTCAGCGTGAGTTTTGATCTTCCGCGATTTGGCATCTCATTGCTGACCATAGCTCCCGGCGCCGGTGTGAGTGATGCAGGGGCCGCGCCCGTCGACGCCCCGGGTGGAGATGCGCCGAGTGCTACTGGGGGCGCGGGCGGGAGCGGCGGACGAGACGGGGGCGGCGGACGGGACGGGAGCGCCAGTAGTGGTGGCAAGGCTGGCGGTGGCGCGGGCGGTGGTGGTGGATTTGGGCAGATCGGCGGCAGCGCGAGCGGCGGCGGCGTGTCCGGGGAAACCGGCAGTGGCGGCGCGGGCAGCGGTGGCGTGGCCGGGCAAAGCAGTAGCGGCGGTGGGTCTGGCCAATCCAGCGGCGGCGCGGGTGGCGCAGGCGGTAGCAATGTCGCTAGCAGCGGTGGCGTTGGTAGTGGAGGCGTGGCCGGGAGTAGCGCGGGTGGCGGCGGCGTGGCCGAGAGGGGCGGCGCGGGTGCCGGGTCCGACGGTGCAGCGCAAGCCGGCGCCAGCGCCGGGTCCCATCAAGGAGGACAGAGCGGCTGCTCGTGCGCCCTGGCGGATGGCGGCGAATCGCACCGTCCGCTCGGCATCGGCTTGTGGGCCGTCGGTCTGGGAATCGCCATCTTGCGGCGGATTCGGCGTCTGGGCTCAGTCAAGCCAAATTGTCTGCCTCGTTGCGAGCTTCGATAGGCACAATCAGCTTGTCTCCCCCAACGTGCAGAACGCTGGATTCTGGCCACGATCTATCAGTCGTCCGACAATACCCTCAGAATTCTGAGGGTTGACGACTCTACCACCCTGGTTTCACCTGCCGGCAGTTCTCATATCCCAGTGGCTGCGAGGGAATCGTTTCCACCGCTACGGTGCGAGCCTTGGCACGCAGATTGCTGCCTGAGTATACGGAGGACGCTATGTTCAAGATGTCACCGGCCGTTGCGGCCCTGATCGTAGCTGGCTTGGTCAGCTTGGCGTGTAGCGACCAATCCGGTCTGAGATCTGGTGGGAGCACTGCAGGCGCCGGCGGTGTGGCGACGGGCGGCCGGACAGGTGTCGGGCTGGCGGGCGGCGCGGGTGGCACACTTGGTCCAGGCGGAGCCGGGGGCGCCAGCACAGGCGGCGCGGGCAGCGGCACGGCTGGCGCTTCTGGCGGGAGCCAGGATGTGTGCAGTGGAATGCCTCCTACTTGTTTTGCTCTTTGCGAAGGGGGAGTGGGGTGTCAATGTTTCTGCCCGGGATCTGGAGGCGCAGGCGGCAGGGGTGGTGCCGTGACAAGCGGCGGTGCCGCAGCCACGGGAGGTGCGAGCAGCGCTGGCGGGGCGATGGGCGGCAACGCGGTCGGGTCCGGCGGCAATGCGTCTACGGCCGGCTCGATCCGGACTGGCGGAGTGACGGCCGCGGGTGGCGCGACGGGCGGAACGATTCGCACGGGCGGCGCCATCAGCACCGGCGGTTCGACTGGCACCGGCGACGCCAGCGCATGTCTAGACTCGACGGTCACGTTCCAAGTGAATCGTGCGCCAGGAAACGCCACAGTTTGGTGCCTTGGACAACCCGGTAGCTGCTCGTCGGATTGGCTCACCATCAGCAGTCAATCGGGGGATCTCACCCTGTCGGGCATGTGTCGCACGCCATGCGATACCTGCCAATTCATGGCCTGCCCCATAGTGTGTGCCCCGGCCCAGCAGCTCACCACCGCAGGGGCGACCCAGACTTGGAACGGCACCTACTATCTTTCCGGCACTTGCGGTGCACAGTCGATGGCGTGTCTGAGTCCTCAATGCGCGCCCGCTGGGCGCTACTCTGCGCACATTTGCGGCTTCCCCAATCCTGCCCCGGAAGCCGGATACGGCTGTGGGCAGTCAACCAGCTCCACCAATACGACCTGCGTCGACGTGCCTTTCGACTATCCGTCGAGCACACCCATTGTCGTCACGTTGCCGCCGCAGTAGCGAGATCACGTGGGCAAGGGCGAGGTGGCCCTGGGCCGTCGAGATTCTGATATACAACAGAATGTCTAGCACCGTTGAAGACGGTGCTCCCTCTTGCTGGGAGAAGCGTCATGTTGCTGAAGTCACCTCGGTTTCAAATTGATCTTCTAATCCTGGTCTTCGGCCTATCGGCTTGCAGTTCAGGCGGTAGCGGCTCCACCGTTCCCGGCAGCGGAGGATCTTCCAGCAACGGAGGTGGCACAGCGCAAGGAGGTGGCGGATCGGGAGGCGGCGTTTCGAGCGGAGGAGTGAGTGCGAATGATGCGGCAGCCGCCGGATCGCCCGGTTCGGCAGGAAATCCTGGCGGCGGAGCCGGCGTCGGCGGTACCGGAGCAAGCGCCGGTGCGGGTGGCCTCGGGGCCGCCACGGCCGACGCGGGTGCCTCCGGAGGGGGTGGAACTGTGACGGGCGGAGCCGGTACGGGCGGACGCGGCGGAGCTGGTGCGGGTGGCTTTGGAACGGGAGGGACCCCTTCGGGTGGAATTGTGACAGGTGGGACCGCCTCGGGCGGGCACGGTGGAACGGGCGGAGCTGGTTCGGCGGGCATTGCCGCAGGTGGATCCGCCACCGGTGGCATCGCAGCCGGCGGATCCGGTTCGGGGGGCCTGGGCGCCGGAGGAGCCGGCACAGGTGGAGCCGGTGATCCCATCATTTGCGGAACCCCTGGACAGCCTTTGCCAGCCTTTCCCGGCGCAGAAGGGTTTGGCGCGTTCGCCAAGGGAGGCCGCGGCGGGGACGTGTATCACGTCACCAACCTCGCAGCCAGCGGCGCGGGCTCGTTCGCCTACGGTATCGAGAACGTCCCGGCCTCTGGCCGCACCATCGTCTTCGACGTGAGCGGGTATGCCAGCATTTCTGGAGAGCTGACCGCCAGCAAGGGCCTGTTCACCGTCGCTGGGCAGACCGCGCCAGGCGATGGCTTCGCGCTCAAGGACGGCACGTTCTGGCTCTCTGCGGGCGATGTCATCATCCGCCACATGCGATTCCGCGATGGATACAGTGCCGACTCAGTGGATATGGACAGCAACGCGGTCAATTTGGTCTGGGACCACTGCGACATGATGTTCAGTCACGACGAGAACATGTCCAGTTTCAAGACTCCGCCGGAAAACATGACGTATCAGTATTCGATCAATGCGTGGGGTCTCGAGACCCATTCCTGCGGCGGGCTGTGGGATCAGAACAAAGCCACGTCCCACCACTCACTATGGGCGCACAATCACACCCGCAATCCCAAAGCCCGCGCCACGCTGCTCGATTGGATCAACAACGTCACCTTCGATTGGGACATCGGCTTCATCATGGGGGATTCGAGCTCGCCCGCTAGCTGGCAGGCCAACGTGCGTGGCAGCTATTTCGTTTCCGGCACCGCCAAGACCGACGCCCTCGAGAGCGCGAACCTGGACAGCACCGGGAAGCCGAATTTCCACCTGTTCATGGAAGACTGCGCTCTCGACGGCAACATCAATGGCGTGCTCGACGTCACCAAGACGGATTTCGACATGGCGTCCGGCGACTACGAGAAAGTGACCACACCGTTCCCGCTCACCGCGAACTTACAGCCGGTGACCGCCAGCAATCCGATTGTCGGGGTTCCCGTCACGCAGGACGACCACCTGACCGCCTACAAGAAGGTCATCTCGAGTGCGGGGCCTTTGCGCCTCGACGTGAAATCGCAGACGCCCCTGCGCGATGAAGTGGATGCGCTCGTGGTCGAAGATCTGGTCACCCAGAAACACAGGCACCTCAACTACCAGCAGATCGACGCCAACGGCCTGAGCAACGGCGGCATGGGTACGTTGAGTTCCACGCCAGCGCCGACCGACACAGACAAGGACGGCATGCCTGACTACTGGGAGAAGGCAGTGGGACTCAACCCCAGCCTCGACGACCACAACGGGCAAGTCCCCTGTGTCTATGCCTACGTGCCAGGGAACGTGGGCTACACCTGGCTGGAAGACTATCTGCAGTGGCTCGCCATTCCCCACGGGGTAGTGGCCAAGCGAACCGCGGCTGGCGACACTTCTCTGGACGTGGACATGTCCAGGTTCACATCGGGACTCAAGGCAGGCGCCGTGTACACCGTCTCGTCCGCGGTCAACGGTACGGTGTCCGTGTCGGCGGATGGCCGCACGGCCCGATTCGTGCCGAACCTCAATTTCGTAGGACGTGCCGGCTTCAGGTTCTCCGGCACGGACGGCGACAAGAGCACGATTGCGTCCGACGTCGGTGTGCTCGTGGGCGAGACAGCGGCGACCAACTAGTTTCTGAAGAGCCGCAAGGCCAGGTGGGTAGCCGTCGATTGCCCGCCGCCGAGCGGACGTGATACGCAGCTTAAGCGAGCCCGTTGCCGATAACTCTCCAATGTGGAGGAAACGGCACGCGTACAGGCTGCACCAGCGGGCCCAGTCTATTCGCGCCGTGCCTCGTCGCGGTCGGGGTGGTGCATGGTCTCACTTTAGCTGGGGCCCGCGGGTGCGGAACGCGCTCGACCATGTCGTGGCGATGAGCCAGAGCGTGCGGACCGCCTGGGCAATTCGCGACGACCAGACCGCGGCGCTGAGTCGCAGGCAGTTCCGAAGTCGAGAGGTGCAAGATCTACGGCACACTCCGGCAGGCCTGCCGCATCTACGTCGCGGTGGTAGACGGAGAAGCTCAGGCTGGTGCACCCTAGGGCGCCTCGGCGCGAAAAGGAACGGACAGACTCATGACAAACGGAAAACGGGATTTCGACAAAGACGCGCAATCCTGGGACGAAAACCCCGTCCGTCGCGAGCTGGGCGAGGCGGTGGGCAAAGCTATCGTCGAGGCCTTGCCACTGAAAAACAGCGACGCCGTGCTGGATTACGGCGCTGGGACCGGACTGGTTTCCCTGGCCCTGCGCCAGCGGGTTTCCCGGGTCCTGGCCGCGGATTCCTCGCACGGCATGCTGGACGTCTTGGGCGGCAAGATCAGGGCCGCCGGCATCGCCAACATCCAGCCCGTCTTCCTCGATCTGGAGGATCCAGCCCGCACCCCTCCTACGGTGGACGCCATTGTGAGTTCCATGACCCTGCACCACGTACGCGACCCCCTGATCCCGCGCCAAGGCGCGGGATCAGGGCGTAACCAGCCGTGGCGTTTGGCTTTTGGTGCGACGAAGCCGTCACCCGCTGGGTGAAGACGGAGGCCGTGGCCGTGGTCGTGGCCGTGGCCGTGCAACTTTTCCGCTCTGTTGCCGAAACTCATGCATGTTCGGCTTTCAGAAACTCGATGTGTATCCGAGATGGTGGAGGATTTGGTGCTGCTGCTCGGAGCCGGCGGCGAATGCCTTGACGACCTGACGATTCTCGCGGCCGACCAGGGCCTCTTGCGCCTGTGTGACCGCGACAAGCTGCCCTCGCCCGATGCCGCGCGCTCGTTTCTGCTCGGCTTCCACGACGAGAATTTGCTGAAAACCGCACGCAGCGAGAATCCAGCGGACGAAGCGTCGGTCATCTACCCCGAGAGCGCAGCCCTTATGGGTCTGGCCCGGGTGCAAAAGCACATCGTGGCCCAGCTGAGCCGCCAGCGTCCCCAACCAGTCGCCATGCTGGAGATGGACGCCACCATCATCGAGAGCCACAAGAAGCAGGCTGTGCCTTGTGACCTACAACCTGCTGTCGGCGATGAAGGTGCTGGATCTGCCGCCGCCCTTCGAGGATGCCAGGCCCAAACGGCTGCGCTTCGCCGTCTTCAATCTCCCGGGTCGCCTGGTTTCGCACGCGCAAGGCTGCTGGCCCGTGTCGGCCGG
>PMLB01000294.1 GCA_003158735.1 Myxococcales bacterium | reverse complement strand
GGGGGATCCGGGGTCAAGCTAAGCTGGTGGGGGGGGCGCACGATAGCCGCACAAGGCCGTGGCGGCAGAGGCGGCCGGCCTGCGGCCCGCCGGTCGCGTGTGCGTGAGGGTGAGCGTATTCGTGGGCGGGACGCGGGAGGCGAAGAACGCGACACGCGGCACCCATGCCCCACACGCCCTCGCTCACGCTAGCCGCGACCCGGCCTACTCAGCGGTCGCGAATTTCCCGACAAGCCCTATTTGGCCGCCGGCGCAGTCTTTGCCGGAACCTCTCGACCAAAGACCGCATCGGACCTGAACTTGCCAGGCAGATAGCGGTCGAGATGCCCCAACCACCAGAGCACCACAAGAGCCGCCAGCACAAGCAGCGTCAGGTACAACCGCCAGGGCGATCGCTTCTGCGCAAATGGGTCGCGCAGCTGGCGCCGCGCTCCCCGCGGCAGCGCCGCCACCTTGGTCAGGGCCGAGCCAAAAGGAATGTTGATCTTGGCCAGGGCGTTCACCGACCAGCCGTTCGCATCCAGGATGGGGCCGACGTTGCGCTGGCGCAGCTTGAGCCAGGCGATGAGCATGGACGGGCCGGAAATGGCCAGCAGCAGGCCCAGCGCTCCCACTGGCATCCACATGCCCAATCCTAGGAAGGTGGCCAGGATGCTGGACAGGAAGGTCGCCATGCCCGCAACTGCGACACCGATGGCGGCCACCGTACCCACGTCGATCTTCTTGGGCTCGGGCATCTTTGCTGCCGCGTCTTCAGCCTTGGTCTTGTCGGCGTGCGCGGTTTGCATCGCCGCCGCTTGCGTCTTCTGCCGCGATTCCTCATCGGCGGCCGAGGCGCGTTTGGCCACCTGCTCCTCGATCATGCGCACGAACCTCTTGTAGGGCGCCCAGGCGGCCTGCCGGATGTTGATGGGATTCTCGATGATGCGCGTGACCGTGGCATCCCAGTCACTGCCCTGGTGGTCGTAAAACACCCCGTTGCGACCCACCATCAGATTATCCGTGCCTCCACTGGTGACCACCGCGACGATGCTGCGCTTCTCGCCCGCCTTGCGGGTGCAGTCGCAGTAGACCAAGTAGGCTCGGGCCAACCCCGCCACCGCGGCGTGCTTGCTGGCATCTTCGACCGGCAAACACAGACTGCAGCTACGGCCGTCAAGGTAAAGCGTGCCGACCTGGAAGATGGCGCGGCGCTGGCCGTAAAACTCGGAGAAGTTCACGAAGTTGCGCACCAGGCGCGACAAGTCACGGCGGAAAAGGATCATCTTCTCCACCAGGTCGATCTGACTGCTTTGGTCCTCCAGCGCGGCATCCTTGACCACCAGGGCGCCGAGGTCCTGCCGGAAAGTCCCGGCATGCAGCTCGCGCACGCGGGCGTCGCCCAGCGCCGCCAGAGCGGCGGACGGCCGAGCAGCTTGCCAGGTAGCAAAAGGCGCCAGTCTCTCCTTGATGGCACTCCAGTCCGACTCGGTCAGCGCCGCCTTGTCAGCACCCAGAATGGGCCTGACGGCGGCAGCCACCAGAACCGCCACCTTGGACGCCCAAGCCGGATTCATCCCTTCGTGGAGAAACAAGGGACGCCCGGCTCCGATCGCGGCGAGCGGGAGCTGCGCGATCTCGGCGGCATCGTTGGTCAGGCTCTTGCCGGCCAGCGCGGCCAGGTCGCTCTCGGCAGGACCGAGCGCTGCGACGGCGCGGCTGTCAAAGGCCGCCAGGCGGCAGCGGGCGAAGTAGTCGTCCACCTTGGCTCGGACTGCGTCCACGGCCTCGGCAGCCTCGCTCGTGGCGCCCCCCAGCGGCCGGATGGCTGCATCCTGGTCGGCCTGGCCGAGCCACACCACAGTGGCGGCGGCCTCTTCGAAAAACCTGTCGATGCTTGCCTGATCCACACCCGGCTTGCCGCTCCGGTCAGGCTTGCTGCCCATGGCCGCGATGATGTCTTCGATGGCCCGGCGGGTGGCTTCGTCCTCCGCGCTGTCAGCGGGCACGATTCCGTCGCCGTTGAATCGGCTGGCGGCCAGTATTTCGGCAGCGCCGGTCACATCCTCGGCCGAGACGGTGCTGGCGTCGGGACGGCCCAGTTTGGCGAGCAGGCGCCGAGACGCCGCCAGCACATCGCGGCCGAGCTGGGTCTGCTCGTTGATGGAAACGAGCGGGACAGAGCTGCCCTCAGCAAGAAGATCATCCAGATTGCGAAAAACCTGCTTGGCCCACTCCACCGCGGCCAGAATCTCGGGTGGTCGGACGTGCCCGTCGTGATCCGTGTCGATGCATTCCAAGGTGCGGCTGTCGAACTCCAGGCCCCGCGTGGGACAGGAGAGCGCCATCCACAACTTCTGGTCGAGCTCGCTCAGGTTTTCCAGGTCAGCCCCCTGGGCGAGCACGACCTGGTCCACATCGCCCGCGCGAAAGAACTTCCAGCGGTGCGGTTCTTTGCTTTTGTCACCCATGAGACCGTACCTCCGGCAGGTCAGGCGTAGGACAACTGGTCGCGAGGGGAGCCCGACGGAACTGCCGGCGGCGAACCATCGCGGGAGCAACTGAGTTCTTAGTCAAGAGGAAATCACCGGGGACCAGGGTGAATTCGACCGC
>PMLB01000019.1:218-3001 GCA_003158735.1 Myxococcales bacterium | reverse complement strand
GTGCAAGGATCTTGCTCCAGGTGTCCGTGTGCACTGTCCTTCGCGGAAGGACACCCCGCATTGTCGTGGCCGCTCTTGTTGCCCGTTGCACACCTCGGTCGAGGCGCTCCAGGTCGAGGTACTCCTCACCATCCAAGAGACGAGCTGCCGTCTCTGCGGTGCTTACGGTGGCGACTTCATCGTCGGAGAGCAGCTTCATCACGCCTTCACGGAGAGCGTTCTCGGTTCGCAGGTCATCGTTCATGCGCGGCTCCAAGCAGTTGTTTGTGTTTCGGGGATGAGCGCCCACTCACGGGCGTGAGCGTCAGGCGCGAGGCGCCGGTTGTGTCCAGAACTACACCTGCATGGCCGATCATTTCGGCGGCACCGCGCGCGAGGGCGAGGAACTTTACCTGCACGATGTGTGCCGAGATCGCCGGAGGGTGTTTTCCAGGCGCGATGGGGAAATGACCAAGGGGCGCGCGACCACGTGCCCAGTCAATGTGAAGGAGGATTCCATTCAATTCCGATCAATTGAATGACGCAGCCTCATTGTGTTGATTGCCATGACACGCTCGCTTTGGCTGGGGAACTGCAATCCGGGCGCGATATGGCCTGGGCGACCGCAAATTCTACGCCATGGCACGCTTCGTGCTGCTCCCTTTCATCGACGATATGTCGTGAAGCTAGAACGAGCACACGGTCGTTTCGTCATGAGGTGTTGTCATGAAAACCGAGCTGACTGTCGCCCTTTGTTTCCTACTTTCGGGGTCCGGCTTTGCCCTAGCCCAGGATATAAGCGTGGCTGGAGATCCGACGAGCCAAGCTTCACAATCTGGCCCTCCCCCGCAAGCGGTGACGCCACCCACGCCGGCGCCCGACCAGCAACCACCCGCACCTCCCCAGCAGCCACCACTTCGGGTCCAAGGCCAGACGCAGCCGCAGATTCAGCCGGCGGCTGGGAGTGAGCAGGCGGCAGGCGACGGTCAGTGGGTCTACACGAGCGAGTATGGCTGGATTTGGATGCCCTACGGCGGCCAGTACACAAACGAGGGCACGGCCAGTGATGCTTCTCCCTACTCCTATGTTTACTATCCCAGCTACGGATGGATGTGGCTGGCAGCTCCCTGGATTTGGGGCTGGGGGGGCTATCCCTACTTTGGACCGCGTGGTCCGGGCGGCTTTGGTTGGTATCGCGGGCTATACCGCGCCGGGTATGGATGGGGCGGATATCGCGGCGGATACCGGGGCGGCTACGGCGTTGGCGGCGGCAGTCGTGCCGGCAATGGTTTCGGTGGCGGCGCTCGCGGTGCGGGTGCCTATCGCGCTGTCGGCGGATTCCGCGGTGGCGGCGGTGGCAGCTCACGAGCGTTCGGTGGATTCCGCGGCGGCGGTGGCGGTTCGCGTGGCGGTGGACACGGAGGCGGCCGTCGCTGAAGGGACATCCGCAACCGAGAAAGGATGCGCCGAATGAGTAGTTCGGTGGATGCGCCTCTCCCAGCTCTGGTTGTGACGAACCTCTCCGTTGGGTTCGATCGGACCGTAGTGATTGAAGGGCTGTCCTTTGAAGTCCGGCACGGCAGCGCGCTGGCGATCGTTGGACCGAATGGTGCGGGCAAGAGCGTTCTCGCCAAGACACTCATCGGTGTCCTGCCTCACCAGGGCACGATAGCGTGGGAGGGAAACACCCAAATCGGTTACGTGCCTCAGAAGCTCGACATCGAGCGGGATCTGCCGATCACGGGTGGTGATTTCCTCCACGCGAAGGCAGTCGTCTCGCGCGCGTCCGAAGCTGACGTTGCCAGCGTGCTGGGACTCGTCGGGCTCAAGCCAGAGTCAGTCGGCCAGCCTATCGGGGCGCTGTCGGGAGGACAGTTCCAGCGGTTGCTGGTTGCAGCTGCGCTCATCGGACATCCAACGGTCTTGCTGCTCGACGAGCCCACCGCTGGCGTGGACGAGCCGGGGCAGGACAGCATCAACCACACCCTTGATCGTCTTCGCGACGAACGCGGCCTGACCATCCTTTTCATCTCGCACGATCTGAGTGTGGTCTATCACTACGCCACCAACGTGCTGTGTCTGTCGCCCGGGCACGCGTGCTTCGGCGCCCCGAGGCAGGTGCTCACGCCCCAGCTGCTGCAAGAGCTCTATGGCGCTCCCATCGCCTACCACGTGCACCATGACCATCGACCCTAACGCCATCGCGCTCTCCGTCGCCGCGGGAGCAGCCGCGGGCTTGGTCGGCTGCTTCGCGGTCATGCGCAGGATGACTCTTGCCGCGGATGCAATCTCGCACATCGCCCTGCCTGGCATCGGGGTGGCGCTTCTGCTGCGTATTCACCCGATCTTGGGTGGCGTTGCCGCGCTCCTCGTCGGGACGCTGCTGGTATGGGGCATCGAGAATAGGACACGACTTGCCACAGAGACGATTATCGGGGTGGTGTTCTCGACCGCGCTTGCCATCGGCAGCCTGATTACCTCTGGAGAGGAGCTTATCGAAGCACTCTTCGGTGGGGTGGGGCACTTGACCACGGTCGAGACCACGCTTGCGCTTGTGCTCGCGCTCGGCGTGATTGGGTTCGTGCTGTGGAAGAGGCACCGACTCGTGCTGGCGCTGGTTTCCCCCGAAATCGCCCACACCAGCGGCATCAACGTCCAACGATTGAATCTCTATTTCTTGCTCGTCTTTGCGTTGACTATCGCACTCGGTCTGCGCTACCTAGGGGTGCTGCTGGTCGGCTCGTTGGTGATCATCCCCGCGGCCACCGCCAAACGCCTCGCCCGCAGCCTGCCAGGTATGCTGG
>PMLB01000019.1:0-213 GCA_003158735.1 Myxococcales bacterium | reverse complement strand
GCCTGACTGTCGGCCCGGAGGTCATCGCCCATGGTCCAATCAATATGAATGAGCCCGTCCGTCGCTTCGAAGGAGTTGGTGTTTAGCGGCCGGTGAGTTTCAGGCTCGTTGACACCCCACAATTCACAGATGACCAGTAGCATGAGCGCCACAACGCGCACATTCTGCGCTGGCGACGGCGCTTCAATGCCATGGCACGCATTGTGCTCATTC
>PMLB01000151.1 GCA_003158735.1 Myxococcales bacterium | reverse complement strand
ACCTCGCCGGTGGAGCGCATCTCGGGCCCGAGCAACACGTCCACGCCGCCGAACTTGACGAAGGGGAACACGGCTTCCTTGACCGCCATGTGCGTGGGCGACACCTCGTGGATGCCCATCTCGCGCAGGGTGCGGCCCGCCGCGATCTTGGCCGCAACCTTGGCCAGCGGAACCCCGATGACCTTGGACACAAAGGGCACCGTGCGCGAGGCGCGCGGGTTCACCTCGAGAATGAAGACGCCGCGGCCGTCGCGCGGCACCGCGAACTGCACGTTCATCAAGCCGCGCACGTCCAGCTCGCGCGCCAGGGCCCGCGCCTGATCCTTGATGATGGCCACGGTTTCGCGGGGCAAAGAGAAGGGCGGCAGGCAGCAGGCCGAGTCGCCCGAGTGGATGCCGGCTTCTTCGATATGCTCCATCACGCCGCCAATGACCACGTCCTGGCCATCAGCCACCACGTCCACGTCGACCTCGATGGCGTCGCGCAGGAACTGGTCCACCAGGATGGGCGCGCTCTCGTCGCCGCGGCCGCCGTCCGAGGCTAGGCTTTCCCGTCGGGCCGCCTCCAGAGCCACGCCTACAAAGGTGTGCAGCCCGGCGGCGTCGTGCACGATCTCCATGGCCCGGCCGCCCAGAACATACGATGGCCGCACCATGACCGGATAGCCGATCTTTTCGGCGATGGCGCGGGCTTCTTCCAGGCCGTGGGCCGTGCCCCAGACGGGCGCGCGCAGGTTGAGCTTGCGCACCAACTCGCCGAAACGCTGGCGGTCCTCGGCGCGGTCAATGGCATCCGCGCTGGTGCCGAGTAGGCGAACGCCTGCCTTTTGCAAAGGCACGGCCAGGCGCAGCGGCGTCTGCCCGCCGAACTGCACGATCACGCCCTCGGGCTTCTCGGCGTCGACGATCTCCAGCACGTCCTCGCGGGTGAGCGGCTCGAAGTACAGCCGNNCCCTGCCCGATGCGGTTGGGCCCACCGCCCAGAATTACGATCTTCTTCTTGCCCGTGGGCCGCACTTCCGACTCAGCGATCTTGTCGGCTTGAGTTCCAGTTTCGATCGCGTGGGGGCGAGACGGCTTTGCTGGCTCGCCCCCATCGCGGGAGGACTGGAACCCTCCCAGGGTTCCAGTTTCATATGTCGAATACAGGTACGGCGTGTGCGCCTCGAACTCGGCGGCGCAGGTGTCCACGCGCTTGAACACCGGTCGGATGCCGTGGCGCAGGCGGGCCTGGCGCACGTCCTCCTCGGCCACACCGGCCAGCTTCATCAGTCGGCGGTCGGACATGCCGAACTGTTTGCAGCGGAGGAGGGTGGCTGGATCGTCGAGCAGCGCGGCCCCGGCCAGGCGGGCCGTCTCGTCCTGGTCGATCATCTGCTTCAATTGTGTAAGGAACCAAGGGTCGATGGCGGTCAGGGTTTGCGCCTCGTCCACCGTCATGCCCAGGCGCAGGGCCTCGGCCAGTTGCCACAGGCGATCCGGTCCAGGCTGCGTGATCAGGTGGCGCAGATCATCGAGCGGCGGCACGCGCTCGAGGTCGAAGCCCCAGCGCCCGATCTCCAGCGAGCGCAGCGCTTTGCCCAACGACTCTTTGAAAGTGCGGCCGATGGCCATGACNNACCGACTTCATCTGCGGGCCCAGGGTCGAATCCGCGCCCGGGAATTTCTCGAAGGCGAAACGCGGCACCTTGGTCACCACGTAATCGATGGTCGGCTCGAAGCAGGCCGGCGTCTCGCGCGTGATGTCGTTGGTGATCTCGTCCAGGGTGTAGCCGACCGCCAGCTTGGTGGCGATCTTGGCGATGGGGAAGCCGGTAGCCTTGGAGGCCAGGGCCGAGCTGCGCGACACACGCGGGTTCATCTCGATGACCACCATCTCGCCGTTCTTCGGGTCGATGGCGAACTGGATGTTGGACCCTCCCGTGTCGACGCCAATTTCGCGAATCACGGCCAGGGCCGCGTCGCGCATGAACTGGTATTCCTTGTCGGTCAGGGTCATGGCGGGCGCGATGGTGATGGAGTCACCGGTGTGCACGCCCATNNTCGCGCATCACCTCGAGCTCGTATTCCTTCCAGCCCAACACCGATTGCTCGACCAGTACCTCGTGGCGCGGGCTTTGCTGCAGTCCCCACAGCATCTTGCTGTCGAACTCCTCGCCGTTCCACGCGATGGCCGCGCCCGAGCCGCCCAGGGTGAAGGAGGGCCGCAGGATGACCGGATAGCTACCGCCCGTGCGGCGGGCCAGCTGGTCGCGGATCTCGCGCGCCTCGGCCAGCGAATGCGCATAGCCCGAAAACGGCACGCGCAGGCCGATGNNGATGTTGCTCATGGCCTGCTTGAACAGGTCGCGGTCCTCGGCCTTCTCGATGGCCGCGATCTGCGCGCCGATGAGCTTGACCCCGAAGCGATCGAGCACGCCCGCGCGATCCAACTCGACGGTGAGGTTGAGCGCGGTCTGGCCGCCCAGGGTGGGCAGAAGCGCATCGGGCCGCTCGCGCTCGATGATCTTGGTCACGAAGTCGACGGTGAGCGGCTCGACGTAGGTGCGGTCGGCCATTTCCGGGTCGGTCATGATGGTGGCCGGGTTGGAGTTGACCAGCACCACCCGGAAGCCCTCCTCGCGCAGGGCCTTGACCCCTTGCGTGCCCGAATAGTCGAACTCGCAGGCCTGGCCGATCACGATGGGGCCGGACCCGATGATAAGGACGGACTTGATATCTGTTCTTCGAGGCATTACTCGGACCGCTTCCGGTCAAGGATGTGGCCCTCGCGGTCGAGTTGGAAACCCTCGGGCAATTTCTTTTCCACGCCGCCCCGGTAACCATGCACCAGCCAGCCGAGTTCGGCGAACCCCTCGGCGATGCGGATACGCAGCCGCAAGCTCTCCTCGGTGTCGGACACGAAGACCTGCAGCAGCGCCTCGCGCGCCACCTCCTCGTTCTTCAGGCGCAACAGACTTTCCACCGCGGCGAAGCGCACGCCCTCGTCCATGTCGGCCAGATAGGGCGCCACCAGCGACGGCGCGCGCGGGTCTTTCTGTTGGCTGAGATGGCGCAGCAGCTGAATCTTCTTGGTTGGGTCGCGTTCGTAGCCCGGCTCGTGCTCGGCCAAGACCCGCTCGACCAGGGCGAATTCCTCTTCCTTGTTGGCCACCTTGGGCAAAAGGCGCAACGGCCACGACACGGAATCCGCGGAGCGCAGGTAGCGCGTGACGGCCGGCAGCGCCGCGCGGCCTTTGGCCGCGATGGTGTCGAAGACCCACTCCTTCTCTTGTTCATCTTCGATGGACTTGTCGTACACCATGCCGAACCGGCACAGCAGGCCGTAAAGGGCGGCATCGGAGCCTTCATTGGCCAGCCCTTCCATGGCCTTGTAGCGCTCGGGCGACTGCAAGTACTTGTGCGTCGCGCGCCGGATGAGGTTCGCCAGCGCGCGTTCCTCGCGCTTCTCCCTTGAGAAGAGATCCATGAGGCCCATAGGTCGGCGGAATCTATACCACAGTGATCGCGGGTGCTAGCGGGGTGAATGTCCTGGGAGTTGGTGTATACACAGGCGGTCACTTGGGCTTCACAGAGTTCAAAACACGTCTTTGGCGCTGGCTGGTCGACGGCCTTCTCATGACCAATGCCGACGCGAAGGTCTTTGTGGCGTGCTTTCTTGTCCTGCTGCCGCTCTACTGGGCGCCGCTGTTCGTTACCACGATCTTGCCTGGGCTGGACCTGCCCTTCCACTTGGCGGTAGCCGACATGCTGGGCAAGCGCGGCTCGGCGGCCTCTCCCTACGCGGCGTTCTACGAGGGCAGCCTGCGCTTGGCGCCCTACGCGGCCCACTACTTCATGTTGGTGGCGCTGGGCAAGGTGATGAACCTGCTTCTGGCGCACAAGCTGATCGTGGCGCTCTATATCGCGGCGATGCCGCTCTCCACGGCGTCACTTCTGGTGGCCTGTGGTCGCAGCCGCGTACCGGCGTTGCTGGCCTTCCCCTTGGCGTACAACCTGACGCTTCACTACGGTTTCATCAGCTTCGCCCTGTCGCTGCCGGTGCTCATGCTGTTGCTCGCGCAGGTGGTGAAGCACCTCCACAGTGAGCCGGGCCAGGTGAGACGGAGCTGGCTGTGGACCGCCGCGCTGGCGGTATTCCTCTTCCTGTGTCACCTGCAGAACTTTCTCTATGGTGTGGGCGCGGTCCTGGCGTTCGCGCTGTTGGCCCCCCTGCCTTGGCGCCGACGCCTGCTGGGCGCGAGCACGCTCTTGCCGGCCCTCGCCGCGCTGGCGTACTGGCGGTTGATCGGCTCGGTGGCAAACGCCGCGGCCAATCCCACCTTCGACTACACCTGGGGGCTGATCAAACGCCATCGCCTGAAGGACCTCGGCAAGAGGACCTTTCTGCACGATTTCGGCTCGCGTCTCTGGGGGCTTCCTGGGCACGCCATGCGCTCCTTTTCCGACCAGGTGGATACTGCCGCCTGTCGAGCGCTGCTTCTGGTGATTGCCGTCTACCTAATCGCCGGGCTAGTCGCCTGGCGTGTGCTGCCGGCGCCGTCCTTGCAGCGCCCCCGCCTGCGCATGTGGCCCGCAATACTGGTCGCCTTCGTGGCCGCACTGGCTGCCTATTTGATCCTGCCACACCACCTGGCCGAGCTGGAACTGATGACCTTCTTCCCGCGCTTTGCCGTGTTGGTCGTGCTCATGGCTATCGCATTGATTCCGGCGGGGCTGGGGCGTGTGCGCGGCTGGCTGCGCTTGCTGGTTCCCGTGCCGGCCGTGATCCTGTGCGCCATTTATGGATACCAACTCATCGTGCACTACCGTCTCTACGGAAAAGAGACCGCAGATTTCGTCGAGGTGATGCGCAAGACTCCGCCGGGTGGCAAGGCCATGGGCGTGGTGTTCAGCCGCGGCTCGAAGGTCATGCGAATCGAGTCGGCTTTCCTTGGCCTGCCTGACTTCTACGTAGCCATGCGATCCGCGCCCGGGAGCATGGCGCCCCTGTCTTACTGCGGGATGCGCCACATGCCCTGCACGCGCACGCACGCGGGTGCGGACATGCCCAATCAGAGGAAACCCCAGGACATCCAACCCAGCAAGTCCGTGCCGAAT
>PMLB01000271.1 GCA_003158735.1 Myxococcales bacterium | reverse complement strand
GTTGGCGGGCCGCGAGTCCTCGCAGAAGCGGGCCGTGTCCGACGCCGCGTTCTTGGCCAGTAACGGCAGCGTGGTGGCCGAGTTGCGTGGCATTGAGGTGCATGCGCTCCCGAGCGACGAGCATCCCGCCGGTCCGCCCGATGCGTCCCCTCCGCGACGGCGTGCCGGGAACGGCTCGCCCGCCCGCTCATGAGTTTTGCGCCCATTGCTATCGTGGGGCAGGGCTGCGTCCTGCCCGGGGCGCTGTCGCCCGACGAGCTGTGGCGTTTGGTGATGGAGGCGCGTGTGGCGATCGGGCCGGCGCCGGCCGGCCGCTGGGGCATCGAGCCGGCCTTGGTCCTGGCCAGGGATGCCAAGGACACCCACGACCGGACGCTGCACGATCGCGGTGGATACGTGCAGGGCTTCGAAAAGGTTTTCGATGCGCATGGCTTCGCTGTTCCTGCGGATCAGATCGCTCCTTTGGATCCGCTTTTCCACTGGCTGCTTCATGCCGGGCGCGAGGCTCTGCGCGATGTTCGCTTTCGCGGCGACAAGGCCCGCGCCGGTGTGGTGGTGGGAAACCTTTCCTATCCCTCGTCTTCGCTTTCGCGCTTTGCTGAGCGCTTCTGGCTAGAGAAGCTGCTGGACGGGCCAGCTTTCGATCGCCTGGCGCTGCCAACCGTGGATCCGCGCAATCGCTTCATGTCGGGCTTGCCCGCGCACTTTCTCGCCCAGGCTTTGGGTTTGGGTGGCGTCGCCTTCGCGCTGGACGCCGCCTGCGCCTCCTCGATCTACGCCATCAAGTTGGCCTGCGATCTCCTGCACGACGGTCACGCCGATCTGATGCTGGCTGGGGCGGTGAATCGCGCCGACGATCTTTTCATCCATCAGGGCTTCACCGCCCTGGGCGCACTCAGCCCGACCGGACGCAGCCGGCCCTTCCATGCCGAGGCTGATGGCCTGATGCCAGCCGAAGGCGCGGCCCTGGTGGCTCTGCGACGCATGGAAGATGCCCGCCGTGACGGAGATCACATCCTGGGCGTGATTCGCGGTATCGGGCTGTCCAACGACGGCCGCGGACGCGGCCTGCTGGTTCCCTCGCAGGAGGGACAGGTGCGAGCCTTGCGTGCCGCCTACGCAGCCGCGGAACTTTCGCCGTCGGAGATCTCTTTGCTGGAATGCCACGCCACCGGTACCGGCGTCGGCGACGCCGTCGAGATCCGCGCCTTGGCCGAGGTGTCCGCCGGTCGTGGTGAGCCCCTGCCCATCGGCTCGCTCAAGGCCAACCTGGGCCACTTGATCACCGGCGCTGGCGCGGCAGGCCTGCTCAAGGTTCTGGCTGCCTTTCGCGCGGGGGTGCGTCCACCCACGCCTTCGCTCGACAAGATCACGCCTGTCCTCGACGGAGCGCCCTTGCGCGTGTTGCGCGCGGCCGAGCCTTGGAACGATCCGGTCCCACGGCGCGCGGCCATCAGCGCCTTTGGTTTTGGCGGCAACAATGCGCACCTCATCGTCGAGGAACCCTCGGCTAAACTGGCTCGTTCACGCGGCAAAGCGGTCGCGGCGCCCGCTGGCGTGGGCATCATCGCTATCGGCGCACGGGTCGGCAAGGGGACCAGCGTCGCGGATTTCGCCGAAGCGCTTTTCCTGGGGCGGTCGCAGGTGAGAGGCGACAGCGCGCCTGCTGAACAGGTGTCGCTTGCGCTGGCGGGCCTGCGTTTTCCGCCCAAGGATCTGGAAGAGACTCTGCCCCAGCAACTGATGGTTCTGGCTGCGGCCCGCGAGGCAGTGGAGCAAGTGACATCGACCCTGCCACGCGAACGAACCTCGGTGATAGTGGGCATGCAGTGCGATGCCGAGATCGCGCGCCACGGGGCGCGCTGGCGCGTGGCGGGCTGGGCCGAGGCACTGGGCGCGTCGAGTGATTGGGTGACGGCAGCGCGCGACGGCTTCGTGCCTCTGCTGGGCGCCGCGGGTGTCATCGGCGCCATGCCCAACATCGTGAGCAATCGCCTCAACAGCCAGTTCGACTTCTGCGGCCCCAGCCTGAGTGTCAGCAGCGAGGAGCTTTCCGGGATTCGCGCTTTGCAGATCGCTCGCCGGGCTTTGCAGCAGGGTGAGATCGACGCCGCCCTGGTGGCTGCGGTGGACCTGTCGGCCGAGCCTGTGCACCGGGCAGCCGCAGCCGCCTGCCTTTCCGCGGATCGACAGCAAGCTGGCGATGCCGCCGTGGTTCTGGTGCTCAAACGGCTCGACGATATCCGTCGCGACGGGGACCCGGTGCTGGCGGTGCTGGACGACGAGCATGGCAGGAAGCCGGCCCTGACTCTGGGAGAGGGCGAGAGTCTGCGCGGCCTCTTCGGTCACGCGCATGCGGCCTCGGGCCTTGTGCAGGTGGCAGCCGCCGCGCTTTGTTGCGGCCATCGTGTGCTTCCGGGTGCGCCGGGAGCGGGGCGGATCACGCCCTGGAAAGGCAAGGCGCCGCTCAGCGCTGTGATCGTGACTCAAGCCCTGGGCGGACAAGAGGCGCGTACCTTCATCGAGGAGCCTCCCGCGGACCTGCGCCGCCCGCTCGCGGACGTGTCGCCCGACGACGGACTGGGGTTTCTAGCGGCCCTGCGCAAGAGCGCGCGTCTGCCCGAACCCCGATTGTTCACGCTCGCGGTGCACCGGCCAGAACCGACACTGCCAGCGTTGCAAGCGCGCGGTTCGCAAGAGACCACCGGCGCCGTCGTCGGCGAATTGTCCGTGCAGATCATGGCGCCCGCGCCGTGGCTGCCGCCGGTCCTGCAAGACAGTGTCGGTGCGCAACCCGCCGCCGCTGTCTCGCTCGCCCATGTGGGGGCGGGACTGCAAGGGCCGATGGCTGAGATCTTGAGCCGTGTGCTGGCCCATCGGCAGCAGATCGCCGAGGTCCACCAGAACCATGTGATCCAGCAAGCAGCCACGCACCGGCAGTTTTTGGAAGATCGCCAGCGGGCGCTGGAGATTTTGCTCGGCGCGAAGAACTTCCCTCCGGGTTTGACGTCGTCTTCAGACGACCGGCCCGCCGCGACCACCGTCGCGCCGCCAGGTGCCGAAGTCCAGCAGACTCCGTCGACCAATCAAGGCTGGCCGCAGGGCCACGCCTTTTCGCGCCGCGATCTGGAAACCCATGCGGCGGGCCACATTTCAGATCTGTTCGGTCCGCAATTCACAGAGCAAGACCAACACGCGATCCAGGTGCGCATGCCCCAGCCGCCCTTGCTCCTGGCCGATCGGGTGGTGGGCCTGGACGCAGTGGCCGGGTCGATGGGCCTGGGCACGGTGTGGACCGAGACCGACGTGCGCGAGGACTCGTGGTTCTTGCACCGCGGATTCATGCCCGCGGGAATCATGATCGAGGCGGGCCAGGCCGACCTCTTCCTCATATCCTACCTGGGCGTCGATGCGCTAAACCAGGGGCGACGCCGCTACCGCCTGCTGGGGTGCGAACTGACCTACCACGGCGGCTTGCCTCGGCGGGGCGAAACCCTTCGCTACGACATCCACGTGGACAGCCACGCGCGGCAGGGCGAGGTGCGCCTGTTCTTCTTCCACTATGACTGCACCAGCGACGGCCGGCCGGCGCTGACTGTACGCCAGGGTCAGGCGGGCTTCTTCACCGAAGAGGAACTGAACCAATCGGCCGGCGTGTTGTGGACGCCCGAAGACCAGGCAATTCGCGGCAACGCGCGACTGGACCCGCCAGCGGTGACGTGCACGCGCCGGCAACTCTCCGCTGAAGATGTCCGTGCGTTTTCCGAGGGCGATCTCTCTGCGTGTTTCGGTCCCGGTTTCGAGGCGGGCCAGGCCCATGTGCGCACGCCCGCCATCCAGAACGGCAAGATGCTGCTGGTGGAACGCGTGCTCGATTTCGATCCACGCGGTGGGCCCTGGCGTCGGGGCTACCTGCGCGCAGTCACGCCTATCCGGCCCGTCGACTGGTTCTTTGCCGGCCATTTCAAGAACGATCCGTGTATGCCTGGCACCCTGATGTTCGAGGGCTGTCTACAGATGATGGCCATCTATCTGGCAGGCCTGGGCTACACCTTGGCCCGTGATGGCTGGCGCTTCGAGCCTGTGCCCGAGGAGACGTACCGGCTGCAGTGTCGCGGCCAGGTGGTCCCCACCTCGAAGGAACTGGTGTGCGAGATGTTCGTCGAGGAGGTGCACGACGGCCCGCTGCCCACGGTGTACGCGGACTTGTTGGGCACGGTCGACGGGCTCAAGGCGTTCCACGCGCGCCGGGTGGGCCTGCGCCTGGTGCCGGATTGGCCGCTGTCGAGCCACCCGGAACTTGTGCGCGAAGCTGCGCAGCCCAAGACCGTTGCCGAAGTGAACGGGTTCCGCTTCGACCAACGTTCGCTGCTCGCCTGCGCCTGGGGCAAGCCGTCGCAGGCGTTCGGGCCGATGTACGCGTGCTTCGATGGACCTCGTCGCGTGGCGCGTTTGCCTGGCCCGCCCTATCATTTCATGAGCCGTGTGGTGCGCATCGAGGGCGAGATGGGCGCGTGCCAGGCGGGCGCGAGCATCGAAGTCGAATACGATGTGCCCGCCGAGGCCTGGTATTTCGCAGAGAACGGCCATCCTGTGATGCCCTTCTGTGTACTGCTGGAGGTGGCGCTGCAACCTTGTGGTTGGCTGGCCAGCTTTGCGGGCAGCGCCCTTGGCACTGACCAAGATCTCGCGTTTCGCAATCTCGACGGCACCGGCCAGGCGCTGGGCGAGGTGCGGCCCGGCGCTGGTCCGCTGCGCACCATTGCGACGCTGGAGAGCGTCTCGCGTTCGGGCGGGATGATTCTGGAATCGTTCCGCGTGCGCTGCTTGCTAGGCGAAACGCCGGTCTACCAGATGCAGACGGGCTTCGGCTTCTTCCCTGCCGCGACCTTCGAGAATCAGGCCGGTCTTTCCACCACCGCCGAGCAGAGCGCCGAGCAGGCCGCCGCGTCTGACTTCCTCGTCGATCTGACCGCGCGTCCAGCGCGCTTTTTCCAAGGTTCGTTGCCCCTGGCCGAGTCCCGTTTGCTCATGCTCGACCGCGTGACCGCTTGCGATCCGCGGGGCGGCCGCGCCGGGTTGGGTTTTCTGCGCGCGGAAAAGACGGTGAACCCGGCCGAGTGGTTCTTCAAGGCGCACTTCTTCCAGGATCCGGTGCAGCCTGGCTCGCTGGGGCTGGAGGCCATGCTGCAGCTTCTGCAGTTCCACATGCTGCAGGCCGGGCTCGCCCAAGGGCTGTCCCGTCCGCGCTTTGCGCCCATCGAAATAGGCCGGGCAATCACCTGGAAGTACCGCGGCCAGGTGGTGCCGCAGAATCGTCTGATCACCATCACCATGGAAATCACGGAGCAAGGTCGCGACGCCGCCGGGCCTTTCGCCGTTGCCGACGCATCGCTTTGGGTGGACGGCAAGCGCATCTATCAGGTTGCGGGATTGGGAATGAGAATCGTGGATTACAATTCACATGGGAACCCTCAAA
>PMLB01000277.1 GCA_003158735.1 Myxococcales bacterium | reverse complement strand
CCCGCGATGGTCCGCGGCGAGCACAGCTCGCCCGCTCCCCACGCGACTAGGCCGGGTTTGACTGACGGCCATGTGCGGGGCGACAATGCCAGCCGTCTTGCGACAGGAGGCTTTGATGGCTGTTCGATCGTCGACAATTCAGGCCGGGCTTGGCTTGCTGATCCTACTTGGCAGCTCGTCCGTATGGGCGGGCCAGAAAGAGGACGCGGCTCGGGCCGAAGTGGCGGCCGGCACCGCAGCCTACAACCTCGGCTACTACGACGACGCTGCCCGGCACTACGAGGAAGCCTATCGCCAGGTGCCGGACCCTGCCCTGCTCTTCAACGTCGGTCAGGCCTACCGGCTTGCCGGCAAGCCTGACCGTGCCATCACCGCCTATCGATCCTATCTGCGCACGGCTGCTGCCGACGCTACCAACCGGGGCCAGGTCGAGAAGCGGATCCCGGAACTCGAAAAGTTGTTGGCTGAGATGAAGAGCGCGCAAACGGCGCCGCCACCAGGAACCCTGCCCACGGCTCCTCCTGCGGCTGTCCCGCCCGCTACCCAGGCTCCGAGCAGCACGCCTGCCGTCCCGCCCGCCGCGCCCCCTGTCGAGACCCAAGGCAGTGCCCTGCCAGCGACGGCGGCACCGGCCGCGGCTGAGCCAGCCGGGCCAGGCACGAGCGACTTCCCGACTTTCGGAACACCGCCTTCGCCCTTGCCAGCGGCCTCCGGCACTGGGTCAGCGGCTGATGTGCCAGCAGGCGCTGACCTGCATGCTGCCGCGCCCGCGGACGAATCCCCACCCGTGTACAAGACGTGGTGGTTCTGGACGGGCGTGGGTGTGGGTGCGGTGATTGCAGCAGGCGTGGTCACCGCCGTCGTGCTCTCCTCTGGATCGTCGAAGGGGATCCCAGGCACCAAGCTCGGTAACCAGCCCATCTTCCAATAGGGGACAACCATGCGACGAATCCTCCTGGGCCTGGTTCTTCTGTCACTCACCTGCAAGGCCAGCAGCGGCGGTTCGCAAGACGTCGTACTCGTCAATGTAGACGCCCCCAACCTGACCGGGATCACGCATCTCAACGTGACCTTCACCAACGCCGGTACATCGGAGACTCGCAACTACCCAGCGAATGCGACATCAACTCCCATTGTGTTTCCCACCACCCTGTCCGCCACTGTGCCCACCTCTCGTAGCGGCAGTATCAACGTGAGCGTCGACGGATTGGACGTGCAGAATCTGACGGTGGCGCACGGCCAGGTGGGCAAGGATCTGGTTTCAGGCGGTGAGACCGACATTCCGGTGACCCTGGCGGCTGTGGTGTCGGGGCCGGACGCGGGGGCCGGAGGACAAGGCGGCGCGCCTGCCACGGGTGGCGGCATGGCTGGCGCGGGCGGCGGCACTGGCGGCGCGGGCGGCGGCGCAAAAGGCGGCACGACTAGCGCGAGTGGCGGCCACAGCACAGGACCTGGTGGCGCTACCGGAATGGGTGGTGGTACCGCTGGCATTGACGCTGGCGTGGATGGAGCCACCGGAGGCAGTGGTGGCGCTTCGGCACGGGCCGGTAGCAGCGGCGGTGGAAGCGGCGGAACTGGCGCCGCCGGCGGATCGGGCGGTACGATCGGTACCGGCGGAGTCGGGGTCGGCGGAGCAGGTGGAACGGGCTCGTGCACCCCGATCGTGTGCCCCGCGATCGCCTGTCTGGGGCAGATCCAGCCGAATCCCGACCCCTGCGGCTGTCCCATCTGTGCGCCAAATCTCGACGGAGGCATGGCGAAAGACGCCGGCGGTTCGGCGGATAGACCCTCGACAGACGCAAACTCTGCCGAGACGCCAGCCACTTGCTCGCCGCCGAAGAGCACCGGCGGAATCGTTTGCCCGGGCAATTTTTGCACGATTGGGACGTATAGTGGCTACGACTTCACATATACTGACTTGACAGGCCAATCGTCCATCTGCATGGCGCCGAACAGTCTCTGCGTGGCGGGCACCACCGGCGCATGGAATCCACCCGCAGGGACAGTTTGGGGAGTGGGCTTCGGAGTCAACCTGTCGTCGTTCAGCACGCCGGTTCAGCTTTCGGGAACGGGTGTCACGGTCGCGCTCACCGGCCTCCCGGCTAGCGTCGGTATGACCGTCGGTGTTGCGGGCTACTGTGCCGTGATGACCGCGGCCACCCAGACCATTCCTTGGACCAGTTTCAATACGACCTGTGCGACCCCGGCTACTGGTGTGGCACTGACGGGATCGCCCAGCACACCGACGATCCAGTTCAATCTCAGTTCCGGTTCGACCGTCGGGACCTTCGACTTCTGCGTGACTGCGCTCTCGTTCTACTAACCGTGCAAAAAAGGGGCCCGGGAACCTTGCGGGCGCCCGGGCCTTGTTTGGATCAGTCGAGACTACGAAACCGGCTTGTCGCCCACAGGCGGAGCGAAGGGCGAGTCCACGCCGGCGATTGCCAGGGCCTCGTACAGCTTCCAGCGTGCCTTGGCTTCGCGCTGACCTTGCTCCATCAGGGCGCGCGCGCGCTCCGGCATGACCTGGGCCAACGATCGGAAGCGCGTCTCGGTCATCGCCCACTGTTCGTAGGTCATCGTGGGCGCCTTGGAGTCGAGCTTGAGCGGGTGCTCTCCCTTGTTGTAGAGCTCCGGGTTGAAGCGGTAAAGGGTCCAGGCGCCGCTGTCCACTGCCGCGGTCTGGTTGTCCATGCCCTTGGCCATGTCGATGCCGTGGGCGATGCAGTGGCTGTACGCGATGATGATGGAGGGTCCGTCATAGGCATCAGCCTCAATGAGGGCGCGCACAGTTTGGATGTCGCTGTAACCCATGGCCACCTTGGCGACGTAGCAGTTGCGATACGCGATGGCCATCATGCCCAGGTCCTTCTTGGGCGTGGGCTTGCCGGCCGCCGCGAACTTGGCCACAGCCCCGGTCGGGGTCGCCTTCGAGCACTGGCCGCCGGTGTTCGAGTACACCTCGGTGNNGTCATAGGCCCAGCCGTCGCCGCCCACTGCCCATACGCTCTTCTTGACCAGCATGTCGGCAACACCGACCAGGTTGTTCGCGTCTGGGCCAGAGATGCCGGCCAACTTCTGCTTGAGCAGAGCCACGCGCTCCCGCTGCTGGTAGATGCCCTTCTCGTCGGCCTGATTGGCTTCCATGAGCCCCGTGACCAGCTCGCCGGGCAGTTGACCCGACAGCTTCTTGAGCAGCACCTTGGCGTAGTCGTTCTGCTTGTCGATGGTCACCCGGAAACCGAGCGAGAACTCGGCGGTGTCCTCGAAGAGCGAGTTGTTCCAGGCCGGGCCGCGCCCGTCCTTGTTCTTGGTATAGGGCGTGGTGGGCAAGTTGCCGCCGTAGATCGACGAGCATCCGGTGGCGTTGCCGATAATGGCGCGATCGCCGAAGAGCTGGGTCAAGAGCTTGACGTACGGAGTTTCGCCGCAGCCAGCGCAGGCGCCCGAGTACTCGAAGAGCGGCTGCAGGAACTGGCACCCCTTGACCGAGTCGACCTTGACCAGGCGGCGGTCCACCTCAGGCAGGTCGAGGAAGAAGGCGTAGTTGTCGCGTTCCTGGGCGCGCAGGGGAATCTGCGACTCCATCATGATGGCCTTCTTGCTCTTGTCCTTCTTGTCAGTGGCAGGACAGACCTCAACGCACAGGTTGCAGCCGGTGCAGTCCTCGGGCGCGCTTTGCAGGGCGTACATCACATCGCCGTATTCCTTGGCCTTGTACTTGACGGCCTTGAAAGTCGCCGGCTTCTTCTCCAACAGCTTCGGGTCGACGACCTTAGCGCGGATGGCGGCGTGCGGGCACACCAGCGTGCATTTGTTGCACTGGATGCAGAGGTCCGGGTACCACACCGGGATCTCCAGCGCGATGTTGCGCTTCTCCCACTGCGCAGTGCCGGTCGGGAAGGTTCCGTCGACCGGAAAAGCGCTGACCGGCAGCTGGTCGCCGCGGCCGGCGATGATCTCCGCGGTCACTTTGTGCACGAACTCGGGCGCTTCCTTGGCCACGATGGGCGGCATCTTGAAGCTGCTCGACACCTTCTGCGGGTAGTTGACCTGCTTCAGGTTGGCAACCGAATGATCCACCGCCTTGAAGTTCTTCTGCACCACATCGGGACCCTTGCGCTCGTAGGTCTTCTGGATGGTCTTCTTGATCTTGGCGATGGCCTCTTCCGCGGGCAACACACCCGAGATGTTGAAGAAGCAGGTCTGCATGATGGTGTTGATACGCGCCCCCATGCCGGTCTCCTTGGCCACCTTGTAGGCGTCGATCACGTAGAAGCGCAACTTCTTGTCGATGATCTGCTTCTGCACTTCTTGCGGCAGCTTGTCCCACACCTCGTCCGGCCCGTACACGCTGTTGAGCAGGAACACCCCACCCGCCTGGCAGTATTGCAGCATGTCGTAGCGCTCGAGGAACGACCACTGATGGCAGGCCAGAAACTGCGCCTCGGTGATGAGGTAGCTGGAGCGAATCACGTCGGGTCCAAAGCGCAGGTGCGACACGGTGACCGCGCCGGCCTTCTTCGAGTCATAGACGAAGTACCCTTGGGCGTAGAAACGGGGCTCTTCGCCGATGATCTTGATNNGCGCCCACCGTGCCGTCAGAGCCCAGTCCGTAGAACAGGCAGCGCTTCACGGCATCGGTCTCGGTGGAGAAGCTGTAGTCCACGGGAAGCGAGGTGTGGGTCACATCGTCGTTGATACCCACGGTGAAGTGGTTCTTGGGTGCAGGCTTCTTGAGATCGTCGTACACCGCCTTGACCATGGCCGGGGTGAATTCCTTGGACGACAAACCATAGCGACCGCCCACCACCTTGGGCATGGCGAAAGGCAGCTTGCCCGCAGACTGGGCCTCGGCCAGCGCCGTGATCACGTCCTGATACATCGGCTCGCCAGCGCAGCCCGGCTCTTTCGTGCGATCCAGAACCGAGATGGCCTTGACCGTCTTGGGCAGCGCGGCCACCAAATGGTCCATCGAGAACGGTCGGAAGAGGCGCACCTTGACCACGCCGACCTTCTCGCCCTTCTTGGCCAACACATCCACGGTCTCGTGCACGATCTCGGCGCCGGTTCCCATGACCACGATCACGCGCTCGGCATCCGCCGGGCCCACGTAGTCGAACAGGTGATAGGCACGTCCCACGATCTTGGCGAACTTGTCCATCTCCGCCTGCACGATGGCCGGGGCCGCGTTGTAGTACTTGTTGCACGCCTCGCGCGCCTGGAAGAAGACGTCGGGGTTCTGCGAGGTGCCGCGCAAGATGGGCCGGTCGGGCGTCATGGCGCGGGCGCGATGCGCGTTGACCAGGTCGTCGGTGACCATGGCCTTGATGTCGTCGTCGGTGAGCTGTTCGATCTTCTGCACCTCGTGCGAGGTGCGGAAGCCATCGAAGAAGTGGATGAAGGGCACGCGCGCCTGCAAGGTCGCAGCCTGCGCAATGAGGGCCATGTCCATGACCTCCTGCACCGAGCCCGTGCAGATGAGCCCGAAGCCGGTCGATCGCACGGCCATCACGTCGCCGTGGTCGCCGAAGATCGACAGGGCGTGGGTGGCCACGGTGCGGGCCGAGACGTGCCACACCGTCGAGGTCAGCTCGCCCGCGNNGAACATGGTCGGGATCATGAGCAACAAGCCCTGCGCGGCCGTGAAGGTCGTGGTCAGCGCGCCAGCCTGAAGGGCGCCGTGGGTCGTGGCGGAGGCGCCCGCCTCGCTCTGCATCTCGACCACGGACGGGACCGTGCCCCAGATGTTGGTGCGGCCCGCGGCCGACCAGTCATCGGCCCACTCACCCATGTTCGACGAAGGGGTGATGGGGTAGATGGCACAGACCTCGTTGGTCTTGTGCGCTACGTAGGCAGCGGCCTCGTTGCCGTCAATCGTGACTTTCTTGCGAGCCATGTCGTGGTCCTCCAAGGGGGGTAAAACTTAGGAAAAACGCAGTCTTCTTACGTCCGCAGCGTCAGCGAAGCAACAGGAACTTTTGCCAGTGCAACGCTACAACTGCGCCCGCACACGAGGGTCGATTCTCGTCCCTGCTGGCGCGGCGATCGCCGACGGGCCATGTCTTCCGGCTCACGACATCGACCACGCTGCCAGGTCGTCCGGCGTGCCCGTGAGCGGTAGCGGTAGCGACCAGCGTTCGGCGGCCTGCGTGGGCGACTCGCGTTCCCGTCCGCCCTCGCGCTTTTCCGCCTGCCGCGTGCCCCACACGAACACGCTCACCCTCACGCCCTCGCCCATGCGACCCGCGATCCGCAGGCCGGCCCTCTGGGTGACCTTAGATTCGCGGGACGGGGAACGGGGCGCCGGGCTTCGCGAACAGGTAGCCCTGGAAAAGGTCCGCGCCCAAGTCGACCAGGATGTTGCGCTCAGCCTCGGTCTCGACCCCTTCAGCCACCAGGGGCGTTTCCAGCTCGAGGCACAAGGCGGCCAGCGCATGCACCATCTTGCGTTTGGTCGGCGTGGTGTCGATGCCCCGAATGAGCGTCATGTCTAGCTTGACCACGTCGGGCTCGAGCTCCGCGAAGCTGTTCAACCCCGAGTAGCCCTCACCTAGATCATCGACGGCGATGCGAAAGCCCAAGCGACGCAGGTGGGCCACGCGCTCGCGGATGTCGGGGATCGTCTCCAGGGCCATGCGCTCGGTGATCTCGAGATGAATGCGCGAGGCAAACTCGGAAAGCGGCGCATGGGGCGAGTAGAGATCTTCGTCCGCCAAGTCGAGCACGTGCAGATTGACGAAGACGCCTGGCAGCTCCGGGTGTTTGCGCAGCACGTCCGCGACCAGCCCGCGCGTCTTGCGCCCCAGGGTCGACATTTCGTTGAGCGCCTCCGCGGTCTTGAGGATCTCCATGGGCGAGGACAGTTCGGTGTAGGTGGTGCGCATTAGGGCTTCGTAGGCCACCACGGCCTTGCGCGACCAGGACACAATCGGCTGGAATGCAGTCCACATCCCAGCCAGTGCCCGGTCGAAGCGCAGCCGCATCGCCTCCATCTCGCGCTCGTGCTCCTCGGTGCAATTCAAGATACGTCGCTCCCGTATCGCCACCCGGTGCATCTGCACCGCGCGCGAGAGCACGTCCCTAAGCTGGGGCATGGAAAGCGGCTTGATGAGATAGCTGAGTGCGCCCCACTCCACCGCAACCCGCGCGCTATCCAGGCCTGGGCCGCCGGTCATCAGGACCACGGGTGTGTCGCGGTCACGCTCTCGGACTGCGCGCAGTATGTCGAGGCCGCTGTAGCTGGGAAGCTGGATGTCGGTCAGCACGACATCGAATTGCTGCGCGCGCGCCAGCTCGATCGCCGTGCCCCCATCCGACGCGGTCTGCACGCCGTAGCCCCAGGTTTGCAAGACCCGGACGCATGAGCGCGCGAAGTTCTCGTCGTCGTCCACGACGAGAACCAGCGGCCGCGGCTTGCCGTCTTGCGATAAGCGGTCCTGGGCAAGTCCTGCTTTGGCGTCCACGTGTTTCTCTGCCTTGCGGGCCTGAGACCCGTTAACAGACCTATCGGCACATCGGCACGATGGTTAAGGAGGTTCTGCATATCTTCGTCCCCGCGCAAGGCACGGCCGCCAACCCTCGATTTTCACTGCGCCGTTTGGTTGCGGCCTTGAGGTCGCCCTGTGTAGCATGTCGCCCATGCTTGGGGTGAGAACACTTCTCATGCTGACCTTGGCTGGCTTCGGCGCGGTCTTCACCGCGCTTTGGGGACGTGATATCGCTCGCAAACGGACGCGGGGTGTCGGAGAAAGGGACGGAGCAGACGGCGATGGCAGCGAGGCCGCCGCCATGCGAGCCGGGTTGCCTTCGCTGGCGCAAACGTCCATCGGCTTCGTCACGAACTTCTTCGACACCCTGGGCATCGGCTCGTACGCAACCACGACATCTATTTACAAGCTGTTCCGTCTGGTGCCCGACCGTCTCATCCCGGGAACCTTGCTGGTCGGACACATGTGGCCAACTGTGGCCCAGGCGGTGATCTATATCCACATCGTCCAGGTGGAGATGACCTCCCTGGTTCTGCTCATCGCCGCCTCGGTGCTCGGGTCGTGGTTGGGCGCGGGCGTGGTGGCGCGCTGGCCCAAACGCAAAATCCAGATCGGCATGGGCTTCGCGCTTCTGGCGGCTGCGGGATTGATGTTGGCCAGCGCCCTGCACTTCCTGCCTGGCGGCGGAGACACTCTGGGCTTGCACGGCTGGCGCATGGGCGTGGGCATGTTCGGGAACTTTACATTCGGCGCCCTGATGAATCTGGGCATCGGCGCCTATGCGCCCAGCCTCATCCTGTTCGGCTTCCTGGGCATGGATCTGAAAGCGGTGTTCCCGGTGATGATGGGCTCTTGCGCCTTTATCATGCCGACCAGCGGAATCCGCTTCATCGGGCGCGGTAGCTACTCGCCGCGCGCGGCTTTGGGTCTGGCCCTGGGTGGGGTGCCTGGCGTGCTCCTGGCGGCGTATGTGGTGCGCGAGCTGAAGGTCGATCAGCTTCGCTGGCTGGTCATCGGGGTGGCGGCCTACAGCGCCTTGGCCTTGCTGCATTCCGCATTCAAGGATCGCCCCCGCGCCCGGCCGGCTGCACAAGGAGTCGGCTAGTGGCCCATCCTCTGTTCGCCACCAAGAGCATGGACAAGTTGCGCGCGGACGCAGAGTTCGCCCATGGCTTGAAGCGCAGCTTGACTGCGCTGGACCTGGTCCTGCTCGGAATCGGCGCCATCATCGGCACCGGCATCTTCGTGCTTACCGGCCGAGCCGCCGCAGCCAACGCCGGCCCCGCCGTCGCCCTTTCCTTCACCGTCGCGGGCATCGCCTCCGCCTTCGCAGGCCTGTGCTACTCCGAAATGGCGTCGATGATCCCGATCGCAGGCAGCGCATACACGTATTCGTATGCCACCATGGGCGAACTGGTAGCCTGGATCATTGGATGGGATTTGATCCTGGAATACCTGGTGGGCGCGGCCACGGTGAGCGTGGGCTGGTCAGGCTACGTGGTCGCCTTCGTGGCCAACGTGACCGGATGGAAGATGCCCGCCACCTGGACCAGCTCGCCTCTGGTGTGGAGCGAGGCGCACAGGCACGTCCAGTTCACTGGCGCCATCATCAACCTGCCCGCGGTGCTGATCACCTTGTTCGTCACCGCCATCCTGGTGGTGGGCATCAAGGAGTCGGCGCGTTTCAACTCGGTGATCGTGATCATCAAGGTCGCGGTGGTTCTGCTCTTCATCGCCGCCGCCGCGCCCTTTATCCGCAGCGAGAACTGGCACCCGTTCATCCCGAAAAACACCGGCGTCTTCGGCCACTATGGCATCTCGGGCATTCTGCAGGGCGCGACCATGGTCTTCTTCGCGTATATCGGCTTCGACGCCGTGTCCACGGCTGCGCAGGAAACGCGCAACCCGCGTCGCGATCTGCCCATCGGCATTCTGGGCTCGCTTGCCATATGCACGGTGCTTTACATCGCCGTGTCGCTGATCCTGACTGGCGTGGTTCCCTACAGCAAGCTCTCGGTCCCCTACCCCATGGCGGTCGGCATCGCGGCCACCGGCGTGCACTGGCTGGAGACCGTGGTGGAGATCGGCGCCATCGCCGGNNATCGCCGGGCTGTCGTCGGTCATGATCGTCATGCTGCTGGGCCAGCCGCGCATCTTCTTTTCCATGGCGGTCGACGGCTTGCTGCCTCCTGTCGCGGCGAAGGTCCATCCGCGCTTCGGCACGCCTCACGTCACCACCATCACCACCGGCCTGGCCTGCGCCGTGGCGGGCGGCCTTCTGCCCATCGACATCCTAGGCGAGCTGACCAGCATCGGCACCCTGTTTGCGTTCGTGCTGGTCAGCCTGGGCGTGATGATCCTGCGCATCAAGCGGCCGGACATCCCGCGTTCCTTCAAGGTGCCAGGCGGGGCCTTTGTCATCCCGATTCTGGGCGCTCTCTTCTCCGGCGGCCTGATGTACACGGCCACCACGCACACGCTCATCCGGCTCTTCGCCTGGATGGCCATCGGCCTGGTCATCTACTTCTTCTATGGCCGCAAGCACTCCAAACTGCGGAGGGGTTAGCCGCCTCGGGCCGCTCGCAACTGCGCAATTTCACTCGGTCCGGCAAACCGCTCGGTGCTCTAGAAGTCATCCGCAGAAAGCTTCCCGGCACGCGGCGCTGCGGACTTCATTGATGCGCCACTTCTTGGTGACCGGGCACCCGCCAACCCGCGCGTTCTCAACGGGCCGCGCACGCGCACCTGGCCCGTGGGCTTGCGGTATCCGGCGTCGGCGACGCTGCCTGGCGCAGGTGTGGCTGGCGGGGTTGCCAAAAGGACCGGAAGCGTCCCGAGGACGACGATCGCCGCTGGCTCCGCGGCGGGGACGGCGGGTGGCGGGCCGAGTGGTCTCGCTGCGCGCGGGATGCTCGCGACCGATGCTGGCACAGCTCGAAGCGCGTGCCCGACAGCTCGCGTGGCCATCCAGCCCGCGATAACGAGCATGACGGCGATCCCTCCGCCTACCCAACCGCGCCGGCCACGAAGGGCAAAGAGCGACCAGGCGCGAAGGGCGGAGAGTGAACGAGGTCGCAAGGACAAGACTAACCTTGCACGAAGGGCAGAGAGCGATGTGATGCGGGAAAATGGCCCTCGCACGTGGCGCCCTAGGCGCAGCAAGACCGTCTCGCGACCTGTAGCCGGAGGAGACCTTACCTCCGCCGAGCGATCCTTCAATCCGCAATTCGCTCCATCGTTGCTGGCCCTCTTCTCGCTCTCCTTTCCCAGAGGAAACGCGAAGAGCATCTTCGTCTCCTGATGCGCACGGGACGCCTCTCCCCTTGGAATGACTGGCGACACAAACTGTCCGGACAGGGCCTCGTGCAAGGCAAACGACGGCGCCCCAACCAGCGGCGTGATGAGACGCGAGACCGGGGTGGGCAGCAGCACCTCGTTTTCGAGGGCGCTCACCATCAAATTCAGATCGGAATAGCGGTGGTCTGGCTCCTTGGCCATGGCTGCTTCGATAATGCGCACCAAACCCTGGGGCAAATCGCTACGGAACTGCGTCAAGGGCGGAGCCGGTTCCTGCAAAACGCGCTGGAAAAGGTCGGGGCCTGGCTCCCCTGGAAACGGCAACTGTCCGCTCAACGCCTCGTAGAGCAACACACCGAAGCCGTACACATCGGCACGTTCATCAATGCGTCTCTCCCCAGAAATATGCTCGGGAGCCATATAGGCTGGGGTGCCCATCTCCAGAGCCAGGGAGGCCCCCGCTGATGTGTCCACGACTCGTTCCATCATGACCGAGATGCCGAAATCTAGGACCTTGGTCGTCAGAATGTGCCCGTCAGGCCCGATGCAGATGAAGATGTTCTGCGGCTTGAGATCGCGATGGACTACACCCTGTGCGTTGGCGCAGGCCACTCCACGCATGGCGGGCAATAGCAGTGACATCGTTTCGCTCACGCTGAGGCATCCCTTGCGAGCGAAGTACGTGCCCAACGACTCTCCGTCGAGCAGCTCCATCACGATGCACGGCATTCCCTCATGTTCAATGACATCGAAAACCGTCACGACGTTGGGATGATTCACCCGGCTCGCGGCCAATGCCTCGCCATAGACCAGGTGCTCCGCCTCGCGCGTGGTCGCCAAAGACCGCAGAATCACCTTCAGGGCGACTCGCTTCCCTGTACGTTCATTCGTACCGGCCCAGACCGCCGCCATCCCACCCTGCCCAAGCAAATGATCTACTCGGTACTTCCCATCCACGATCTGACCGGCCTGCATGATCGTATCGACCGCTTTGTCAGGGTCAGCTCTAGGTTCGCTGGGAGGCATAGGAAAGACCGGTTCCGCTTTCAGGACGCTCTATCATACCTCCACCCGGCTAGTTTGGCGCGCAAGGCGCAGATACCGTAATCCCGCGGCAAGCGCA
>PMLB01000170.1 GCA_003158735.1 Myxococcales bacterium | reverse complement strand
GTGTCCGATCCGGGCTACCGAGTCGTGCGCGCGGCCATTGCGGCGGGCGCTCGGGTGGTGCCTGTGCCTGGGCCTTCGGCGGTGCTGGCCGCGTTGGTGGGCTCCGGCCTGCCCACCGATCGCTTCTTCTTCGTGGGCTTTCCCCCGCGCAAGACCGGCGCGCGCCAGGGCTTGCTCGCTCAACTTACTTCTCTCCCCGCCACGTTGGTCTTCTTCGAATCGCCCCATCGAGTCGCGGCGACCCTGGCCGACTTGTCCGCCGTTCTGGGCAAGGACCGGCCTGCCTGTGTGGCGCGCGAGCTGACCAAGACGCACGAGGAATTCGTGCGCGGCACGCTGGCTGAACTGGCGTCCCGCTACGCGAGCGAACGTCCTCTAGGTGAAGTGACTCTCGTGGTGGGCGGCGCGTCCGAGGACGCGCGCCAAGGCGACGGGCAATGCGACGAGGATATTCGCGCGCGCGCACGCGCTCTCTTGGCTTCGGGCCTGTCGGCGCGCGACGCCGCCGACGCTTTGGCCAGCGAAACCGGCCGCCCACGGCGTGAGACCTATCGGCTGGTGCTGGATCTGCGCGCCCGGGAGTAACAGGGGTGCGGTGTAGGTGACCGGCGCGGTGACTGTGGCGGCGTCAGTGACAGAAACGGTGCCGGTTGCACAACCTCTTGTAGGGGCGACCTGCCGTCGCCCCCGGTGGGTCTGGGAGCGTCTAGAAAACCACGCCGCCGTCGATCAAGAGCCGCCAGGAGTACGCGTTCTCGATGCGATAGCGCCGGCCGGGCACGTCGTACACGGCGTTGCCAGACGAGCCGTCCGTCAGATCGTGCGACTGCTGCCAGTACAGGCCGAAGAGAGTGCGCAAGCGTGCGTGCGGCCCGATTTGAATGATGAGCCCTGTGTCGCCACCCATCTGGACGTAGCTCGGGCTGTGCGTGACCCCGGGATTGGGGTAGTCCGCGAGGCCGTCGCCGTTTCTGTCCAGGTCCACGCTGGGCCCGTTGCTGGCCGCTCCAGCTGGATGGCGGCAGTAGTTCGTCGGATCTGTTGAGCAGCGTGAATCGCCGGAGAGCGCTTCCCACAGGGGGCTTTGTTCCAGACCGTCCAGGCGTAATTCCGCTTGGCCGCGCAGCTCGTAGGCCACGCGATGGTGAGCCTGCTGGTCGTGCCACAAGGTCGCTTCCAAGCCCGTTTCAAAGCCGAGGCGTTTCTGCGCCCCGCCGCTCACTCCGGGCGCGGAAAAGGGGCTGCCCGATGTCAACACCGGCAGCACGACCCAGGCCCCCGAGTACGGTTCCAGCGGGCCGAAACGCCGCGAGAACAGCGTGGACAGTATGAACTGGTGGTAGCCGAGACCCACTCCCGTATTCTTCTGGGGCGCGGCCGGATCGAAGCGCATGTCCTCGGCCAGGGAAAGTCGTGTCTCGAAATGCAGGATCCAGGTGGGCTTGGTGTCGTCCCGGGCTTGGTTGAACACCGCCCAGTTTGCCCCCAGGGCCCAGTATTCGAAACCACGTCGCGTGGGACCACGGAACACGGTGGTTGACGGAAGTTGGGTTCCGTATCCGGGAAGAATGCCATCACGCAGGATGGTCGAGTTGGTCGCATCCACGCAGCCGTTGGGTTGAGATGCGCAGTTGTTGCCCTGGTCGAAGTTGAGCGAGCGCTGGTCCGCTAGCACGAAGGACAGAACCGTGAAGAGACTCAGATCCTTGAACAGTCCCGCCTCACCGCGAAGCTGCATGACGTCCCGACTGCGTTGGTAGACGAGGTCGCTCACCAGCCCGATGTGTCCCCCGGTATCCTGCGCCTCATACTCGCGGTTGAGGGCTCCTTGCTCGTGCTCGTGCACGTAGCTGAGCGAGGCCGTCCAGTCCATCCATTCATGGGCGGGAAGGCGTCCCGTCACCACACGAGTTTCCTCGGCGGCCTGGGCCGGTTCGGCCAGGCCGACCAACACAAGGGCCAAAAGGCCAATGGTGCGTGTAGCAGTCCCTCGCACGGTGCGACTTGGACGATACCACAAGTGCAGGATTTCTTGGGTATCCCACTCGCTTGTCTAGTCGCGATCGCGCAATCCCAGCTCCTTCATCTTGGTTTGCAGGCTCTTTCTCGAAATCTGCAGCTTGCGCGCGGCCTGGGTCACGTTCCCTCCGGTCTCGTCCAAGGCGCGCTGGATCAAGTCGCGCTCGACGCGTTCGGTTTCCACGCGTACCGCTTCCTTGAGAGAGCCCACCTCCTCGCCCACGGGTGGCGCGGCGGAGGGCGGTGGGCTCGCCGCTGGAGGCGCGGATACCACCACCGGCAGATCGGGTTGCGACGGCCGCAAGGTTGCTCCACCCAGGTCGGCGGGCAAGTCCTCAAGACGAATCCGCGGCCCTTCACAGAAGAGGATGGTTCGCTCGATCACGTTCTCCAGCTCGCGAATGTTTCCGGGCCAGTTGTGCGCCACCAGCCGTTCCACCGCCGCAGGCTCGGCACCCGTGATTTGCTTCTTCAGTCGCTCGTTGAAGCGCGCGATGAAGTGGTCCACCAGCAAGGGGATGTCCTGGCGCCTCTCGCGCAAGGCGGGCAAGTGGATGGGCACGACGTTGAGACGGTAGTACAGGTCATCGCGGAAGCCGCCGCCGGCGATCTCGACCGCGAGATCTCGGTTGGTCGCGGTCAGCAGGCGCACATCGACCTTGATGGTCTTGATCCCGCCCACGCGCTCGAACTCCGACTCCTGCAGGACGCGCAACAACTTGACCTGCATCTCCACCGGAATCTCGCCGATCTCGTCGAGAAACAGCGTGCCGCCGTGGGCCAGCTCGAAACGGCCCGGCTTGGAGCCCACCGCCCCGGTGAACGCCCCCTTCTCGTAGCCGAAGAGCTCGGACTCCATCAGGGTCTTGGGAATGGCCGCACAGTTGATCTTGATGAACGGCCCCGCGTGCCGCGAAGAATTGTCGTGCAGAGCCCGCGCCACCAGCTCCTTGCCTGTGCCCGACTCGCCTGTGATGAGCACCGTCGAAGGCGTGTCGGCGACTTTCTCGACCACGGCGTAGAGCTGGCGAATCGCGGGCGAGTCGCCCACCAGACGGAAGCGCCCGTGCACGGTCGTATCCACCGGCCGGGCATCGCGACGCGCGAGTTTGTGCGTGAGCATCGCTTTGGCGACGATCTGGTGAATCTGCTCCTGGTCAAAAGGCTTTTCCAAGTAGTCAAAGGCGCCCAGCTTGACCGCCTCGACCGCGTTTTCTACTGAGCCGTGGGCGGTGATCATGACCACCGGAACATCGGGGTATTCGACCGAGAGCTTGCGCAGAAGACCCATGCCGTCGAGAAGCGGCATCTTGAGGTCGGTGATGACCATGTTGATGCCGCGACCCATGTTGGCCAGGGCTTCATTTCCGTTGGCTGCCGTCACCACGTCGTAGCCATCACGTCGCAGGAGTGCCTCGAGCACGCGGCGCATGTTGATTTCGTCGTCCGCGATGAGAACGCGCTTGGCTTCTGTCTCGTTGGCGGCCACGAGTTGACGTTAGCTCATTTCGGCCCGGAGGGCACCGGCGGCGATGCCGCAAGGGACGCGGCCGACAAAATGACTGCGGGCGGCGACAGCGGGATGGGGCCGGACCCGGGCAGGGGCGGCGGGCCTTTCTTTGCTTCTGCGTAGGAGGCATAGGCATCGGCCTCTACCGGCAAGAGCACGGAAAACGTCGATCCGGCGCCTGACTGCGAACGCACCTCGATGGTTCCGCCGTGGTTCTCGATGATGCGCTGGCTGATGGACAGGCCCAAGCCCGTGCCCCGTTCTTTGGTCGTGAAGAAAGGAATGAAGAGGTTGCGCTGATCCCCAGGCGGGATACCCACGCCCGTGTCACGGAAACGAATTTCCAAGAATGCGGCCGCTGCGCCCCGGCGCGTGGATCGGCGCAGGCTGGTCGACACGTGCAGCCTGCCTCCCTGGGGCATGGCTTCGAGCGCGTTGAAGGTCAGGTTGAGAAACACCTGCCGCAGTTGCTGAGCATCGGCCCGCACCGGGGGAAGTCCCTCGATGAAGCTGGTCGAGATCTCCACGCCGGCGCTGCGTTCCTTCTCGACGAGGTGCAGCGTCTTGCGAACCACATCGTTGACGTCGAGCGGATTCTGGTCGCCACGATAGGGACGGGCATAGTCGAGAAACTGCGACACGATCTTGTTCAGCCGATCGACTTCCTCGACGATGATACCCAGGAACTCGCGTGTGCCAGCGGCGTCGGCCGGCTGCGACCCGGTCGGCTGCAAAAACTGGGCGGCGCCCTTGATCGATCCCAGCGGGTTACGGATCTCGTGAGCGAGGCCGGCCGCCATCTGGCCCAGCGCCGCCAAGCGATCGCGCTCCTTCATGCGCTCGTAGACTTGCGAGTTCTGCAAGGTGACTCCGATGGAGGCGGCCACCCCGCGGAACAGCTCGATCTCCTCTGAGGAATAGGCCTCGCGCAGGCGCTCGTCGCGCAACACCAGCATGCCCAGCAGTTGCTCCTCGCCGATCACGGCCAGCACCACCGAACCGTTGAGCAGCTCCAGCGCACGCACCATCAGCAGGAGGCTCTCGCGCTCCTCGCTCTGCGTGTTGCGCAGGGCCGCCAGCTCTCGCTCGAGGCCTTCGATGGACACCACGCCCGCGCGGCGCAACCGCTCGAGGAAGGCACGATAGGCAACCGCGTCCAAGCGGGCCTCGGGCCGCGGTCCCACATGCCCGGCCAGCTCATAGGCGGAGCCGTCGGGGTCGACGGTGTAGAGCGAGGCGTGGGTGACCCGCCGGGAAGCCTCCAGGGCAGACAGCACGCGCGGCACCAGATCGCGCACGTCGATGACATTCATCAGATCTGTGCGCAGGGTTTCAATGCGCCGGAAGAGCTCGTACTTCTCCTGAAACATCCAGCGATTCACCACGCGCTCCAGGCGCGTGCGCAGGGGCTCGAACACGATGATTATCGCGGTCGACGCCACCAAAGCATTGAGAAAGAACACGCCCAGCTCGTCGAGCTCGACCCACTTCACCAAAAGCAGGCCGTAGATGACCGTGGCGATCATGACCAGAGTGGCTAGCACCACCATGCGGCCGAGCAGTTCATTGAGGTCGAGCAAGCGGTAGCGGGCCAGGGTCTGCGACAGGAAATACAGGTAGATGGTGATGAAGATGTTTCCGAACGACGGCGCGCCGGGAATGAGATCGAGCAAGGCTGCCGTCACCGTCGCCACGCCCCCGATGAGAAGGTAGAGCAGCCGGATCTTCTCGACCCGCGATGGCGTGCCCCGGTAGCGACGGTAGAGGTAGTAGACAGACAGATACAGCCCGACGAAGACATAGATGACCAGGGCCGCGTGAAACCACGGGCCCGTGTGGATAGGCGTCGCGAGGAAGCGACTGAGCAGCAGTGCCGAGTAGAGCAATCCCGCGCCCACCACGGTGGTTCGCGAGAGCGGCGGCGGGCCGGCCTCGTCGCCCAAGAAAGCCTGGAAGAACCGCTGCGCGGTCGCAGGAAGCGACACCGTGGCGGCCATGACGGCCCATTTGAGAAACGAATCGGGCTCGGCCGCGCCGGTGGAAAAGAAAGACAGGAGCTTCTCGACCGCGATGTTGAAGGCGAACGTCGCGAAGAGAACGTGAACCGCTCGCCGCGGTTCACGCAGAAGAACGGCACCACCGATCGCCAAGCTGACGATGGCGGCTACCAGGGCGGATAGGGTCTGGGTGTTCAAGGCCCTGGCATTTTACAGCCTTTGCCGTCCCGGCTTCGCTCTGTTAGCATCAAAGCCTATGAGCGCGGCCAGCGATATGCGGCCGCTCCGGCGGTCGAGGCCTCTCATCAACGCTTCGCAGCAGCGCGGCGCACAGGGAACGAATGGCCGATTCTTGCCGTGTATTCGCGTGGGGAGCCGGCGACCTTCGCTCGCCGCGTACCATCGCGGGAGGGTTTCTCAGGGTTCCCATGTAAGGGTGTGCAGCACCAGAACGGGCGCGTCGTGATCAACTCGTCTGTCCTGGTCCTCAACCGGAGTTTCCAGCCCATCCAAGTGACGAACGTGAGGCGGGCCTTCACCTTGCTCTACCTGGGCGCTGCGCAGGCCATCGACCGGCAGTTCCGGGTGCTCGACTTCGCCAGCTGGTCGCAGCTCTCGGCCGAGACGGGCGATGACGTCATTCACACCGTCGATCGCGCCATCCGCGTCCCGCGCGTGATCATGTTGCAGCTCTACGATCGCATCCCCAAGGCCAAAGTCAGATTTTCACGCCACAACATCTACACGCGCGATGCCAATACCTGTCAGTACTGCGGCCGGCAGCTTGCGCGTTCGGACTTGAATCTGGACCACGTCAAGCCCCGATCCCAGGGCGGTCGCACCACCTGGGAAAATGTCGTGTGTTGCTGCGTGAACTGCAACCTGGCCAAGGGCGCGCGAACTCCCGAGCAAGCCAAGCTGCGTCTTCTCCGCGCGCCGACTCGACCCCGCTGGACCCCGACTTTCCGTACGGCCGGCGATGGCGTGCGCTACCGCGAATGGCTGCCCTTCCTCGACCTTGCCAATGCGTCGTACTGGAATGTCGAACTGGAAGAGTAGGAAGCGGTTCCCGCCTCAGAGTCTCGCCGATGTCCATTCACTCGCTTTCAGGACTCCGCGTGCTCGTGACTCGGCCGGCGCGCGCCGAGGCCGACACATGGGCTGTGGCGCTGTCGGCGGTGGGCGCCAGCGTGGTTCCGTATCCCACGATCGAAGTGCGGCCGCCTCCCTCTTGGGAGCCGCTCGATCGGGCGCTCAGCCAGGTTGGGCGCTACGACTGGATCGTCTTCACTAGCAAGACGGCGGTGCTGTTCACCGCTTCACGCATGGAGGGCGGCCGCTTTCCGATTGGGTCGGCTCGCCCGCGAGTCGCCGCTGTGGGCACAGAAACCGCACGGGCGCTCGAGAAGGTCGGTGCCCGAGTCGATCTCGTGCCCTCGGACCAGCGCCAGGACGGCCTGATCGACGCCTTCCGCAGCCTCGGAAACAGCGCTCGCTTCCTCTTCCCGCAGGCGCTCGCGGGACGCGATGCGTTCACACAGGCCCTGCGCGACCAAGGCTGCCAGGTCGACGTGGTCGCCGCCTACCAAACGGTTCCTCTCGATCCCTTGCCACCTCCACCGGCGTTTGATGTCGCAACTTTCGCCAGCCCATCGGCGCTACGCGCGTTCGTTGATACGCACGGCACCCGCGCCCTTGCCAACAAGACCGTCGCCGCTATCGGGCCCACCACGGCAGCCGAGGCAGCCCGTCAGGGTCTCTCGCCTGTGGTTGCCGAGGAGCCCAACATTGATGCGCTCATTGGGGCTATCGTCCGCGCACGCTCACCCAAAGGAGAGCACTAGCATGTCGTTCCCAGAAAACCGGCCCCGGCGGCTGCGCCGAAGCGAAGCTCTACGTCGAATGGTTCGTGAGACCACGCTCTCCGTCGACAATCTGATGTTTCCGCTTTTCGTGTGTCCAGGCAAGGGCGTACGCCGCGAGATTGCGTCTCTGCCTGGACAATTCCACTTGTCTGTCGATCAGCTTCCCCGTGAGGCGGAAGCTGTCGCCAGCCTTGGCATTCCGGCGGTGATGCTGTTTGGTCTGCCCGAGCGCAAGGACGCCGTGGGAAGCGAGGCCTGGCACCCGGAGGGCATCGTCCAGCGTGCCATTCGCGCCATCAAGAAGGCCGTGCCTGATCTCGTGGTGGCGACGGACTGTTGCTTCTGCGAGTACACGACCCACGGCCACTGCGGCGTTATCCTGGACAAGAACGGAAGCATGGTGGACAACGACGCCACCCTGGAGAACCTGGGCAGGGCGGCGGTGGCGCAGGCTCAGGCGGGCGCGGACCTCGTTGCCCCCTCAGGAATGATGGACGGGATGATCGGCTTCTTGCGCGAAACACTGGACGAATCCGAGCACCCAGACGTGATCCTGCTGTCCTACGCCGCCAAGTACGCGTCTGCTTTCTACGGACCTTTCCGCGAGGCGGTTGCGTCGGCACCGTCCTTCGGCGACCGCCGTGGCTATCAGATGGATGTGGCCAATATCCGTGAAGCGATACGTGAGGTGGCCCTCGACGTGGAAGAAGGTGCGGACATCGTCATGGTCAAGCCTGCGCTTCCCTGCCTAGATGTCATCAGCGAAGTGCGTCGCGAGTTCGACGTTCCCGTCGCTGCCTACAACGTTTCGGGCGAGTATGCGATGCTCAAGCTCGCGGGCGAAAAAGGCCTCCTTGACTACGACCGATCCATGATGGAAACTCTAATCTCGATACGGAGGGCGGGTGCTGATTTGGTCGTGACCTATCACGCCAAAGAGGCGGCGCGTCTCCTGACGGGCAAGGTATAGGGGGTTGTCGGCGCCGACCGGGCGCGTCTGGGCTTTTTTGTTTGACTTTTGCCCGCGGATACATAATCTTCCCATCCCCTCTCCGGGGAGCCGGTGGTCGGCTTCCAGTGAGAGGACCGTTCGGTCTTTGAAAGCTGAATAGCAAACTGAGAAGAAATGCCGATTCCCTTGTCCTCAAAAGGGACGAGCGGATTCGGCCCCGAAACTTTGAGTGATACGAGAATGCAACGCGAGGATCGCAAGATCCTCGAAGGATCGAATCAGTTACAGCATGCGGTCGAAAGGCCGTATGAGAAAGTTTAACTGGAGAGTTTGATCCTGGCTCAGAGCGAACGTTAGCGGCGGGCCTAACACATGCAAGTCGAACGAGAATGAGGGGGCAACTCCTCTAGTAAAGTGGCGGACGGGTGCGTAACACGTGGGTAATCTACCTT
>PMLB01000338.1 GCA_003158735.1 Myxococcales bacterium | reverse complement strand
AGAGCACCTCCTGCTCGGCCGGCGCCCGCTCCAGGATCTTTAGGTAGGCGCCGATCTCATCGACTTGATGAACGGTCATGCGCCGATGGATGCGGCGATAGGTGGTGCCCGCTTTGTACTGGGAGAAATCGTGGCCGGTGTGGTGACGCAGGAGGATGAAGATCTTCTTCATCTCGTTTTCGTGGGCAGGGAGCGGGGCGGAGGCGGCCCGGGCGGTCTTGCTGAAGGCTGCGGCATAGGCAATGAGCTTGGCGGCCATCTCGGCCGGCGGAAGCTCATAGTCCACGAGGCCCGTGGCCACGGCGCTCCTCGGCATGCCGTCGTGCTCGGCGGATTGGACATCCTGGGCCATGACCATGCCGTTCTCGCCCTTGATGGCCCGCACGCCCAGAGTGCCGTCGCTGCCGGTGCCGGAGAGCACGATGCCGATGGCCCGCTCGTGCTGGTCCTCTGCGAGCGAGCGGAAGAAGAAGTCGATCGGCATGCGCTGGCCGCGCGGTTGGCGGGGTTCCAGCAAATGCAACGCGCCATGCAGGGCGGCCATGTCGCGTCCCGGCGGGATGATGTAGGCGCAGTTGGGCTGTACCACCATTCCGTCCTCGACCTCGAAGACCGGCAAATGGGTGTAGCGCTGGAGGATGTCGGCGAGGATGCTCTCGTGATCCGGGGCCAGGTGCTGCACCAGCACGAACGCCATGCCGGGGTTTTGGTCGGCGGGCATCCCGGAGAAGAAGGCTTCGAAGGCCTTGAGGCCCCCTGCCGAGGCGCCGATGCCGACGATGGGAACCCCGGCTACGGGGCTTTCGACCGTCTCTTGCGACTCGACCGCTGTCTCGGCGACTTCAGGCGTGTCGACGGGCTTGGCTTCGGTCGTTTGTTCAGCGTGCAGGGCTGCAACCCGGCCTCGAAGTGCTTCGTCTTCCCGAACCAGTCGGTCAGGCTCTCCTGTGGCGTCGCCCATGGATCCCCCCTATGCCACTGACTTCTGCGGCGCAAGGCTGCCATGCCGACCCGGATATGGCACGCGGATTCGCCCTTTCTCGGGGTGCGTGGCTGGCAGCTTGCGGCGAGAAGTTTCGTAACCGCAGAGGGCACAGTTGGAAACCTTTGTTGAAGAACGCCGGGTATCACACTCATCGGCCCAGGGGCGAGACCATCCGCGGGCTCACCGCGCAGACCGGGGGTGGCCATCGACGTGGAAGGCAACGATGTCTAGAGGCCAATGACGGACTTCTCGGGGAGTTCGGCGAGAATCACCCGATCGCCGGTGGCGAGGCGCCAGCCTCGTAGCCGCGCGTGGGCGACGATCAGCCGGTCGAAGGGATCGCGCGTCCAACTCAGGTCGACCGCCGCATCGAAGAGATCAACGGACATGGGATTGTCGATGGTCCAGCGCGAATCCTGGCCGAGAGCATCACGGGCGCCGGGTGCAAGGCGAATACGCTTGGCTTCTTCCAGAAAGGCCAATTCGAGAAGGCTGACAGGCGAAATGTAGAGGCCGCTCGCGCGTGCCAGCGTTCGACCGCGCGCGTGTCCGGTGTACACCCAGAGAAGGGCGTTGGTGTCGAGGAGGATCACGCCTTGGCCCGCGGCCTGAAGGACAAACCAGCCCTCCCGTAGCGCCAGGTCCAGTCCCCATTCGCAACCGCCGGATCCAGGATCTCGATGACGGGCCTTGCTGTCCGAGGTGCTCGATGCTTTTCATCCAAGACGAGGCGGAAGTGCAACTTGCCGCGTTCAATCGTGACCGACTGGCCACCAGCAGCCTGATCCAAGACGCGTGCGAAGTTTTGCCGCGCCTGCGAGGCAGTGAAACGTGCCATGTGTACATTGTACAACGCTGTTGCGGGAAGCGGCAAGGACATCTGCAAGGAACATCTGCAAGGAAGGCGACGAGATGCTGGTCAAGATAATCGGCATCGACCGCGCATCCGGCAAGGTGCGCCTCTCGCGCCGGGAAGCCCTGGACAAGACGCCGGACGCGGTTCACAACCTGAAGGCGGGATTCTCGACGTAGGAAGAAGTTAGCTTTTTCACCAGAGAGAGCACAGAGGCCACAGAGGCCGGAGGGGAAGGGGTTCGGATCGGCCGGGCGTCGACTGGCGAACGCCCGCGCGCGGTACCCGGTTCACGAGACAGCCAGGCCCACCGGCAGCAGATCGTTGGCAGTCAGAGGCTGCGGCATGTGCGCCATGAAACGTAGCCTATCGGGTGACAGGCGGCCGAGCCAGGCGTCACCGCGTGTTCGCCGTCCGCCTTGACACCGTTTCGACGCTGTTGCGCTTCGAGGCTTCGCAAGGGCAGCGTCTGTACGAGGCGCGGGTGGGCGCCTTTGCAGACTTCGTGGCGCGCGCCCTGGTCGAGCACGAGGATCTGCGCCCGATTCTGCTTCGCTGTGCCGCCGGGATGTTTCGCCACCTGAAGGCCGCCCATGACCAGGCTTGAGCTGGGGCCGGTCACCACGCGGTCGCAGGCTTGGCGAGCGCGAGCAGGCCGTAGCCAGGGCCTTCGACGACGGACTTGCCGAAAGTCGTGAGATCGGCGCTGGAGTTGTAGTCGCCGTTGAGCGAGAGCGCGAACCAATCGTCGCCCGCGCTGGGATTGTCGTCCCAGGCCCAGGCCAACCAGCCGAGGTTACGTGCTTCGGCGGCCTGGATGATGGCCTGGGGTGTGATGTTGGTCGGGGAAGGCCCGATGTTTCGCCCAGGGCCGAACTCACCGATGATCACCGG